>PATC01000008.1 GCA_002712285.1 Methanobacteriota archaeon
ACAAGGACCACCTATGGGACCCGGTCCAATGGGACCACCACAAGGACCACCTATGGGACCACCACAAGGACCACCTATGGGACCTGGGCCAATGAGACCACCACAAGGACCACCTATGGGACCTGGGCCAATGAGACCACCACAAGGACCACCTAAAGGACCACAAATCGGTCCACCGAAGGATGATGAATCCAACTCTGATTCGTGAAGTGATGATGATGAGAGAAGCGGTCATCGAGGTATGTAGTGGGGATACCGCATTTACAATCGTACCACCAGAAATTGTTTCTTGCAACATGGATCTTGTAACTAAGAGAATAGAAGAAGCAGGATTCATTTGTAAATTGAAAAGTCGATTCTGTCATGTATTTGAAGGAGATTACGAGCTCACACTGTACCCCTCCGGAAAATTACTACTACGTGCCGAAGATATCGATGAAGTCCGACGTATAGCATCTCTCCATCTAGATGTCTGGCTTGCTGATTGAGGGTCTAGAATGTTCGAGACCGATTTCATCAATCGAATCAAAAATTCACTTCCAATAGTCTATCCAACTTCCACTCTGCCTGCTCTTGGTGTAATTCCAACAAAAGAAGGACTAGACCGAATCTTTGAACTCAAGAAAAGAGACAATTTGAAGATTGTAAGTATCGCGGTTGCAGAATTCAAACAAGTAATTGATCTAGTGCAAATTCCCTATTATCTTGAAGATCTTCTGGATAGATTTCCGCCTGGTTCGATCACAGTAATCCTTGAAGCAAATGAACCGATGGATTCACGACTAGGAGAAAATTGGATTGCTATTCGAAAGATGGCTCATCCAACGGCGAGAGCATTGTTGAATGTGGTTGGTCCGTTGACAGCAACGTCAGCAAACCTTTCGGGAATGGAGGTTCAGAGCCATTGTGATGATGCAGGATCAGCATTAGGTCTTCCACCGCAAGCCACTATCTCAGAACTATGTCCCGGAGGTGAACCCAGCACATTGATACGTTGCCCCGTATTCCTTCCTCTGACTGACGGGCAAGGCCCAGAGATTGTGAGGGAAGGAGTCGTTCGTTCGGAGGAGGTAGTAGATAGATGGAAGGCCCTGAATTGAAACGTTGGAGAAATGCAGGAGCAGTGGCACGCCGCACTCTCAATCATGTCTCTGAGAGCATAGAAGCGGGCATGACATGGCACAGTGTAATTGAGAAATCTGAGCGCTACATACGTCGACATGGAGGGAATCCGGCGTTCCCCTGTACACTATCAGTCAACAATATCGCTGCCCACTTCACAACAGACCACACACTTACTCCACCCGAGGGTGTTGAAGAAATGGTTCTCCAGAAAGGTGATCTCGTTAAGTTAGACATTGGAGTCCATGTCAAAGGCGCTATCGCTGATAATGCCATAACCATCGAAATCGGAAATGGTGGTAACCATACTGATCAGATTCGAGCAGCAAAAGAAGCTCGAGACGCCTCTATAGAGAAAATGCATCCGGGAACTCCTTGGCATGAAGTTGGAGCGGCTGCTGAGCAAGTTGCTATTGATGCTGGTTTTCAACCTATTCGAAACCTCTCAGGCCACCAATTAGAAAAATTCAACCTTCACGCAGGTGTAAGTGTTCCAAGCCATGATTGTGGACCAAATCATCCAGGATATCGAGGCGTTGTGCCTTCTGGCGGTATCTTCGCAGTTGAGCCGTTCAATACCACAGGATCGAGCGGGATGGTAGAAAATATGTCACCTAGAAACTCTTCAAACATTTACCGAGTAACAGGGAATGTTGAGATTCGTCGTGCTGTTGCAAAAAAGAAACTCCGCCCGTTGGGTGCAACAATGGCACGTTATATTGAGGAGAGATACAACACGTTACCCTTTGCTGAACGCTGGGCTTATCCATTGTTAGAGAAGCCTTTCCCAAACGAAGATGAAGAAAGTCATCAGAGGAAATGGAATAGCTTAGTGAAAAAATTGCAGGATATACGATTCCTTGAGACCTATGCTGCTCTTCGCTGTGCAGATGGGGGCATGGTGGGACAATACGAACATACTGTGCACATTACAGATGGCGGTCCTGAGATCATGACTTTGCCTTAATTGTGAATTTTGTCCGAACCATTATACCCCCCCTGCCCCCATTCAATGCCGTACAGGGACCTGAAGTTTCGTAGAGTGCATCCCATCCCCTCGCGTTGTCCTTCTGCCCTGTACACCAAAATCACTGGCCGATAGGCACAAATTCAACTCTACAAACAGAACGCTCCAAATTACGTGTCCGAGTGACAATATTTTCTGATGTAAATAGATTAATTATGTGTTAAAATTACAGATGATATAGAGAGACGTCTTCCATTTACAAACATACAAGAAGACGATTCATGGCGGCAGACAGGTTAATATCAATGAGCGTTATGGGCAAGACGCCCCCTCCTAGCGTTGGGGCAGAGGACAAAAACATGAACAAGAACATGGAAAACAAGAACGATGAGGCTGTAAGCCCCGTCATCGCAACCATCCTAATGGTCGCGATCACGGTTGTACTAGCAGGCGTACTATACGTCTGGGCTAACAGCTTGGCGAGTGACCAGCCGGATGCAGCAAGTCTGAACAACTTCGACGCATCTGACGCAAGCGCTGCAGTGTCTGCCGCAACGGACGACACACTATTGCGCCTAGCATGGACCTACGCGGATGAAGACCTTAACTGGGCATTCGTGAGTTTCAAGCTTGAGATCGGCGACAACGTCTACGACTGTGAAGTCGAGGCAAACGCAGCTGACGGCGATGAGTGCGCTATTGTACAGAACGGCGGCGATTCGGACACCCAGTGGGAATCCGATGAGATCGTCTTCGTCAAGGAGAACAACAATGACATCTGCAGTGCTCAGTGCTCTGTAGAAATCACTGTCCAGTACAACGGTCAGGTTCTATCCGGAACCCCATCCGTTTCTGTCGCTTAAATCTCGATAGATTCGTTCTGATGACAACACTGCCGAATTGACGGCACAGATACATCCCTTGGCCTCTGGGATTGGCTTCGCGCCTTTCCCAGAGGTCAGAACTCTTTCTTTCTCATACTCGATTCAAGGAGAGCATCTCGATTTGATTGAGTAGGCTCCCATATTGCTGCATTTCTCCGAATTATGCGATCTAAATATACGCGCATCAAGATTGATTGTCCACGAAGATATGATTTCAAGGTTCGACCAAATGGAATCCAATCACCTATTAGGAATACAACAATACTGAATGACGATACAAAAGCCAGAACAATGTCTGCAAGTGGTATGCTTATCCCATTCTGGATTCGAAACATTGTCAATCCAATGTGTGCAAACATAGCCACTAATGAAATCATAACCATTACTGGACTAATCAGATGAATCCAAGCTTGACGACGAAGGATTCGACTAAACTGATCTTCTTTTTGACTTAACCAAAGATCTCGATTCATCCAGAATAGATTTTGAAGGCCACGAGCGCGACGGATTGAACGACGATTATTCTCGACAGAATTTGTCGGGATATACTCGTGAAATATCAATTCAGAATCAAAAATACTCCTCAATCCAGAACGGCGTATCATTATTGCAATCTGTGAATCGTCGGCATTTGTAGTCATATCGAGACGATTATTTCCAATTGTATCTCTTCGAAATGCAAGTAATGACCCTTCGAAAATTGGAGTTGAGTCAATTATACTCTCGCCAATCCGTTGATCGATGTAGAATCTACGATACGTCTCTTCATTTCGCTCCGCGGATGTTAATGGATCAGAAATAGGATAGGGCGTACCACTAACTGCACCAATATCTGAACCTGAGCCAAACCATCTAGAGATTCGATTCAAAGAATCTGGTGAAATCAAAACATCAGCATCGGTGAGAACTACAATCGATTCTAGATCTATGCGATTTAATGCAACGTTAACAGCAGCAGTTTTCCCAAGACGTTGAGGCATACGAACAATGGATGGAGCATTAGCAAAAGCGTTTGGATTTTCATTCAACCAAGTATCGATGATTTGTAGACCTTGATCAGTTGATGCGGAATCAACAATCATTAGAGACCAATGCCCAGTATACTGCTGCTGAGCGAGATTATCGAGACGGAGGCGAATTATTTTCTCTTCATTCCAAATTGGGAGAACAACTACTATTGGTGAATCTGTCTTTTCATCCCCTGGTTCTAACTTTCGCCATCTTGAGATGCGTCGCATCCGCCACCAATGATCTATCAAAGGGAACGTAGCAAGGAGCCCTGCACCAATCTGAATGGCCCCCAACGGATCTATCATAGCATGAACTAGAACGAACAAGATATGATTCCACAGGTTAGATTGGAAAGGTTAACTCCGATTCCCGAATCCCTTTCATCACATCCGGAGTCCGGAAGTCATGGTACGGAGAGTTCTGCACATTGGCCCTTCGGAAACTCGTGGAGGGATGGGATCCTCAATCCGAAGAATGTGTAAGAATCCACCTGAAGGGTGGCAGGCTGATTCAATTCCAACACATGCTGATGGCAATATTCTCAATATCGTTAAGGCATGGCGAATAGGGCGTCGGAAATTTACTCGTTCAATCCGTGAAAATGTACCAGATGTTATCCACATACACACTGCAACACGATTCTCATGGTTACGCAAACGGTCTTGCATCCATATAGCACAAAGAAGTGGGATACCCACGATTGTACATCTACACTCAGGTGACTTTGATCGATTCTCAAAATCTTGGTTCGGTTGGCCTGAGAGAAGTATCTGCAAAGAATTACAACGAGCTACAGTATATCCTGTTGTGCTAACTCAACAATGGAAGAATTGGATAGAGGAGTGTGGAGTTAGAGGTGCGCAAGTCATGCCAAATCCATACAGAAGCGACATTCTTCAAACTCCATCGGAAAAACGAGACCGTTATCGATTACTTATGGTCGGTAGAGGAAGTAAAAGTAAAGGCCACCATATCGCAATCTCTGCAGTAAATCGATTGAGAAAGTTAGGAGTTGATGTGCAGCTCGACATCGTAGGGCCCTCATGTGAAGAGTTTTCAAGAAATATTAGCGGAGTAAATGTGCATGGTTGGGTTGAACAAAAGCAACTTGAGATAATCTCAGCGAGAGCAGGAGTGCTTCTAGTACCCTCGACACACGAAGGTATGCCACTAGTTGTACTCGATGCATTAGCTAGTGGCCTACCCTGCCTTGTATCGACAACTTCAGCGGAATTCATCGGTGAAGGAGGAAGAGTGGTTAATTCATTGGAACCTACTGAATGGATAAATGCCATTCAATCAATTATTGAGGATGAAGAAGAATGGAAAAGAATGTGTAACAAAGCACCTATAGCGGTTCAAGGATTGGATCCTGAATCTGATCGATTTCGTTGGGGACGACTCTACAATTCAATTATCAAATCTGATCCATGAGTAAGGAATTGAGAGATTTACTCACAATATTCCAATCTCGTTTCTGTCTAGCCCATTCCCTTGCAAGCTTCCCAAGATCTTGTCTTATCTCACTAGGTAAACACTTGAACTCCTCCACTGCTTCAATAAATGCAGCATCATCACCTAATGGAACAAGTCGTAACCAAGGGTTACCATCTGGATCTGGCATATCCCCCACATCAGATGTGACGACACAGAGTCCAGCTGCTGCATATTCAGCAATCTTCAGTGGAGAAGCACCCCTCCATTCCATACGATTGGGAAGATGCATTATGCCAATATCGGCTGTAGCTAAAACCTCAGGAATCGCTTCTATCTGCAATTCAGGACGCACATCAGCTCCCGCACGTTGCAATCTTTCAACATCGTTACCTGAACCTATGAAAATTACATTCAAATTCATTGCATGTACTCGACTTAGTTCTCTTTCCTTCGCAAGGGAACCAATGTAGATACAACAAGGGATTTCTCGATCTTCACGTTCGATTTCAAAATTTATGACTTCTACTCCAGCAGGAACCACAGCAACTGGGAGAGATCCAGCTAGATGTTGATGATATGATGACTTTACGACTGCTCCAGATGCATGTTTGCGAGCAATCTGCCACGCGCGGTTATGTTGTCTTCGTTGAATAAACCCGACAATACCACGACTCACAGGAGGGCTCCTATCGAGTATAAACCAAGGTATTTTTTGACGCGCGAGGTCTTTGTATGCACCTTCAACGGCTGTCCATTCCACAAGAACTGCATCCGCCTCGAGGGAAGATGAGCAGGCTAACCTAACTGAACGAGTGAAACTATAGTGGCCGAAACCTATCTGTTTCGATCGATTCACGAAATAATCTAGTCCAGGAGTCGGGGACATCCATTGAATCTCATGCCCATGACGTTCAAGCGCTTTGGCAAGACCTAGCCGAGAAGACCGAGTAAGATCAAGTTCAAGATGACGATGAGTTATCCAGAGAAGACGCATGGAGGTCAATTCCTTTTCAGGAATCATTTGACCAATCAGCGTCCATACCACGGTTGGTTCGAGCTTCTTCGACAATAGTTCGAAGATCTCCACTCTGAAGCAACTCTAGAGCAATATCAGATCCTCCAATCAATTCAGCACCGATGAATACTTGGGGCATTGTTGGAAAATCCGACCATTGACAAACAGAAGGGATAGCTCTCCGATCACTCAAGACATCAACTGAAGCAAAGGGATGGCCCAACTGGTTCAAAACCTGTGCTGCTCGGTTGGAAAAACCACACTGTGGTGCCTCTGGTGTTCCTTTCATGAAGAGGACGATGAGGTGTTCGTCCACGATTCCTTGTAGTTCATCATCTGTCCATTCAAATCCAGTCATTGTATTCACTCCTTGTCCGTTCTACGGATATGGATTCCAAAGAACCCACCCCCATCCCCATGAGGATGGAAAGCAGTATCTCCGGCAATCTCGGCTTGTTCAGGAGTCATGCATTTTAGATCTAAAGCATGAACTGCTCCTGAAGCAATATGTTGTTTGAAATGATCAAGTATTGGCTTCTGTCGTTGTAATGGCCGTACCCCATCGAAAGATGCGGCAATAACTCGAACATGAAAATGGTCACCAGTTCCGTTTAGGTCTAGAACCTCAACTATGGCATCTGGAACGACGATGACGACCTCGGCCTCCACCCACTCTGACGTGACCATGTAGTACACTTCTCAATGACGGATTTGAACCCTCCCAAAGAGACAATAGTCATTTCATTCCAAATATGCCCTCCAAATATTGACCAACCAAAGACGACCAGAGACCGGGCGTGATGCACAAGCTCTACTTGGGGCAGAAGGTGTGAACATTATACTCGGAATAATCTCCCAAATTATACTTACAAGCACTCTCCTCGATGTTGAGTACGGTTGGTGGGTTATTGTCTACGATTTATTCGCAACACTGCTTCTCGTTCTAGATTTCGGAATACCTACTCTAATCGCCCGTGACGGGCCAGCAAAACCGAATCGTATTCGCTCTATGGTACATTACGGGCTTAGGATTCAATGTCGGATTGCAGTCTTTATTTTCCCGCCAATAATTCTCATCGCATGGTTTGGTTTTGAAAATGTAGAAACAAGTATTGCTATTCTATCTCTAGCGATTGGTGCTGCACTGATGTATCTTAGTGGAACCCATCGCGTTGCCCTCCGAGCAGTAGGTGAAGCAAGAGAGGAAGCCATCGCACGCGTTATCGATAAGCTACTAATGGTTGGAGGGTATGCTGTAGTTTGGATCATTGGGCAAGATGGATTGATGCAATTCGCCATGGTATACGCTGGAGCAGCAATTGTCTCTACAATTTACGTTGTATGGAGATCAGAACGTAAACTTGTAACATCGATTCAACAAGAAATACATCCAAATGAAGATATGAAAACGATATTGATACGCGCTGCACCATTTGCCCTTACACTCGTTGTCCTCCCTTTGATGGCAAGAATGGACAAATTCTTACTTGCTGGATTCCAAGGCTTAGAACTCGTAGCAGTATACAACATCGCTTGGATTGTTTTGATGGCAGGATGGGCGGTACCGCGTTCAATACAACAAGCCCTTCTTCCTGTATTCTCAGATGTGATTGAAAATGAGAGTATGCTGCTTACTGAACAAATTCGAGCAATGCGCCTAGTTGGATTACTCACACCCCTCGGAATCTTCGTCGCACTTCCTATTGCAACAATTGGACTCCCTGCTCTTTTCCCAAATTCTCTCGTTGAAATGAGACCGGGTGAGGGTATCGATGCTGTCTCTCTCTTCGTACTGATGCTACCTGCTTGGGCATGGGGGCTTCTTTCATCACCAATGTTGGAAAGTACCAAACTATCCAAACAAACGACTACCTATGCTCGTGTTATCCTTATCGGACTAGTAGTCAATTTCGGTGCAGGTCTACTTCTAGTACCTACTTTGTCTCTCAAAGGTGCTGCGATATCGACTACGATTGGGCATCTTTGCATCTATCTTCAAACGATACGTACTAGCGGCATGTGGAATAATTCTCAGTGTCGTTCACTAATGATAAGTCAATTAATCGCAGGTACCCTTCTCCATGTTGCTGCAACAATACTAGCTCTATCTAATACAATTGATACGGAATTAATGGATTGGGTCATCCCCTTAGGTTGCTTTGTATCAGCGACTTTGATAGTTCTCAGACCACCGGAAGGAGGGTGGCCTGCAATTCGTCAAATTCAGGCCTGACCAAGTTCATGGTGGATCTCGGCTAAGTTCTCAGCAATCGTACCCTTATGGTTGATTAGGCCACTTCCTACAACTGCAATATCGACACCCCAATTAGCCACCTGTGCAGCATTATGCGCCTTAATGCCGCCATCAATCATCAAACGTGTATGTCGACCGCCATCCGAAATCTGTTGATCAATAGCAGTGCGAAAACAACGCACTTTCTCCTCAACCTCCGGCATGAATGACTGACCGCCCTTACCAGGTATGACAGACATTACTAGCACTAAATCGAGATTCTGAAGATAAGGGAGGATCGTATCTACTGGCGTATCTGGATTAAGGACAAATCCAGCCTGCACACCTGCATCATGGAGTGAGTCAATCAGAGTTGCAGGATCTTTTACAGCTTCTATGTGGGCAATGACAAGATTCACCCCCGCATCAACATACTGAGGCCATGTTTCCTCCGCATTTGTAATCATTAGATGACAATCAAGTATGATATTGTCACCTAACCTATCTCGGATGCTTCGAATCAACGCCGGGCCGAAAGTAATGGTACGGTTTACTACCCAATTCCCATCCATGACATCAAGATGAATCCAACGAATTCCTGCTTGAAGGGCGTCATCTAAAGTCTCACCCAAGCGGGTAAAATCAGCAGTCAGGATACTCGGGGTAATCTCCATTGTTACTCCTAATGTGAAGGGGGTTCTTCGCAGTTGCGCGTTCTACGGGGGAGTCCATATGTTGATAGGTGTTCATGAGTGATTGGTTCTGTGGGGAAGGGCAATGGGCAAGATCGTAGACGCTGGAGATTCAGATTTTGATGTAGTAACTAAGAGCGATGAATGGGTTCTCGTCGACTTTTGGGCACCTTGGTGTGGACCTTGCAAAATGATTGCTCCTGTTCTTACCCAAATTTCCGGTGAACGAGAAATGACAATTGCAAAGGTCAACACTGACGTTAATCCTCTATCAGCGGGCAAGTTTGGTATCCGCGGAATACCGGCACTCCTACTATTCCACAATGGACAACTAGTAGATCAGCAATCAGGAGCAATGCCAAAACCTCAGTTCGACCAGTGGCTAGATCGGCATATGGCATAATCAATCGCCGCGCACACGCTTCATTGCGCCAAGATCTCTTTGCAATCGCTCTCGAATAGCGTCATGAATCCAAAATCCACCATCTAGTTCGAAAATAAGGCCTGATTCAATGAGGCTTGATGGAGGTGGCCCATCCGCATTTACTTCCTTACCAAGTTCACTCCAAGGCATCGGTCTATCACGCCCTGCGAGAACATCTAGTACAGCACGATCGGATGATGGCAAAACATTCAGGATTTCTTGATCAAGAAAACTCAACCAATCTCCATGAATGACATCCCCATACATCTCAAGTAATTCCAAGGCCAAGGGATGGCCGCCAGTCAAACGATGGACCTCTGATGGATCCGCTTGTTCAGAGACGTCTAATTCTTCTAACCATGTCTTCACTACATCTTCACTCAAGCCTGGAATTGCTAGTTCACCCATCCTATTTCGAGTAAGTACATCTCTACGATCGTAGAAAGTCATCGTAGTCCTTGAGATAAACAGAAGGCGGAGTGGGGTGATTTCAGCCACTTGAAGTAAAGCTCCAAACAGATCTTGTCCCGAATCAGCGAGATGATGAGCATCATCGATTACTAATAGGATGTAAGGTGGCATTTCTGATTCCATTTCATGGTCTGGAAATACTCTCTCTCTTAGCGCGAGAGGATCTGTGAGATACTCTGTCAAACGCCTTCTAAACAAATCAATGTCGAAAGGGGCACCAGCGGTGCGGGGTAAAGTATCCAACAAGTCATGAGGATCCCATGAATCATTAGAACGGGATTCGATGCCAAGACGATGGAGAAGACTGATGGCAAGACCCAGAGGAGTGTCCCATGGATGGCAAGGATAGAACATAAGACGGAGACTATGCATACGGTCGAGAAGGCCAGATAACCAATGAGATATCAGTGTAGTCTTTCCAGTTCCTGCAATACCATGAACTAGCATTCCTGATACTTTACTCTCAAACCATTCATCTAATCCTTCTAGTTCAGATTCTCTTCCACGAATACGACGAATTGGCGGAGGACGTACGTGGTATGTTGAATGGGCACCTTTGAGCAAAGTGAGAGATCCTGGAGTAGATGATTTTGCTTGAATTATACCAAATCTGATATCTCCGTAGTTGAGTACCCCCTCATGCTGTGCGTGCATCAATACTTGGAGGAGGCTCATATGTGCCTCAATACGAGAGGCGGCTTGATCAGCACGTACGGTGAGCATTGTCCCTTCCTGATCTCGAATTGAGACGCGAGCTGATGCAAGACGAGATTCGCGTTCCTTTGCGAGAGATTCGCCATCAAATGTCAACTGCCAAGCTCTCTGTCTCCGATTCTCACCTTTGATACTTCTAGTGAGTGAAGTGACAAGTTCTCGTCGAGCGAGATTTTTCATTGCGCGACTAACATTTGGAGGATGGAGAGCACACGCCTGAGCAATCCCATTCCGTGTAACTTCGTGGCCAACAGTATGCCGGTCTCGTTCTGAAAGATTCTCTAGGAGATGGAGAAGAACACGGTCCTCTACAGGAACATTGACCCTGTCAGGTTCGACCTCCATCAAGGGGTGATGTCTCCGCATCGGAATTGAAGAGTTCGGACAACCGTGTTGGATTTCTAAGGGAGAGTTCGATGCAGGTATTGAAAACGGTTTATTTGCCATGATGCAACGCATATCCATGGAGCCGCCACGCAATCAGGGGTTGGTTCTGTTCATCCTATTCATTCTCCTTTCATCTCTTACCGTACCGAATGTTTCTGCAAGTGGGTCAACGGACACAGATGGTGACGGTGTTATAGACAATTCAGATGACTGTCCTAATGCGTGGGGCAACAGTACAATTGATCGGCAAGCCTGTCCTGATTCGGACGGGGATGGAACAAGCGATTTGAATGATCCTTGGGTGATGCCAAACGGAGGGTTCCTTCAGGATGCTTTCATTGCGTCAAGTGAGAATATGGTAATCGCTCTATTCAGTCCAGATAACGCGACACACTACATTACAGCACTGAACGATGATGGCGGTTGGGGAGCTGATAGTACTCAGATTAAGGTGATGAATACAGCAACACGTAACACTGTTCGAACTGTAAATCTGAACAATGTGATGACTGCTGACATCGCTTGGTCTCCCGATGGTTCTAGATTCGCTGTTCATACAACTGGTGAAGAATTACGCGTTTATCACACACTTAACGGCAGTTTAGACTTCGATGTTGATACTAATGGCGAGACAGCAGGAGAGGTAGATTTCAGTCCAGATGGATCAATTATTGCGGTCACTGGCTACCGCGATGGAAACAATGGAGATGGACAAGTACAGATTTTCAATTCAACAACAGGCGTTGAAATCACAAGCTTCAGCCCGGGATCTGGAACCCTCTATTATGCCCTTGATTTCAGTCCAGATGGCAATTTCTTGGTAGTAGGCGGATACCAAAGTTTCTACATTTATCATGTGAGTAATTGGAGTATTTTCCGAACTGTAACTCCAAATTTTAGTTACATGAACGCCATCAAATGGTCTCCTGATGGAACAATGATTGCAGTTTGTGAAGGCTGGGGTGGAAGTAATGCACGGGAGCGAGTATATCATGCTTTGAACGGCACTCAACTGTTCTCTTACACTACCTCGACATCTTGCCTCGATGCTGCATGGTCCCCTGATTCGTCTCAAGTTGCATTCAGTCATTCTTACTATCAAGCAGATGGCGCAAAAATCCGAGTCGTTAATTCTCGAACCGGTAGTTTGGTTGATGATATGACTTCTGGTCGCCCAGGTAACTGTAATTCTGGTGGTGGAGGGAATAATTGCGCTACAATCAATGGTATTGATTGGGGGCCTGATGGATACTACATTATCTCCGCACATTCAAGAAATGATGAAGGGATATATCATTGGATTATTGATCCAGATATCGATGGAGACGGTTACCTAAATCCTGACGATGCCTTTCCAGAAGATGGTACTCAATGGGCTGATTCAGATGGGGATGGATATGGGGATAATGCAAATGGAAACGAGCCAGATACATGCCCATCTACCCCTGGGGCCTCCAATCAGGATGTCTACGGCTGTGTAGATTCAGACGGTGATGGTTGGTCCGATTCAGGGGATGACTTTCCCTCCGATTTCTACCAGTGGAGTGATGCGGATGGAGACGGTTACCCTGACAATACCAACGATGCACGTTCTCCTTCACCCTACGGTTCTGTAGATTACCTACCGAATAACCCGACTCAATGGAACGATACAGATGGGGATGGTTACGGTGATAACTACTACAATCCAAATCACGGTGCAGCATATAATTCACGACCAATTAGTTGGCCGGGTGAACTTATCACCACAATGACTCCGATTCAAATCTCAGAGGTAGATATCTTCCCGCTCGATCCTGATCAGTGGAGTGATGACGACGGAGATTGGGTAGGAGATCAACAATTCTCACCTAATTCAGACGGATGCCTAGGCGTACCTGGAAGATCGATATGGGATAGGTTGGGCTGCCCCGATTCTGATGGAGATGGATACTCCAATCCTGATCAAAATAGCCTAGCTTCTCCTGATGGTGAGGCAGACGCATTTCCTAATGAAGCAAGTCAGTGGAGCGATCAAGACGGTGATGGCTATGGTGACAATGCAACCGGTTTCCAAGGAGATCGATGCGGTCAAGCAGGAACCAGTCTTTGGGCTGCAGTTTACAACAGCACTAGTCAAGACATTGAAGATCTAGAACACTTCGGATGTCCAGACCGTGATGGTGATACCTACGCAGATGTATTCGATGCATTTCCTGACGATTCCACACAATGGGCAGATAGAGATGGAGATGGCTGTGGCGAGAATCTAAACGGCAACAACCCAGATTTATTTATTGATGATAGTGTCCANTGTACCGATTCAGATGAGGATGGATATGGAGATGTTCCTAGTGGAGACAATGGCGACTGGTTCCCTAACGATCCTACTCAATGGCATGATACCGACTCCGATGGCTTTGGTGACAATCCTGACGGTACAGAAGCTGATATCTGCCCATTAGAATACGGTACAATGACTGAGGAAGATGTTCGAGGTTGTCCTGATTCAGACAATGATGGAACAGCAGACATCGAAGACCCGTTTCCTGAGGATGGATTTGCATGGTCAGATGTTGATGGAGATGGATACCCCGATCAAATAGGACCAAACATGGATGATTGTCCCACCCTTGCAGGTAACTCTTCATTGGGAGGTATGCTTGGTTGTACTGATACGGATGGGGATGGATATTCCGATGGAATTGACCCATTCCCAGATGATCCTCTACAGTGGGAAGATGATGATCTCGATGGTTATGGCGACAATTACGGATACACCAACATTACCGTCACTGTGAACAGCAGTCATGGTGGCCAATCAATCGATGTCATCAACCGTGTCCAATATGGTGATGCTTTTCCCGATGATTCCACACAATGGTCTGATGTGGATGGAGATGGGTTTGGTGACAACAGTACGGGATACGAACCTGATGCCTTCCCACAACTCCCATCACAAAACCAAGACCTAGATCGTGACGGATATGGGGATAACGGAACTAAAGATGCCTTTGAGCCTGATGATTGTAAATCTCAGCCAGGTACTTCGTACATCGATAGGATCGGTTGCTTAGACAGTGATTCGGATGGTGTATCAGATCAAGGTGATAATTGTCCATACGACCCGGATGCTTCAGAATTCGGAGCAACATGTGCCATCATTGATCCTGCTTTGAACGAGGGAACTGAAGGACAAGAGAGCATAGATATCATGCAAATCGGAATCTTAGGAGGGATTGGCGTCGCAATCTTCCTTCTTGCTGCAATTCTGATGGCAATGATTTCACGCCAAGCAGCAAGACGACGCTTGTCCGTTGAACAACGACGATTACAAGTTCAAGAAGATGCATTCGCTGAAGAAGATGAGCGTAGATCGGCATGGGCTGAATACTATGCTCAGCAAGGTGATTTTGAAAAGGCAAAGGAACTCGGTTGGGTTGAGAAACCAGAATGGCAGCGTCACCAAGAACAGGAAGCTGCTCAGGCACTTGCATCTATTCCGAGCCTAGATGACCTTTGATCATTCCATNGAAAATACAGCATCTAATGTTGGAGAATTCAGTGCGTAATTGTGCTCAAGACACTCTTCAATAGAAACCCAATCAGGAGTTGTACCATCAATCCAATCGTAGCGATGCCCGGGAATGAGGCGCCAATCACTAGGTAGTCCAATCAACTGATTCTTAGCATGAGCAATGCTCTTCCAAAGGGATAGAGGATCTCCACCTGGGAGATCATCCCTACCACATGCAGATGTAAACAGAAGATCACCTGCATGGTACACTCCATGACCATGAATCGTAACATGGCCAGGTGCATGACCGGGCGTATGAGTGATTGTTAATTTGATCGAACCAACTGACCATTCAACATCTGTTCGGATGCTGTGCTCCCAAAGATGAGTAGCATGGATAGGACGGAACACGTCGAATCGTAGCCAAGCAGGATCCACCGCTTCGCGATGTGCCCAAACCTCTAGCTCAGGGCCGAAATCATTGCGAACCATTCTCTGGAAGCCGGCTGTATGGTCTCGATGAGTATGAGTATACAGAAGGTGAGTAGGCTTGAGGCCCTCTTCATCCAAAGCCTCAACCCAACGATTAGAATCAAAGGGATCGATGATTGCNACAANNCCNTNCTGTCNNTCGATAAANGCTGTATTCATGTTCATNAATGCNCCCATNTGTGTNACCCAAACNTCGANNCCATCTTCNTGNGTACGNCGATCGAACTCTCCNTGGTTGCATCATATGCTGCGCAGAACCATTTGACCTATGGATGCCACGGAGGTCACAATTGTATTGCACCAATCAGTTCATACGAGGAGGAGGGTATTGAATATCCATGAGCCAGCGTCAGCGAGGCATCCTTCTCGTTCTCGCCCTCTTGCTATCTAGCATAGGAGCAGTGTCTGCAGATACTGAAACCGGGCTACACACCTCCATCGAAGATTTGAAACCGACAAATGGATTATACTTCATTGCAGGTGAACTAGTTGAATTCAAAATTCAAGCCGTCAACTCAGATTCTGTCGCCCAAAGTATCGAGTATAATCCAACCTGCCCCTACACTTTCCAAATCATTGACTCAATCGGAACCATCGTCTATGACATGGAGGATGACCGACTTTGTCCCGTGCAAAAACGTGGTGAAACCCTAGATTCGGATGAAATTCTGAATGTTGGTTCCGTAAACTATGACTTCACCACTAAAGGTGAAGACCTCCCCACTGGAACCTACGAAATTCTTGCTCAATTTGGTGAGGATGTAGAGATTGATCGACAAATAATCGATGTTCAACAGAAAACTATGCTTCCAATCGATGTTCGTATGGAGGCTATTATCCTCCCATTTACATCTGGAGATATCTCTGAATCATCGGATCATCTCGTAATTAGTGCGATTCTCCATAACGATGGAATTAATCCTGTCAGCATCGATGGCTACGATGACTGCGATATCTTATGGTCTCTAGACGATGGTGCGCCGATGGAAACTGGAATCGGTTGCGGTGAAGGTACCACAATAAACGCTGGTGATTCTCACCATCTTGGATGGATTGAATGGGCTCTGGACGATGTGGTTATTTCAGGTTCAAAGTCAGCAAGTGTATGGATTATCGGAAATGACCTAGATGCACAATTATTCGATTGGATCCACACTGCGAGTGATTCAACGCTCTCTGAAGTGGATATTAGCATCGAATCCTATTCACTTAGCGATTCGATAGTACCCACCGCTTCAGATATCGATGTTCGAGTTATCGCCAAAAATCTCGGGGTTTCAAAAATTGTTCTAGAATATTCCGCTGCTTGCGCGGCTCCACTCTCTGTTCTTGATGAACGGGGTCGATGGATATATGATCAATTTGAAGCCGCAAACTGTGATGCACCTCTAACCACACTGAATCTTCTACCTGGAGAAGAGGTTGTTCTGTGGAATGACGAATTGTCTACTGTGGACATCAATGGTTGCGGATGGACTGGTTCTAACATGGTCCTGCAAGCTAATCTCCCGCAAATAGGTCAGTCCTCAGTTAGGGACTTCGAACTATTAGATGGGCGCGCAGCACAGGAATGTAGAGCATCTAACCAACCAATCGATGATGTCGCATTCTCTGTTGAGACGTTTGTAGTAAACGAAAACATAGTGAGTTTTGATCTAGCCCTCGCAAACAATGGCAAATTACCTGTAGACTTCATCTGGGCAAGCGATTGTGCAATACGAATCGATTCGATTTTACAAGGTGACGAACAGAGCATGCGGTCAAGTACGCTTGCCTGTGAACTCGATGATTCGATGGTTCGACTCACAGAAGGTGACACGTTCATCTTCGAAGACTTGTCTCACTCTCTATCCAATGATGCCTCTGGCCAGCACACAGTTCTATTCACGCTACGAACAATCCCCGAAATTCAAACAAGCCTGACTTTCATTATCGAGAACCCTGAAGAAACGGTAGAAATGAATGATGAAAATGAACCTGGTGAAGAAACATCAATCAGCAATGAAGAGACAATTTTGTCTGTAGAAATCCTTGAAGGAACTTGGACGAGGGTTAGGACAAATGACGGTGGTTGCTGGATACTCAGTTCACCTACAGGTGAAGAAAGAGCACTTGAAATGAGTCATGATTCTTCCTTCATCGCCGTTGATGGAGAACAAGGAGTCTATCGAACCGTCGAAGCCACACTCACAACCCAATCGCACTGTATAGCATGGGGCCCTGGTTTCATAATTGAAGAAGTCCTCAATCAATGGGCACCTGCTGACCAATCAATTTCAACAAATATGGAAAGTGAGGAGGCGGAAGTTGCACCTCTTATCCTACAGATTGCCACACCTGCTACCACAGTAATTGTCACTACATCACTGCTATCGATGATTCTGATCTTCGTTACAAATACCGAGTGGATTCGGATTAGTTTACTCAATGGTGGCCTCGCTCTAATTGGAATGGTACGACGACGTGACTACGATGGCGAATTCCAACGGGGACGTGTTGTTGGTTATCTCGTCGCAAACCCTGGCGTCCACTTCAGGGCACTACTAGCGGCACTGGATATGAGTAATGGACAATTGGCCCACCATCTGAAAGTGCTAGAAGAAACTGAGATGATTTGGCGTAGAAGAGATGGGCGAATGATGCGATATTATCCCTCCACAATCGACTCTAAATTAGATGAAGATGACCTACCTGTCCCCCTTCTTTCTCCTGATCCAAATTCCCTCCAAGGTCGCATCCTTAATCTTCTAGATACGACTGATAACGATATTGTGAACTTAAGTCAGAAAGAGCTCGCTATACGTCTGGAGAGTAGTCAGCAACTCATCAGTCACCATCTCAAGACTCTGGAAGCCTACGGCTTGATTGAGCGAGACCGCGTTGGAATGCGTTTCCGCTACCGACTAACGCGTGAAGCACTCTTCCTACTCGAAAGCACCGACTTGGATGTATGATGAGGCGCTAGAGGCGAACCTGTCCACCGGATTCAAGAATGAAGGACCGATGGTTCACACCGAATCCGAGGAGCGATGCACGATGGTGGAGTATAACCCGGATGTCATCGAACCAAGATGGCAATCGATTTGGAAAGAGGCTGAGGCCTTCAATTCAGATGTTGATTCTTCTAAGCCGAAGTTCTACTGTCTTGAGATGTTTCCATACCCGTCTGGCCACATGCATATGGGTCATGTTCGGAACTACAGCATTGGAGATAGCATAGCTCGCTATCGACGTCTCCGTGGTTTCAACGTCCTATACCCTATGGGTTACGACTCATTCGGTATGCCAGCAGAGAATGCAGCACGTAGTAAAGGAGGACATCCACACGATGTAACATGGAGTAACATAGAATCCATCCGTGCAGATCTTCAACGAATGGGCTTCAGTTACGACTGGCGCCGTGAGTTAGCAACTAGCAATGCAGAATACTATCGTTGGAATCAATGGATTTTTCTAAAATTTTACGAAACGGGGCTAGTCGAACGAAGGACTGCGCCTGTCAATTGGTGTAATGATTGTGAGACTGTGCTTGCAAATGAACAAGTCAAGAATAATAGATGCTGGAGATGTTCTTCCGAAGTTGTGCAAAAAGAGATGGCGCAATGGTTCCTGAAAATGACCACTTATGCAGATGAATTACTCGATGATCTCGATGATATTGGTTTTCCAGAGCACGTCAAGGCGATGCAACGAAACTGGATTGGTCGTTCACATGGCGCTGAAATTCACTTTCCTGTTGTCGATTCTGAACACACTATTGCAGCATTTACCACTCGTCCAGATACTATTTTCGGAGTCACTTTCGTGACATTATCTCCAGAGCATCCACTTTGTGAAGAACTCGTTGAAGGCACAGAACAAGAAGTTGAATTTCGAGCTCTTGCAGATGAGTGTGCAAAACTGACTGAATTTGAACGAATCAATATGCTTCGTGAAAAGAAGGGTGTTTTCCTTGGACGTATGGCTCTTAATCCCCTGTCAGGTGAAGAAATACCAATCTATGCAGGGAATTTCGTTATCGCATCATACGGCACTGGAGCAGTCATGGCAGTTCCTGCCCATGACCAACGAGATCATGAATTTGCACAAAAATATGACATTCCAATTCGGCGTGTTCTCAGTGAAAATGAAGGAGAGATGCCGAAAACAGAAGGTAAGGCATTCGAAGGACTAGGTTGGATGACTGGTTCAGCAAGAGATGGCTTCGACGGGCTGTATGGTGACGATGCAAAACAGGCAGTAATCCAGGCACTCGAAGCTGAGAATAGCGGCAAAGGAAGCACACAATTCCGGCTTAAGGATTGGTTATTGTCAAGACAACGGTTCTGGGGGACGCCCATTCCCTTTGTTCACTGTACAAAGTGTGGCGTTATTCCAGTTCCTGAAGAAGATCTACCAGTAAGCCTCCCTCTTGATGTGGTTTTCTCAGAAGATGAGAGCGGTAACCCACTTGCCTCACACGCAGAATTCGTCAATGTCACCTGTCCCACCTGTGGGGAAGATGCTAGACGTGAAACAGATACAATGGATACGTTCTATGATTCCTCATGGTACTTCCTACGCTTTTGTGATGCGATGAATGAAAGTGCTCCGTATGATCGTAATACAATCGATTACTGGATGGAAGGTGGTGTGGACCTATACATTGGAGGAATCGAACATGCGATTATGCATCTGCTATATGCCCGATTCTTCACAAAGGCATTACGAGATTTTGGAATGAATGAGGTTTCCGAACCCTTCTCTCGTCTTGTCTGTCAGGGCATGGTCAACGCGCCTACGCCGTACTGCTCCTCCTGTAATGTGGAGTATCATGTAGATCTAACAGGGAATGTTTGCCCACAATGTGATGAAATACTCGGCTCACGTTCAGCGAAGATGAGTAAAAGTCTTGGAAATACAGTAAGTCCAGAAGTTATGATTGAGCAATACGGTGCTGATACTGTTCGTCTTTTCATCCTGTTTGGTTCGAATCCCGAAGCAGGCATGGACTGGTCAGATTCGGCCGTAGAGGCAAATCATCGTCAAATGCATCAGATTTTCTCCATCCTCAACCTGATTGACGAGATTTCTGATGAAATAGGGCCAATGGATAGTTGGCTTGCAGCGAAACGGCGAGGTAATCTACGATCATGGTGGGATTCGATGGATGATGTTCGCATTAGAGAAGCAGTTATGATCAGTCATTTCGACATGCTAACCGACCTTCAGTGGGCAATGCGACGGGGGGGCGTAGGTTCATCTGAACTCAAGAAACATCTGACAGTTTGGGGCACAATGTTGTATCCTGCCACACCACATATGGCAGAGGAATGGAATTCTTACCTTGGGAATGAAATAACTCTAGCAGAGACAATTATCGATGACCCCAATGTAGACGAAGATGATGTATTGATCCTTGCAGAAGAAGGAGCGCTCAAGAATCTCATTGATTCAGCGCGGAATGTGAAAGGCCTTGCAGAACGACATTCGGAGAAACCTGTTTCTCGTTTAGTTATCCAAACAACACCCGATTGGAAACGTGAACTTCTCATTGAAGCCTTGGATCTTGCAGATTCTGAATTCGACTTCATGCGCGAAGGGACTGCCTTCATTCAGCAACACGCTGTGTTTGCAGACGAAGCGAAACGCGGCGAAGTGATGCAATACTGGCGTGCTCTGACAATTGGAAGCAAAAAGACACGGGGGCGAGTCTTTACTTTACGAGATTCCGAGAAGGCTCTAATCCGGTCGAAGCATGATGAAACAGCGAGCATTAAGGCCGCAATATCATTCATCGCTGATGCAATAGATGTCAAAAGTATCGAGGTCTATGTTGCAGGAGAAGGAGATGACATCTCTGGAAAGGCACGGTTTGCGGCTCCACTCCTACCTGGTCTTGCCTTCCTCTAAACTATCCAAGGTGTTCATAGAGGGCCGATGAGAGAGAGAGTAATACCTATGGATAATACTGAGAGGAAATCCGATTGGGGAAAAGACACGGAGACATGCCTTAGAGCTATCAGGCGATTTGAAACTAAAATTCGACCTATGGGCATCCCTGAAGATATTGACCCGGAACCGGAAACTATCGAAATTGAATGGCCAATTAACCCCGTACCACTCGATGTCCAGAAGATAATCGGTAAGCTCATTGTAAAACGTGGAGAATTCGGATTTCTTGAAGAAGAACGAGTTGATGAAATTGCACAAATCATCGAAAAATATCCTATTGGTCTAGAACAAGCACTATCGCTCAGATCTGCAATCAATCAAGAGAAATCTGTCTACTCACATCGCCGAATTATGGACCAGAAAAAGGAGCTCCGTCGAAGATATGAAAATGGCACTGGAATTCTTGAACTTGCAAAATATGTAGATGGTCCCCCTGTGAATGTCTTCAGAGCAATTCTAACCGCGAGGAATCATTCTAAGAATCGAATCAAAATGATGCTGAAAGAACCCGGTCGAATGAGTGAATATGATCAAGAGCAATTTCGAATTGCTGAAGAGGCTGATCGTGTAGCCAACGTCGATCAATCAGAGACCCATCTCGCAGCTGATCTATTCGAGGACATTCTGTGCGAACACTTCGAATCTCTAGGTGTACGATTCCGACGCCAGGGGGAATTGTCGAAAGAGCAAATTATCTCTGAAGGTCGACCTGTCCGTACTCCAGATCTACTCTTCCTAGATGATCTTCGTATCAATGGGATCCCCTGCGCGTGGATTGATGCTAAGCACTTTTTCGGTTCAGCGCTAAGTTTCCCACGTAAGAAGACCCAAAAACAGGTAGATCGTTACACGGAAGTGTACGGCCAAGGAGCGATAATTTACCGACATGGATTCTGCGACGGGCTTCATCTGAGAGGAGCACAAAAGCTAGATGCGATGCCAGTAGATCTATCTCGATTAATTGAGCATAACGAATCTCGTTCATGAGATATTACTCAACATTGTTTGAGCGCATTCAAGTGAAGTGAGATTTTCAAGAAGATTTTCTGCTTCATCCATTTGAATTGTAGATTCTAATTCTCGAGGTACAATGACTACACTCTCTCCAAGCATGCAAAGCATGACCTCGAATTCATTCTCTATTGGCTTTAATGCCCATCGAACCTCATCTAGTAATGATGCACGTTCAGAATCCTCAATCAACCCGGATTGTTTGGCAAAACTATGTGCTGCATCGATAATTTCTGACCAACGATTCGAATCCCATGAACCATCAGATATTGTCTCCATAACATCCTCTCCAGCAGCCCGAATACGCTGACTCCAACCTTTAGAATCGATGTACGTGGAGGTATGCTTTGACCCACTGGGACGCCAAGCTAATAGCAAAGGAATGGGAGTGAACCATCCATCAGAACGTCCTGGCCCAGTTCCAATTTGGACTGGTTTGATCTGATTAATCTGATGTGTCGCACCCGGTGTGATTCTTCTGACTACTCCTCCAGAATGCAAAGCTGTAATATCTCCTAATCCGCCACTGTGTCTACGCTCAACGCGATGAGCGATTGCCCATATTAGAGGCTCATGCAAATTGGCAGGGATTGTAGAATGGGCGATTAAACAACGAGCAGCAGTAATCGATCCTGCAGCAGATAAGCCAAAACCCTGTGAATAGGGTAATTCACTAATCAAATCGAAAGTATGGTGCATCGAGTAAAGAGAAGAATCGAATTGAGCGCATTCCTCAAGCACCAATCGATGAAGTTCAGAATCTATTGGTAGACCATTCGAAATCACTGTGAGACCTGATGATTGTGCTGGATCTGAACGACAAGATGTGGAAATGCCTGCCTCAAGACAGAGACCAATTCCCATTGAACCCTGTTCATGAAGTTCATCAGAATCTGAATGAACTGTAAAAGCCAAACTGATGTGTCCGCCGCATTTTGCCGTAGTCGTCACGACGGCCATTGAGGCCACGCTCAATCAAAGGACAATGTCCAAATCACCTGAAAGCGCATCAAAACGCTCTCCAAGTGATGCGGTTGCGAGCTCGAAAACAGTGCGTGCCTTCATTGATCCATCTGTCTCGTAACTCAAGATGAATTCGCCATCGACATCTTCCAGAGTAATCGCATCTCCGAAATCTCGACCTAGGTCAGTGCTTGGTCCCACATGATGGAGGTCAGCTCGGACTTTTTCTACCATATGGATATCCTCAATACGTCCATTCTTTCCGAAGTCTTTCTCAGTAACAGTGAGCCCGAGTCCCCAGAGTGACTTAGCAGCTTTCTTGTCATGTAGAACTGCATGCTGACGACTCTGGAAAGCGATACCACATACTGGCTGCCACTTCACATGATCACGACCGTAGCCCTTCTTTGCCTTAGCAGTGAGAGAAATCATCTGGCCCTTGTATAGCTTAGTGATAGTGATGTCAGCAAATTCCTCTGGAATAGAGAGTGAGAGATCGCCAAAAACCTCGAGATCTCTTGCCTTGACCGCGACACCTTCCGGAGTACCTTTGACATTGCAAGTGTAGACAATATTACACAATGGACAGCCACGTTGCGACTCAACCATGTCTTTGCAATTGATACATTCGTGTTCAAACGAAAAATCCTGAGTGTCAGATGGAATAGGAGTCATCGCAAGTCGATGCGCGATGACTTCGTCAGGAATTGGACTAACTGTTTCCCAAACTGTCCCATCATCGGTAACCTCAGTTGACTGGGTAAATCGAACCTGATGAATTGCCATCTTCGGAGTATCCGCAATCATAGTGCGGCGAAGTGCGTTCACAGATGCGTTGTCCGTTCCCGTCAGCAAAATCCGAATTCGGTTGTCTTCTTCTTCAATGATTTCACAATCCATATCCATTCCTCCTCAAACCCGGCGACCTCGTCGTCCACCCTTCTTCTTCGTCCCATCCGTTGGGATAGGGGTAACATCCTCGATGCGAGTGATAGTCATACCCGCACGAGTTAGAGCACGAATTGCCGAAGTTGCACCTGGAGCAGAAGGTGACCGATTACCACCAGCGCCACGGTACTTCACAATGAGTTGATCAAAGTCCTTCTCAGTGAGCATCTCAGCAATCTGTTCAGCAGCACGAGTTGAGGAGAATTGTCCACTCTTTGCAGAGCCTTTACCAACAACAATACCGCCTGACACCTTACAGATTGTCTCAGCACCGGTCAAATCAGTTGCTGTAAGCAAGATATTGTTGTGAGAACTGAAGATGTGAACTATTGCCTTATGACCCATCATTCATCGCCTCCTTCTTCATCTGCTGCATCAACATCTGCGGCGTCTTGCTTAATCTGATCAACATCTTTCTCGGTCCACTCACGAGTATCTGGGATAGGTTCTGAATCTTCTTCAGCATCACCACCAACAGTTTGTCGGCGACGTTCCATCTCCTGACGCATCGAATGGTCAGGATTGTTAAACTTCGAAGTAGGGTGGTAAGCAATTTCTGCTTCCTCATGACGTAAGACGTGGTAACCAGGTACGTTCATCCTCTGGTTACCCAGAACGATGTGTCCATGGACGATAATGTTCCTTGCAGCACGCATAGAGGGCGCGAATCCCTTGTAGTAAACCTGTGACTGTAGGCGTCGATCAAGCATATTCTCAACATTAATCTGTAGAACATCATCTAATCCTGCTTCCTCCGAAATCAGGCCTTTACGGTGCATTGAAGAAAGAAAATCTCCCTTTTCTCGCATGAAGTGACCTTCTGTAGTATCGACTCTTCCAATGAGTTTCATTGCAAGTTGACGATGGCGACGAAGCGCGCTCTTAGCACGCCATATCTCCTTCATTCCGCCAATACGCTTGAGGCCGTACTGTTCCTTGAGAGCATGTTCTTCTTCGATTCGCTCAGCCTTCCACGGGTGAGTGGGGGTCTGTGTCTTAGGACGTGAAAACTTTGGTTGGCCCATTCAATCCCCTCCTCAAACCTTCTTCCTCTCAACACCGAGTGTTAGACCACTGCGACCATTGCTCCGGAGACGCTGTCCTCGAACCTTGTGACCGCTACGATGGCGAAGGCCACGGTATGCCTTCATTTCGGCGAGTCGAGCGATGTCATCGTCCCGAGTTAGTTTGACTTCAAGAGAGAAAAGATGAGCGTCCTCATTAGTCTCTAAATCACGCTCTCTATTGACAAGCCAGCCTGGAACGAGAGATGGATAAGTATCAATCGTATTACGAAGACGATCCTGCTCAGAATCATCCAGATGACCGCCCAACTTACTGGGATCAATCTTAGAAAGTTGACAGATACGGCGTGCAGTACGGCGGCCAATGCCTTTCACATTCGTTAGCCCCATCCCAATCGGTCGCACACCGTCAATGTCGGCGTCTGCGATTCGCAGGATGTACAGGAAATCTTCTCCGAAGTCGTTCTCAGTACTCATTTCTACGGTTCCCCCGTGTTCATCGGTCACCCGATGGCCCTTACGAGCAGCCCACCGACTCGCCCCCCGTATATGAATGGAACGATACAGGTCCTCGATTTCGTAAATCAGGATTCGACACATGTCACATGCACAACGTGCCAATTATCACCACGGCTCACTGGCACATCTACGATAAAACCACGATCCCCTTCAACGCCCTTCAAAGCCTTGTTCAACCGTTTCTGAATCTTCGGATGTAGTTCCGGATCAACCTCACAGCGAAGAACTAGGTGTCCAATACCAGATCTTTCAGCTGCTCTCGCAACCGTAGGAGCATTTTCCATGTCTGGCGAACTCAATCGATGCCCGCATACTCTACCCACCGCGACCGTGAACGGATCTTCGCGTATTGAATCCGGAGGTGGAGTGTCGCTTACGAGAATCGGACGACGAAGAGAGGCGCGCTGCCAAATCGGATTATACCCCGCTGAATCGAAAGAGGCAAGCCATGCACTATGCAGGCGAGCCTCAACAACTGCCGGATCCACGATTACAATCCACTGGTCGAAAGAGGGGGGCATTCCCCGTTTCTCAGAAATGAACGGGGTTGGGCTCTCTGCTTCGACAGTTCGGAGGACGGTTTTCGCGCCCATTCGTATCGCTCGATGAGATGATTCACTTGCTAGGGGCCCTACCCAAACCGACAACCGATCAATCCGTCCACCGCCTTGAGAAAGCCATTCCCAAGTCCTAGAAGACCCTGGAGCTACTTCATCGAGAATTGCATCAATCTCACCTCTTTGCTTTCGTGAAAGACGTGGAGAAAGATCGAGCAATAGGGCAGGACCAAGTTCATCTTGATTCATGAGTGGTACCCATGCGCTGAGAAGTTCACCAATGGGTGGTGCCATCTCATCCAAAGTATGATTTTGAGCATCGAGAGGACGAGCAGGATCAACATGAAGTAAGGAGACTGGTGGGGCTGAGGAAAAGTTAGAATTCTGCAATGATTTATGATATGTTTTGAGAGCACTTTCAGCATCCAAACCATCCCCAATAAGAATACGATTGGAATCTCTAGCCGGGCCACCTCCTTTCTCCAATAGACGATTCATATTCGCAGCTGCAAACCGTCCTGCTTCCTCATTTAACTCAATTCCGAGACCGACCCGCCCGGTCTCAAGACACATGGCTGCAAGATGGATACCAGAACCACAAGCAGGATCAAGAATTATTCCCGGTGCGATTTCAGAGTTCGCGATACGCATTGAGCGCTCAACAGCAATCGCCCAAGGAGTCGAAAGACGTCGCATATGATCGTTCATATGGACCTCCGGCTCACCTTTACGCTGTGAACTAGGCTTCAAACGCCGTGTGGCCCAAGATTGAGCGCGGCCATCGCAATTGACCGCTTGATGCCCTTCGCTCATAGCTTTGACTCAGGGCATCACGGTATGGGTATTTCGGGTCCAATCAGATTGCAGCAAGAAGTGTTAATTCCACTTCAAATCTAAGCCATGAGTTCTCAAGTTCATGTCCCTCACTTCCACCATAAGCAATTGGAGGAGGTAATAGAGTGATGTGTGACGTTCCTGGCCCAAGTACACCTCGATCTTGGCCAATATCCAACCCAAGTAAAGACCATGGAAATCCATCTATGTAGCAAATCCAAGGAGCTCCAGTCTCACACATCGCGTCTGGCCCAGCAGTTGCAGGAAGATCACCCTCATCAAGGAGTACTTCAGTATCTGCATCCCATACCTTGTAGTTGACTTGGAGGCGATCCCCGGGATCGCTGTGAACTGGTTCTGTAGTAGAGCCACGCATCAAATTGATGTCCATTCCCACAACTGCATCCATTACAGTCACATGAGAGGCATTAATTGTGAACGAGGTCTCGTCGATATCCTCCTTTAGATCAAGCATTGCAAGATAAAATGACTCGCCACCTAGACTAGGGACCAATAGACTTGTTTCATCACTCTCGCCAAACACGATGGACTCATGGTCTGAAGTCAACATGAGATCTACGGAACTAGGGCCACGATTGTAAATCACAACAACAGCACGATCGCCTTCTCCTTGATGCAACCATTCACACTGAAGTTCGCCAGGATAGAGATATTCGTCATCTTGATCTGACAACACCTCTGGCATTTCCCATGCATCATTTCGAGGAGTACAGGTATCAAACAAGAAGTGGAGTTCCCATACCCAGCGGCCGTCTTCCATGAGAACATCATCATTACCTGCAGCCAAGGATTCATCCATACTATTGAGAAAAGATACGAAAGAGAAACCAATGACTCCTCCCATAATGAGAATTCCAACTAGCGTCACGACAGACATCACAAGAGCAACGCGTGGAATTGTCATCTCGTTGATACCAATAGGCACTGTCGGATGCTCTTCCTCTTCAGAGGCATCGGCAATCCATGGTCCTGTCATCAGGTTCGGCTTTCTTCCACTGCGAATCAACCTATCCACTGAATTAGATTCAAGTTGGCTACTCCTGAGCCATCATTGCTGCCTGACGACTCTGAGCGAGCCATACCACTAATCCAAGTTCAACAGCAAGAACAATCAGGGCAATGAAGGCATTCGTTGGCTCAAGTAATTCAGAGCCCATTGTGAGAATTGCCATGAGGCCTGCAAATACAAGATCTGTAGCTCCCCAAAATCGTAACATCTTGCGTAATTGGAGAATACCGGTTAACCAAGTGAGCGTCGAAAGAATCAGTAAAATCGAGAGGAACGCAATCGTTGGAAACGGTGAAATGAGGATTCCAAGAACCAACAAGATATGTGCATCGATAAGGTGGGCTGAAGTCCAAATACGACGGGGCTCCTGAATGGTTAACAACGTCGCAGCAAACGAAATAGAACCTATAGATATCAGAATATAACTAAGATTTTCTTGAAGGATTGAAACCGAAGCAGAGATTGCGAAAATAGAGGTAGCTATACCAATTACAGTACCCATTAGGACTGCGGGTTGAGTCCATTGAATTCCCCGACGAAGTCCAAGAATTGAGGCTACCAATCCTGCTGGACCTACAGAGATTAATGCAATCCCCAAGGCCCAAACAACTCTTCCACCAGCACTTCGATGATCGTCTAGACCCGCTTCTCGACGTCTGCCTTCGATCCAATCCCAAAGGAGGGCCATTCCAAGAAGAACACATTCTAGGGTGATCCAAATCAATGTCCAACCGATTAACGGATAATTATCTGATAGCACATTTACGCCACCGAAAGAAGGGGTGCCTCCAAGAGGTATGCCAATAACTCGGGAGATGAAGAGTGTTCCAAGCATCCATTCCAATGCAGAAGGGATTCGTTTGAGTACATCCTTTCTACCAAAGAGTGAGACTGCAACGAGAACTAGATTCACTGCAGCCAAGATTAGGAGCAAGCGTTGGTCACTAATTGAAGCCCCAACTACACTTGATCCCAATCCTACAATTACAGCGATTCCGGCCATAGTGATGGCAATTGGTGATTCGATTCCAGCAATATCTGGCAACGCCAAATTACTCTCACTAGCCCTCCATCGAGATACCATCGTCAATAGAATGCTCTGCAAGCCAATTCCGATGACTGCCAACATGAGAACTGATGGAAATAGGAAAGCGATGGCGAGACCTGCAACTAGCATCACTCCAAGAAAGGAAGTTACTACGACAGGGCGGTGATGGATATCACCAACCATCAAATCTCGAATGCCTGAGGCATCCGATACCTTCGCTCGCTTCTTCTGCTTCTGAAGCAATTCCACCATCCTAGGATCAATTATTCGCATACCTGAGCCACTTTGTGCAACCGCTGTTTTGGCACGATCTTCAGATGATAAAGCCAAGGCTGCCTCAGCAGATGCTTCGCTGCTAAACATCAGAAGATTTCGAGATTCTGTTTCGCCTACTACGTCTTCAGAAGACAGTTTTTGAATGACTTCTTGGGCTTGAATTAGCGAGGAAAGTTGCTTATCACGAGTAGACGCCTGCTGAATCTCGGAACGTAATTCCCCATTCACTGCAATCATTAGACTAGATATTGCAAATAATACGAGGGCTGCATACAAATGCAATGCTGAATGCCCAGTGAGAAGGAAAGCAATCGTTATGCTTGACATCAGGAAAAGTGCAGCAAATGATGAGCGAATGATTTCGTTAAGATAGGAAATCCTTGGCAAGAAGGCTAGGATAGGTATCGTGGCACAGATGAACATAATCCAAGCAGTGCCAGCATCATCGAGTAAGAATGGAGGTGTCATCGGATAGGTGGCCACACGGTTCATGCTGGTCCCCCAAACAAGGACTCCGAATCCAATAGTTGAGAGATTCAGAATATGCAGATTACTTTCTTCGTTTTTATCTCGATGAGTCCATGTAAGAGAATTTGTACCAACTAAGAGAAGTACCATCCAGTAAGCAGACATTTCATGACGCCATATCAGAATATAGATCGTAAGAGCACACATCAGCAATAGGAGACGTGGGTTTCCCTGATGGCGATCAAAAGCATCAGCTCCGATATGAATTCCAAAAAATACAGAAAACAAAATCAGGAGATGGTTTCCAGTCATGCCATTCTGAACTGTAACTGACAACAATGCGATTATACCGAGTATGAAACCGAGGTTCCAGACCTTCATGAAACCTGAGTCTCGAAGACGAGCGGAGACCTCTTGTGTCCCAAGAAACCGCTCAGCAAGATTGACCCCCCCATCTGGGGAATTTAGGTTAACAATGAGTTGCAGAATTGCACTCGCTCCAAGGAAAAGAGTTAGAGGTGTTCCATCAAGTTGAACAGTTGGAAGGCCTGAGAAATCATTAGTTACTGAAATAGTCATCACTATTGAGGTGAAAGCACTCATGACCAGAACCCACATCCATGGAAGTAGTGCCGTCACTCCAGAAAGACTAGGAGAGTTTCTCTGTACTGCGAGATAAGTTGTGGCTATCATCATCAGAAGTATTGAACCAAGAAGGAGTAGTCCCCCGTCTCCTCCTTCAGTAACAGATTGTGCTGGAATCAAGACCGTCAATAGGACAACAATGCTAACTGATCCAGTCCAAAGTACTCTATCCGTAACGTTATCTTGATTCGATAATATCAACCAAGCTGCGATTGCTACCGCACCCACTGTAAAAGTCCCATATGCATCTATGAATGATGGGAGTTCGACTAAACCAGCATCAAAAATGATGAGAAGGAATGTGATTAGACATAACCCGCCTCCATTCAGAGTAAGAATTCGAGAAGGAGGCACCCCACGTACCGTAAGATATGAACCGCTGAATATTGTCAATAAACCTGTAACCATTGCAAGAGCAAAGGAGGAATCCTCGCGATTTGCACCAATAGCCATCAGCGCTCCGATTAGACCTAAACCAACGGAAACAGACCAAAGACCCGGACGACCAAGCCCAACGACGTTTAGCCCCGTTGAGAACCAATTCTCAGAAGACGAAAATCGGGAAGCCATAGCTGCATTGATGGCATTTGTGAAAATCAGCAGAAGAAAAAGGACCATTGGTGTTTCAATAGGGACTACTGTTAGCGAACCTATCTCGAATCCAGTGGTTAGTGCATGCATACCAATCCATAGATTCGAGGAGGCTATACCGAGGGAAGCGAGATTTCCACTCTTCCGATGTAATGCAAGTAGTTGAAACAAAACGGAAGCCCCAAAGATCATTCCAGATACACCAATTTCTCCTAACAACGAACCAGCAGTGGAAGAAATTGCTAGTAGAACTAAGACCGCTTGTGCAGCTATTGCATCCTCATCATATCGATAAGCAACGCCAACATTTACTCCCACCAATACCAGAAGAAGAACACCCACGTAATTCTCGCTTAGAGGGAAAATCCCGAACAATTCCCAGGTGCCAAGTTCAATCGCTAAACCATAGAGGATTTTCATCGCAATAATGAGCCACACAATTCCTAGTTGGCGCATCGCCAGACGAGGTACCCATCGCTCTCCCAGAGTGAATCCGAACCCGGCAAGAGTGAGCAATCCAAGAAAAGCGAAAAGTGGATTTTCAACGACTGTTCCTACTAGAATTGAAATTGCTGAATAAACCGTAATCATTGCACCCATTAATGCCCAATTCAGGCGAATCTCGCCCTGTATAGCAATATCTTCAATCAAATCCCGTTCAGGAGCGACTGGAACGCTGCCATCCCGCATGACACGTCCAGGTCCTACACCAATATCTTCTGCAAATGGATCGAGGATTTCTCCTATTGCTGCATCTTCCTCCTCTTTCTTTTCAGTCGTTTCCGACTGAGATTCTTCTTTGAACGAATCTGCAACTTCTCCCAAAAGATCGGATACATCAATTCCAGAGCCGATGCCGAATTGCCGCTCCTGCAAAAAGCGGTCCTCCTCATCAGGAGGTGTTTCCATACCCTATCCTGCCACTTGACTGAATTGAAGGTATCATCGATGAAAGGTGAAAAGCACTGAACTCTCAAACTATTGAAACTATTGAGCCCAATCATTGAAGGGTGGACTGTGGACCGGTGGGAGCATGGTTCTGCCCCTAATGGGCACAGCAGGGGTCGTGACCGAGCCACGACTAGAGAGCATAGGTGTCGAACCTAGAGGCGATGTACACTGGAATCTCGAATCTTCTGAATTAGTCCAGCAGGCTCTCCAACGGGAGGAGGGGCGCTTGACCGCCCATGGTGTATTCCTTGCTGAAACCGGTGAAAGAACCGGGAGATCTCCCCATGACCGATTCATTGTCGATGAGACACCTTTCACAGATGCAGTATGGTGGGGCGATGTTAACCGGCCAATTGCACGGGAAGGTTATCTCGAACTGAAAGCAATGGTAATCCAACATCTCTCTTCTTCCAATCAGTTACATGTTCAAGATTTAGCATGTGGAGCAGATCCCAATTTGCGACTTCCTATCCGTCTTCTAACAAATAGTGCATGGCATGCCGCCTTCGCACGAAACATGTTCCTTCGACTAACACCTGAAGAAATCAAAACACGTGCTTCAGAATTCACAATCCTACACGCACCTGATTTTGAGGCCCCGAAGAATACACCTGGATTGAATTCAGGGGTATTTGTCGTCATCTCTTTTGCTGATGGAATTGTTCTGATTGGTGGTACGCGTTATGCAGGGGAAATCAAGAAATCCATCTTTTCGATCATGAATCACATACTTCCGAGCAAGGGTCACCTACCCATGCACTGTTCTGCGAATGTTGGAGAAAAAGGTGACACTGCGGTTTTCTTCGGACTTTCTGGGACTGGAAAGACAACACTCTCCGCCGATCCACTTCGGCCTTTAATCGGAGATGACGAACACGGTTGGTCAGAAGAAGGCGTGTTCAATTTCGAAGGTGGATGCTATGCGAAGATGATTCGATTGAACGAAGAGGACGAACCTGCAATTTTTGCCACCACGCGAATGCCTGGATCAATCCTTGAAAATGTAATCCTCGATGCTGGAGGGGTCCCCGATTTTGATGATGGTAGCTTGACAGAAAATACGCGAGGGTCATACCCTATCGATTTCATTGAAAATCGTGTTCCAAGCAGTATGGCTGGCCATGCCCATAACGTGGTATTCCTAACCTGTGATGCATTCGGCGTTTTACCTCCAATCGCGCGTCTGAATCCTACTCAAGCTGCCTACCACTTCATCTCCGGATATACTGCAAAAGTGGCAGGAACTGAAATGGGTGTCAAAGAGCCGAAAGCAACATTCAGTGCGTGTTTCGGAGCTCCTTTCATGCCTATGCATCCAAGCGTCTATGGCGATCTTCTAACGGAGAAAATCGATGATCATGGAGCCACCTGCTGGATGCTTAATACTGGATGGATTGCAGGAGGCTATGGTAAGAGTGATCGTATTCGAATCCGATGGACGAGGGCTCTTCTAAACGCAGCACTAGATGGTTCTCTGAACAATGTCGAAATGAGAATTGATCCACGTTTTGGATTCGAAGTACCAGTTAATTGTGAAGGCGTTCCCTCTGAGATTCTCGATGTGAAAAGCACGTGGAAAAACCCAGAAGAATATGATTCTGCAGCAGAGAATCTGGTAAATCTCTTCAAGGAAAATTTCGAACGATACGAAGAGGATGCTACTACAAGCGTGATGGCTGCTGGACCACAATCAATGGTCGAACAGCCGGACGACTCATGAATGGACGGGGGGGATGACCTCTCATGCCACCAGTCGGAACCACCGTTCAGGATTTGTTTCCGACATTGAGCGAAAACGGCGACTGGCCCGTGATGAATGACAATGTTTGGGAAATTCTTGACCCTAATTCCGCTGAGGGTCTCATGGCTCAACTTGAAAGAATGCTTACTTCTCTAGGTTCATCTATACCTGAACCCCATTCTGGGACAATTTTCGATGATTCCAATGGCATTATTCACATCCATCCTGGGGCAAAAATTGGCCCAGGTGTACTAGTTGAAGGTCCAGCATTCATCGGTGAAAATGCCGAGATTAGGCAAGGTGCCTATGTCAGAAAGGGTTCGTGGATTTGTGCACGAGTTGTGATTGGCCATTGCACTGAAGTCAAGCACTCATTACTACTTCCAGATGCAAAAGCCCCCCATTTCAACTATGTCGGTGATTCCATTCTTGGAACAGGTGTCAATCTTGGTGCAGGTTGCAAACTATCCAATCTTCGGAATGATGGACGTAACATCCTAATCCGCGATGGTGAAACAGGAGATTTACTAGTTGATTCAGGATTGAGGAAATTCGGAGCGATTCTTGGTGAAGGTGTTCAGCTCGGATGCAATGTTGTAACAAATCCAGGTACAATAATGGAAACAAATTCCGGTGCATGGCCGAACGTAACCGTGAGCGGTCTGATCAAATCCGGTCAGACGGTTAAGGAATGAATTCCATGGAACGTCCTCTGTTGCATGGAACGGATGGAATCCGAGGGAGTGTAGGAGCAGCACCACCAAACGACATTGATGCTCTGAATGCAATTATCGAAAAACGCGAAGTGAATGGGCGGGCATTCATGCTTCTTGGGATGGCATTCGCAGAAGTGCTGAATGAAGACCTAGGGCGTCGGCCGAAAATTGTAATCGGTTGGGATAGGCGCCCCGGCAACGCAATGCTAGTCTCTGGACTAACAGATGGCCTTCACCAAATTGGAGCTGAAGTTATTCATGGTGGACTAGTTGCGACTCCGGGACTCCATAATTCGGTCATCGGAACTCAATCTGACGCTGGACTAATGGTGACTGCAAGCCATAATCCATCAACTGATTCAGGTGTGAAGTTCTTCGATGCTAGAGGAAGGAAATCAATGCCTGAGTTTGAACAGCGTGTCGCGAATATTGTCTGGAAAATCGCTGAGAGAGAAGAAAATAGGGAGCCTGAACCTGAACTTTGTCGCCCAGATAAGATGGTCAATGCAGAAAATGGGCATCGAAACACGCTTGCAAAACGATTTGAAATGATGGCTGCTGATTTAGCGATTGAAGTAGAATCAATAAATTGGCCAGAAATTCTTGGTATTTCCGAACTACTTCTTGATTCATCAGGTGGAGCCGCAACAGAGTGGTTTGCTACTGGACTCACACGCCGTGGCATACCATTCCGTGAGGTTTCCGACTTAGATTCACCACTCAATGAAGACTGTGGCGCTGGTAACCTATCTCCCACTGATTCTTGGACATGGAGTCAAATGCAAACACATGAACATCGATTGCTCAGAAGTTTAGGAGATTTGTACCATAATCATCCCCCAAATTCTGGAAGCCTGATTGGAGCCGCATTAGATGGAGATGGAGATCGTTGCCTACTAATCGAATCCACAGTCAATGGTGCAAAGGTTGTCGATGGAGATCAAATGGCTGATGATTTGATGCGCGCATGGGACGTAAATGGAATCGAACGAATAACGGTAGCCTTCTCAATTGAAACCGATCTTGCATTGACTGCATCGATGTCGCGTCTACGCGGTAATGTCGTAATTCATGAATGCGCTGTTGGCGATCGCTGGCTAACCAAGGCATTGGAAGTTGAAAGTTTGGAGAAGAGTTCTTGGCCAAAAATCATCGGAGCCGAGGATTCTGGCCATCTAGTTCTTGCCTCGCCTCATCCCATCATTGATGATGAATGGACCTTAGTAGGCGATGGTGCAGCAACACTAATCTCACAACTGATGGCGCGTGCTGTTCTCAATAGTATGGATGCTGCTTCAGCATTCAAACCTGGTTGGAAGCGACGTGTCTCTATTCATGGAACTGATCGATCTCGATGGACTGGGGAGGGGCCGATTGCAGATAGAATCGAAGAAATGATTAGAAAATTCTTCGAGGAACGAGCAATAAATCTCAAACGAAAAGGGATTGAAGGAGAAAAAGGGCTCTTCCTTCTCCGTGGTGATATCGACGGTATTGAGGTATCCTTCGGAATTCGTAATTCAGGGACTGAAGCAAAAACTAGTCTTTCCATTCGTGCTAAGTCTGAGATGACTGGTTTAGAGGAGATTGCTACTGAAATTACTGATTTGCTTCGAATTAATCTTGTTCCTTAATCTGATACTCAATATCTTCGTCTGAATAGATAGGGGTTCACATTCAAAGAAATTACTCAGATTCAGTCATTCTTTTGTCTCCAGGACCTACATCTTGATAGCGACCTTTGTAGATACTCCATCCAACAAATGGAAGGCTCCAGAAAGCGCCTCCTACTGCTGCTATTGGAATCAATACTAACCACTCGGGTCCCATGTCTGGTCCACCAAAGACTGCTCCGAATACTGGAATAATGAATGTTAGAAATGAAACGGGAATCAGGTGGACTAGGCTGACCTCGTTCGGTTTGGCTCGCTTAAGACTGAGGGGTGGGATGAGAATCACTGCAAGGAATGAAAGCATTGCCAATGCGAAATCAACATCGTCAGTCACACTACTAATAACGTTGAGAATCATCAGGATTGCCATCAATCCACCATTAACGGAACCGAACAATAGAATATTTTTCCAACCCATTGGTAGAAATTATGTCGATTAAACGAAAAAAGATGACGTTTCAATAATTACGATTATTCTGAATTATCATCTATGGTACATTGTGAGTACATTTCATGCATCGGCGGCAGGAATAGGTCTTCACAGGTTCTATCCACTGTCGAAAGACCGATGATACTGTCCCCGTCAAGCGAAATCGTCACTGCCTGAGTTGAAACTGGACTTGGGATGTAATCCTCTCCTGTTTGACTAACAAGTAACTGAATCCCATCACCTGCAGGGACAAGGACATCCATGCCGAAGAACTCCATTTTAGCAATCACAGTACTTCCTGGTGTCAAAACCTGGCCATCCTTGCCACCAGCGTGGAATCTAAGATCCATGACCGCATGTCCAAGATGCATACCATCGGATGCACGAACCATTTCTACAAAGAGGTGGCCTGATGTCGCTAATATCGAGATCTGTGCTTCTACGTGAAATGTCGGCATTCCGACTATGCGGGTATCGTTTTCGAACATTGGACACTCAATGGTTGTCTGACTCGTAGAGGTGATTGTTGCTCCACCAGACAAAACCTCGCATTCATTCATGCCCATCATAAGCCACTCAATATCTTCAGGAGGATAAGTAGATTCGACGCGCCAACCCCCCATATTATCCTGAATCTCAGCTATTAGCCGAGGCTGTGGACCAATGTCTCTCAAGTAGAAATCAAACCACTCAAGGAGATCGTCGGCCCAGTCCCATCGTAACGTGTATGGATAGGCTTCTGCACCTCGTCCACTCGAAAGAGATGAATGCCCGCTTTCTCGATCAGGGTAATCATGTGCCCATTGTCCATAGAGGCCCTTGACATCAAATCCTGCATCGATTGACATCTGATGTGCAGGGAAAGCCATGTGAGGATCAACATTCCAATCCTGCATCCCGTGGATGATGTAGATTGAGCCGTTGTAGACATCAAGAGCATCAGTAAGGAAATGTCGTTCCTCCCAGTAATCCGAACCTGTCCAACCAAGATTATCTCCAGTCATGTAAGCTGCAGGTCCAGCGTAATACCCCTCGACATAACCCTCACAGGCATTCTCAATATCACCACTGTCCCCATCAAGTCCGAAAGAACCGTACACACCATTGTGCATGATTGCACCACGCGCCTCCATGCTACCATTTCTCCACATCAAATCATGAACACCGATAAGTCCAGACATTGGAACAATTGTAGCAAGATATTCCGAATCTGAAGCTGCAGCATTCCAGGGCGTACTGCCATCGTAAGACTTGCCAATCGCACCAACACGGCCATTTGACCATCCTTGTGATCCGAGCCAATCAACCGCTGCTTTGATTCCAGCCTGTTCATCATGACCCATTAAATCCATACAGTGATTTGACTCGCCTGTTCCGAAGACGGAAACCTGAGCAACCCCGTAGCCATGTGGAACGAAATTCTCAATCAGAAAACGTCCAAGGCGATCGGCAGGGGTTAACGCATCAACGTCCCCATCATCGTAGTAAGGGCCAATCTCAGCAATTACCGGTACTTGGCATTCAACGGCTATTTCGGCTGAATCCCAATCACAACCCTCGATGACTGGAAGCCAGAGACCGAGATGTACCTCTGCACCACCAGTAACCCCTGCTCCTCCATCCGAAGCATCAATTTCAGGAACTGGAACATATACAGAAAGAGGTTCTCCGATTTCGAACGAGCCATTCCTAGAGACCCAGGAGAACACATCGTCTGTTTGGTAGATCATTCCAGATCTCTCCTCTACTGGGGGTAGCCAATGAGTTGGTTCCTGTTGGTTTTCTTCGGCTTCACGCCAAGATAAACAACCTGCAAGGGGCGCAACAAATAGAATGAGCGTCAATAGGATTGCTCGAACCCGCCCGTCATCCATGTTTAACCGTCAAGCCCTTCGATTTCAAGGCTACCGGCTGTAAGATTGAGGTAATATCAGTCAAAATATGAAATTCCAATGGTTTATTCGATTCCGTGGTGAGCGGTAATTGATGGCTCGCAATCATACTGACATTATCGAAGCGCTCAACGGTGCTCTTGCTTGGGAACTTCGTGCAATAGCGATGTATGCGCACTATTCTGCATATGTATCCGGGATTCACAGACTTCAACTTTCTACTCATTTTTCACAGGAAGTTACAGAATCTACTACCCATGCTGCAACTGTCCGAGCTGCTATCGTAAAATTAGATGGAATCGCTACTACAGATCGTGCAGACACTGAGATTATCCATACAATGGATTACACTGTGATGCTGAAAGAGGCTTACAATACTGAGATGACTGCAAGTGAAACCTATGGCCGGATACTACCAATGATTGAATCGTTAGGTGACAAGGAACTTTACGATTCATTGGAAACAATTTACTTCGATGAAATGCGCTCGGTTGAAGAGCTTCGAATGATGTTGAAGTAGATACTGAAAATCTAGGCATGATTCCTAATTTTGGCTGTTGCAGTAATGTTTCAAAAACAGCCATTTGGGTCTAATCAAAACCACAATGATTGATTAGCAGAAGGATAAGGATTCCATTCGTCCAAGAGGACAGGTGGGAGCGAGCAGAGGGGGTTCCGTCGGGTGGACTTCGCCCCCTCTGCTCAACTCCGCGGTTGACTTCTGTTCCTCTCTGGTTGCCCTTCGATTCCCAGTCGTCTTTCCAGTTGATCGGTTCAGCAGTTGCCTGCTTCTCCTTTCTCTCTCGTTCATTTCCTTCGGGTTTCCCCTCTGTTCATTCCCGGATACTGGATTTGGAGCGAGTTCCTTCCGCATTGCTGCGTTTAGTTACGTTCTCCTCGTTCTGCCGAAGCTTCCCGATTCGTTCCAGCGTCGGTTTCCCTTTGCTGTCGTCTCCAGGCCTCTCATCGGAATGATCGACCTTCCGTCCACTCGTTGCCGAGTGTTCG
>PATC01000009.1 GCA_002712285.1 Methanobacteriota archaeon
CTGAGTAAGTGCAATTGAAAGATTCTGAAAACCCTGATCTGAAACCTCAAGGTAATGATCTACATCACCTAATGGAAGAATCGGAGTATCTACAAGACCTGTAAGCAAACCACCTTCTCTTTCGTCACCAAGAGCAATGACGTGTCGAATGAGGTCAGAGGGAATTGACTCTACGGAGACATAAGGCACATCGTCATCAAGTGATTCAGGGAGACCAATTCGGTGAATATGCACTCTAACAGAAGCCTCGAGATCCATCTCAACCTCTCCGCTGAACTCCTTGATACTGAGACTGGATAAATCCAAATCGACCTCGCTACGAATACAAGTACGCCAAGTGGAAAGGCAGAATACATCCTCACTAGCATCGGTACAATCCGTGGTCTCGTAGCATAGTGCATGCTCCCAAGGCCACGGGTTTGGCCCAGTAATTCCAACTTCTTCTGCCTCGGAACCCTCGTTCACATACACGAGTTCAATCATCTCTGGTGAATCTGATGTAGACCGAATCCAGTCTGGGAGAAGAAGGCGAATTGTGATATCGGCGGGTGGAAGTGTCTCTGGAATAAAGTCCCCAATCATATCAGGATCAACCTCCTTCTCAACTGAAAGGACGTTCATCAAAAGGGCAAGGTCCTGGTCTTCAATGAAGGATATATCGAGTGGGTCACCGTTTGTGTCAGTGACATCAAGGAGACGAGTTGCAATATCTATGACATCGAGATTCATCTCACTCGATGTCGTTTCGAGACGGATTGGATAAGTTCCATTCATCGCATACTGTCCTTCTACACAGAAGCCCGTCGGACTCAGTTCAGCACAGGTTACCTCAGGTATGTGAGTAAAGTCGAGTCCACTCGTCATATCAGGAGGTGAGAAAATTACCTCACTGAATGTCACTGGCGTCTCCATCATACTCGTAAATGAGTTGGCGAAGTCATCGACTGGTACCATATCTACGAGGTCATTCATATCGACGTATCCGTTCTCCTGCAACATCCGAATACCATCAGAAGTAATCCACGGCATGTCGATTCCAGAATCGAACGGCTGGATGCCCCACGTAGAAAGCATCGAAGCATCGAGATGATTCACGGAAAGTGAAAGAGTTGCAACAGCAGCGGAATCATCGCTTGCATCAATCTCAATCTCGATGCTCATTGCTTCATCATCAGAGCCTAACTGGACTGTCTTAGTCGTAGTCTCGCGTCTAGATACTCGTATCTCCGACTCGATTTCCTCTGCCCCGTCACCATCCGTTGCATCACGATTGTCGAGGACCCAAAGTCCAGCATTGTATTCGAACAAGTTCTCGAAGCGTTGCACCTCGACCCCGATGGCATCAAGCACCTCGAAATTTGCATATGGAGGTGGAGTAAGATCGTAGGATACGAGATGACCTTGCTCAGCTACGAGTGTGAAGTTAGTGTCAATCTTAGTCCCCATCGTCAGAAGGCCACGAGCCAATCTTTCGTTGTCTTCTTGTCCTGCACCTAGACCATAATTGCTAGAATCAGATTGGACGGTGAGGACTACACGCATACAAATCGGAGGATTGTAAGCATCCTCAGGCAAAGCCGAATCCTCATCTGCAGAATCCTGCTCTGGATCATCGGTACAGGTAATTGGAGCTCCAGCCACATCGATGCTCTGGCGATACTCTACCGAGATACCAGTTGAAGATCCAAAAGCCGCAGTTAGAGCAGTTTCAACCACATTTCCAAACTCTGTCAGAAGTGTATCTTTCACTGTCGGACCGCTCGGGTCAGTAGGGTCAGTAGGTAAAGGGAAGTAGTTGCGGATGTAATCCGCTGGCATTCCATCTGAAAGAGTACTATTGCTCCCGAGGTCCACCGAATCAAGACCAATTGCAGTTCGATTGAATTCATGGATTGCAAACTCCATGTCGAGTGTGAACTCAGTCAGTGAATTCATCTCAATCGCATACTCAGATTCAACCCAATTGGATCCAGGTGTTTCATCATCAGTCCAATCCCAATCATCGCATATTGTGGCATCTGGATATGGGAACCCTGTTCCAGGGATATCATCACAAATAGTGTTCGTCACTTCAGGAGAACCAGGGGGGGGGTCGGCACTAATCACCGGGATGGCGACAGACATCAAGAGTAGAACTACTAGAGTACCCAGAGTCTTCTGCTTCCTTGCTTCACGCATCTTAACGAACTAAGGTCCGCATCCTATAATGCAGTTCCCATCAATTCGTCATATGGAGTGAGGCTATATGAGCGCCCCGAATCATGCTGACCGGCTCCGAAAAACATTGCAACTAAGACTTGAAAACACCAATGTTGACCTCTTCGAAAAACTCCATTCGGACCTTCCGCGACGCTGGGAGAGATTCGACAATGTGGCACTTCTACCACTCCATTCCTTCAGTTCTGAATTGTGGACTGAAATCATCTCAGAATCGTGGTGGGCTGACGTCGCTAAAGCCCTTGAAGTCGAACGGCTTTTTCGAAAGGGTGAGATCAAAGGTGAACGGCGAGAGAGTACGGCTGAGCTACTGTATGGAGATGGAGTCGATGTTGAACGTATCGAACATGGCGTTCGATTCATCTATCGAATTACAGAATGCATGTTCTCTCAAGGAAATCTGAATGAGCGAGCACGAATGGGGTCTATCGACGTAGAAGGGGAAAAAATACTGGATCTCTATGCGGGGATTGGATACTACACTCTACCATTACTAGTCGGTTCAAAGACAACTGAAGTTACAGCCACCGAATGGAATCCTAATGCAATTCGTGATTTACGTAAAGGACTACAAAGAAACGGTGTTGAAAATCGTTGCACTGTGCTGGAAGGAGACAATAGAAGCCATGGTGAACGGCTTCGAGGGCGCTTTGATCGAGTAATTCTTGGTCTTCTACCGCAGCCTTGGGATGGAATACAAACAGCGATTGATGCTCTACACCCCACAGGAGGTATACTACATGTCCATGGCATCGCTCCTGTGGAGAATCCTGAATCTTGGGAATCGGAAGTAATTGACCGATTGAAGGAGATCGTTGTTGATGCAGAAATCCAATGCATAGAGCGAATTCGCGTCAAGTCTTACGCTCCACACTGGGACCATCGCGTACTCGATATTCGAATCGAGTCCTGAAATCGTTAGACTCATCAAATCGAAGGTGGTGAAAGTATCATGGCCGGACAGCCAAAGCCACCTGAGGCCGTTCTGCTTAGCGATTTCAATACCGAAACCGAGAACGAGGCGACCACCCGTCGCGAAGTTCGCCAACTGAATCTTGCAGCAGTAGCAACAGCTGGATTTACAGTCATGATTCTACTCCTTTCTATGGTCTGGAATGGTGACCATTCTTTCGATGAAGACGACACTCTCAACCAAGACTGGTGGTCAGTTCCATTAGAAGATCGTTGGCTGATGGATCTGAACATGACTGGTGAGCGTAGCCAACTNCCAGAGAAGGGACCTTACAATTGGACTGGNCCAAGTGAGTACTTTGTCGAAGTAGATNTGCCAGCATCTGAACAAGATGCNGGTTTNCCTGGTCCTGCTCTAATGCACATCGCCTTGTGGATGCCAAATGTACCTGATGGAACNACNGTACCAGTCATTGCTACGATCCATCCATACTACGATTTCGGGGGGGAAGGAATTGTTGGTGATGACTCTAATCCAAACACTGTTCCTGATCGAGGAGTAGGTGAATGGGTGCTTGACCAATTTGTCCCACATGGATACGCACTTGCACAAGTATCGACCTTTGGGACAGGGCAATCCACACATTGTCAAGATGTCAAAGGACTAGGGGAACAAACTGGAATACAAGCAGCAGTGGAATGGCTAGGTACTCAGGAATGGTCCAATGGAAATGTCGGCTTGATGGGTAAATCATATGCAGGCACCACAAATTGGGAAGCAGCACAGAACCCTTCAGAACACCTGAAGACAATCGTACCTATCTCAGGTAGTATCGGAGTACAACAGATGTTCTACCGAAATGGTAGTAGTGAATCTAGAGCGATGCTTTACGATGCACTCTACGAAGGTGCAACAGCAGATGCAACTGAAGACGACATGCGAATGTGCAGTGATGATGCCATTGGCCCAGTCAGTCCGTTTACCACATGGGCAGGGGCAGGTTTGGGAGGCGATCAATGGAATGATTATTGGGACGAACGTTACCACTTACAAGATGTAATCGATAATTACGAAGGCAGTGTGTACATTGTATGGGGCTTACAAGATTGGAACGTCGACCCGTATCATGCATTCCCTACCTACCAAATGTTGAACGATGCAGGTATCCACACCCGAGTGATAGCTGGCCAATGGGCTCACAATTATCCTGATCAGCCTGAAATTCACGGAGGGCTCGGTTCAGGATATGGCGAAGAGGCATACCCAAACATGAGTAGAATGGATTGGGCTATTGAGATGTGGAATTGGTTTGAGTATTATCTTAAGGGAAATGGAGAGGAACCTGCTGCACACGCACAAATGCAGACACATGACGGCAGATGGCATGTCGAAGAAACCTGGCCACCAGAGGACATGGAGTGGATGACAATGGATGTATCTACATGGGATTCAAGTGGAGGAATGTCAGTATCTTCGTCTTCATCATTGACGCTAATCTCGCCCCCAATGGAAGAGGATCTTCACATCCAAGGGATGCCGACTTTCCATGTTCGCGCAAATACTGGGCTATGTAACGGTGGGCAACTCTTCATCACAATGCGAGATGCAACCGAGGACCTTCGTCTCGGACATGCAACGATGGATGTTCGATATCGAGATGGCGGCTATGAATCACAAGCAGCAGCGCCATTAAGCGAATACACCATGATGATGGAATTCAATCCAATGGACGTCCGTGTTCCTGCAGGCCATTCAATAGAGTTAGTAATCACCGAATCAGGGGAAGACTATCTGCCAAGTCCATGTGCTGCCATTGGGATGACAATTTCTGGTGGAGAGCAGCCGCTGGGTCTTCCACTCACTGATAGAACTGAAAATGCGGATGAATGGTTCAATGTCCCACCTTGGTGGGAACAAGAGATGGGAGAATAGTTTCACACTATGATTCATTCTTCGTAAGCGAACCAATCCTCTTCATCAGGAGGGCGGTACCACCACTGACCATCCTCATCTTCCCACCATTCAACGCCGTCCTCATCGACCTCGATACCTTCGTCTTCATCGGACTCTTCAACTAAATCTTCTTCTTCGTTAATCATGCCCTCTTCGATCATGATTTTGCGCTTCATCTTCTCCGCTTCTTCCTCATCATCACCGAAGACACGACCACCGCCTGGGTCCTGTGCTTGGACCATCTGATGATCACCTGAAGCAATTGCTTCATCTGACTCACGCATGAACTCCTCTGCCATCCTCTGACGGTATTCATCATACTCATCAGCGCCCCACGAACCAGTGCTTTCTGATCGAGATCCTTGTAGAAGCTCGTCAAGATCGACATCCTTTCCAACCTTTAATTCGGGTGCATCCGGGATTTCATCAGAATCGTAGAACTCATCGGAACCATCACCAAGTCGAGCGAAGGACTTCCCATCAGGGTGGGCATCCTCGACTTCTTCAATCAGTAAATCGTGCTCTTCATCATCAATTTCGCCTTCCTCATAACGACGCTTGACAATTCGAGCAAAACGGTCCAATTGATCCGCAAGTTCGTCATCATCATCACCAGCCTGTTTCACAGTTCGTTCAAACTGACTCATCAAGCGGTCGTAGGGGTTGCCACCGAGATTTCCGATGAACTTGCCGAAACCACCACGCTTCCTCTTCGCCATGCCGATTACCGGGTGCGACTCAGGGTCGAACCCTCATTAGTGCTTCGTGACATCGAAGGGGCATGGTCGAGCCGTGGCTTCTGGATGCAGCGACGGCTTACAATCGACAATCATTAGAGCAGCGTGATGGTTACCGAGGCCTAATTCTGCTTCCAGTTGCACATCTCGAGACAATACTCGATTGGGCCTTCAATTTACTACCAGATGAAATTCTTGTCGGATTCGACCCTATGATGGATGCACCCCATCCAGAAGATGTTGACGAGGTCTTCACAGGAGATGATTATCGCGCTGGACTCCACCAAGGTGAGGGATTCATTCTAGGTGAACCACATCTTGTCAATCGTGGTGATTCTTACTCTGTACATCATATCCCTGAAGAATGGGTAGATGAGATCTTTTCAGCAGATCGCGGTGGACGAGGTGGACGCTTCACTCACTGGTTGCATACACATCCAAATGCAGTGGCAATTCCTTCTAGTGCAGACGCAGATGCGGCTCAATGGACTGCAGGTGTCGACATGATCCTCGGTATTCAATTCACACCCGAAGGACCTCTTCCTTGGTTCGATAATGTAGAAGGCGTACGTCGACCTTTGAATCCTGAAGAGGCTGCAAAACGTGTCGATGAGATGAAGCCAAAAGGTCGGCGAGGTTGGGCACGTGTCCGACATTCGCGAGAACAACGGACAGTCCTTGGTAGAGCGCGTACTGGACATCGAATCCACGGCCTAGAACTAATCGCTTTCCACCGCACAGGTGTAGGAATAAATGTGGTCTTGGTCGATGAGAATGGACGACCGATAGGAATGGATAACTAAGCCAGTCAAAACGAATATTCTAGATTTCAGGCTTGAAACCAATGCGGCGATAATGTTTGAGTTCCTCTATACTCATTCGAATGTCATCTAATGCACGATGTGCATCTCCCTTGTGATACTGAGGTGCTTGGTACCAAATGTCCATCAGAATCTTAACTGTAGTAACATCAACTGAACGATAGTGAAAGAACTCGTGTAGAGTAGGCATGTAACGGCGAAGAAAACGACGATCTTGTCCGATTGTATTACCGCATAGAGGTGATTGATTCTCAAGGCAATGTTCCCGAAGGAACACGAGTGTTTCAGTTTCTGCATCTTCAAGAGAGGTTTCTGAGGAACGAACTTGTTCTATCAGGCCGTTAGCTGTATGATGTCTCACGTTCCATTCATCCATTTTGTCTAACTCTTCCTCGGATTGATGAATGATTAAATTCGGACCCTCAGCAATGATATTGAGTTCGCCATCAGTAACGATTGTTGCAATCTCGATAATTTTGTTCTCAACCGGATCCAAACCGGTCATCTCAAGATCAATCCAGACGAGGCGTTCGGAGGACATAGTGCCCGGGTCTGATTGACCTGACTTAGTGGTTCGGATGGTGCTAGGGATGGGCAGGATGAAAGAGGGTTGAGATACGGAACCAACATGGAGGGGGGCAGCATCTCGGAACGAGTAGGATACATCGAAATCCTCCGAATCAATCCAACCTATCGGCGATACTTCTTCGCCAATGTATTGTCAATGGTTGGAACATGGTTCACTACGATTGCTCTATTCATCCTTGCATCTGACATCTCGGGTCTCCCCGAACTCGCCATAGGACTAGTACTCGTGTTACGCATGTTCTCGCTTGCCTTACCTCAACCATTCACTGGGATGCTAGCTGACCGTTTCAGTCGTAAGTGGCTGATGGTAATCTCCCATGTGTTATCCGCTGCATGTGCGTTGCTCCTCCTATTTGTGGATGGGCCAGATGATGCCATGTTGTACTACAGCATGGTAATCATGCTAATGGTACTCCACGCAGTCTATGTTCCAGCAGAATCTGCTGCAATCCCTAACCTCGTAGGTGAAGGAGAGGCTCTGATTACTGCAAACGCAATGAACTCAGCCACATGGTCAGCTTCTCTCGCTATTGGTGCAGCCCTAGGTGGTTTCGTGGTTGCCGCATATGGTACTGACGTAGCATTCATGATTGATGCTGCAACCTTCCTACTATCTGCATCAATGATTGCGACTCTTACTATTCCTCAAGAAAAAGTCGAGAATCCCGGCACAATCATTGGAGGAGGGATTCGCCTTATTTTTGACGGATTTCGTCGTATTCGAAATACGCCTCCAGTTTATCGTATTCTGAGCGCTAAAGCACTATGGTCGATTGGAGGAGGTGGACTGGTATACTGTCTAGTGATGATAGGTGATGAAATTGGCGTAGCAGATGTTGCTGCCGGTATTGGCGTTCTTTTTGCAGCACGTGGAATAGGCTCTGGACTTGGCCCTATTGTCGCTCGTGCTGTTCTGCGAGAACGGAGCCGATGGCCGTTCTACCTTGGCGGACTTGTATCTCTTTGTGGGCTATTCTATGTGCTAGTTGCACTAATTGAATGGACACCATGGATCACCATATTCGTTCTACTCGCACATGCTGCAAGCGGTGCCAACTGGGTACTGTCAACTGTTATGCTACAAGAAAGAACAGAAGACGATTGGCGTGGAAGGGTGTTCGCAACTGATTTTCTACTAATGACCACTGTCAACGGAACTTCATCATTGATTGCTGCCTTGATGATTGCATATGTGGGAATTGACCTGAGGATGTTAGTACTTATTTTCGCTGTCAGTCAGACAATCTCTGGCGTACTATGGCTCTCTATCATGTTGCCAGGTGAGCGGCGCTACTATGCTGAGAATCAAGGTAATATTGGGATAAGCAAGTAAATTACAACGAGTGGGAAAATCGACATCACCATATCCACAACAAATGCCTGCACATCGAACTTGATTTGCTGATCTACAATTCTCTGAGCTTGGGCATCCACCTTGTCAACTGCCAAACTTGCAATGTCTCGTGCAGCCGCACCTACCGTCTTCACTGCAGCCTTAGCTGTATGGAAGGGATTCAGTTTCAATGGGTTCTTGAACAACGATTTCGCATGATTCTTTACGACGTCTACAGCGTTCTCCTCTGGTTCTTCAGTGATATCCATCGTGGCAACCGCACCAAGAGCTGAACGTGTCCAACGCAATGCTCCTAATCCATTCTTGACGACAGATGGTGAGAGATTCATATTGATTAATTGCTTGACTTTCTTTCGTGTGCTGATACTTCGATATGTTTCTGCAATTATCCACAAGCCTGCGAAACCGGCCATAAGGTACATTCTCATGTCAGTCCAATCTACATCGGTCGGATTCCCAAGTAGAATACGGATAGTCAACGCTGCTAGACCAGGAAGAAGTAAAGTTCCGACCTCACGAGCTAGAAAAGACTCGATCCCCTTGAGTCCGAATGCATTCTTGATTGACAGAAGAGCACGAATTATGCTGCGTATCTCGGGATTGTAACGACGAATCAATTCAATCGTAGGCCTCATCACGAGGAAGTAACGAATGATGAAACCGACTATTACGATGTAAAGGTAGAATGCCCAAGCGTCCGCTGGGGGGACGCTGAAAGAGAAGGCACCCAATGACCACTCCATGGATCGTCATAGCAGAAGGCCCGGCATGAAGGTTGACCTTGAATTGAGATTACTCAAAATGTATGTCCACTTTCATCTGGTCACTAACAGAACGACATACTGGGCAAGCACAACCTTCAGTCTTTAGCCAATCTCGATCAGTATCTGACAAGCCCGCAGGCAATCGTATTATGACGTCAAGTTGAGCCACTCGTCGAGGATTTGAACCCATAGATTTCTCCACACTACCACTCATCCCATTGACATCGATATCACGTGCATTAGCGCGAATTCCGATTATGGTTATAATGCAAGTGAGCATCGAGGTTGCGAGTAAATCTGTAGGAGAAAATGAGGCGCCTTTCCCATGATTATCCACCGGAGCATCAGTGATTAATTTGGCACCAGAGGGGCCATGTGTAGCGGTGCAACGAAGATCTCCATCGTATGTGGCGTCAATACGAACCATGGCTGTCGACTATGCGCCTAATCCATGAATTCTCAGGTGTAAATATTGAATCAATTCGAGACACTATCTTCAGGGAATCTTCCATTCATCATTCTACGCCATATCGGTGGAACAAGACAAGGCCACCAACACGCATAGTACCCAGATGGAAGAGTTGGAGCATCAGGATAAACTCTCAACTTCCAGAAAGGAACAGATGCTCGGATGTGATGATCACTATGTCTAGTGAGTTCAATTAAACTCCATCTTGACCATCGTGCCTCAGTATTCCATGCATGACCTGCTAGGAACTTTCTCTCATTCGATTCTCTTCTGAGCCCCCAATGACGGATATAGTTGACATATTCCAATGTGAGAATTGCGATTACAGAAAGTATGAACCATCCAACAATTATTGGAAGAGCCCAATTGAATCCAGCAAAATGCATACCACCTAACACCCCGAAGGAAATCAATTGTAATGCAAATCCACGCCATGATGGATTGGAAAATCCGGTTCTACCCTTCTCATTATGGATTCTGACGGATGACATAAATTGGCCTGGAATTGTTCTAATCCAAAAACTCCAGATTCCTTCCTCCTTCCTGGCACTAGCAGGATCTGCATCTGTTGCAACGTTACGATGATGATTGTGATTATGCTCGATCGTGAAATGTGGGTAATTAATGCTGAATAACAATGCTCTCGCCAATCTCCAACCAGGACTTCCATGTCTTTGATGCCCGAGCTCGTGTGCAGTCACAATTGCAGATGCAGCAGCGACTAATCCAGTCGAAAGAGCAGCAGCGACCAACCAAGTAGTAACACCCTCATTAGATGCAAACCAGATGAAAGTGCCCATCATAATGAAATGAAGAATTCCATGAGCCCACAAAAGTGCAATGAACGGCCTGCCTGAATCCCTTGGAGGTCGGATTACCTTTGACTCCCCCATCAAGACATCTAACAATGGACCAACACCCCAGATGAAGATGACACCCATCATTGTGTATGCACCACCTAGGATATTCCCGGTGATAACAAGAATTGGACTAATCAATCCGAGTAAGTGCCAGGACCATGCCTCGGGACTCTCCTCAGACATGACTCGTAGCCTACATGCCTGAATTTGAATCTCTGCCTTGAAGCATCTGGTAATTTCTAAGTTCCAGATTGTGAAATCATTCTCCATGGATACAGATCATTGCGCCCATTTAGTCTGTGGATGCGGTTATCGAGGCGCAGCAGTTCCTAGGAAACAGCATATGGAATGTCCTAGATGCCATCGTGTCGTGGAAGCGTGCTGTGAAGGAGTTCCAATCTACGACTAATCCGTCTCTATGATTTCGATACGGAAAGATTCACCGTAATGGCCCCAATTCACTTTACCAGGATTCTCCTGATCGAACATGTAGTACTTTGTTCCCCACTCTGTTCCATACTTCGGATGGTCTTCCTCAAAAATGAGCACAATACGTTCACTCCATGTTCCAAAAAATCCGATTCCTGCCTTAGCAGGAACTCCATCTACCAATACATCCGTCATTATTGGTGGGCTCGGAGCATCATCAGGAGGATCCATCATACCTCTATCATTAGGAATTAGCAAATCTGCGGATGATACTGCAGGACGTGTTTTTCTCTTGTTCATAAACTGGCATCGGAATGGTCACGTATGAACCTGAGCAATTGGGAATTATGACTCATATAACGAAGCATGCTTCTTTCTGACCTTTGCGACCTTCGGAGCAACAACAAACGAACAATATGGGTTCTGTGGGTTATTCGCAAAATAGTCGAAATGGTAAACTTCAGCCGAATATACAGTATGCTTTGCAAGTTCAGCAACCTCAGTGACTATCTCATTCCTGAACCAATCTGAGACTTCCTTCAAAATTGAATTCAGAGTATTACGCTCTTCTACTCCATCAACAAAAACGATACTACGGTATTGAGGACCAATGTCATTGCCCTGTCGATTTAGTTGAGTTGGATCGTGAGCTGTGAAGAATACTCGAAGGAGTGTTGCATAATCAATGATTGATTCATCATATTCTATGTCTACTATTTCGGCATGACCTGTGCGTTTAGCACATACCTGCTCGTAAGTTGGATTCTCAACATAACCGCCCGCATATCCTGGGGCGAGCGAAAGAACGCCGCGAAGTCCCTTGAATGCCGCCTCTATGCACCAAAAGCACCCACCACCAACAACTAGTCGCGCCATACATGGAGCAGAACGCTCGACTGTTTGAATCTGCATGCTCCATCGACGATGCGTTGAAACCAAGAACCGTTGACGGTGATCCGCCCGACCCAACCCCTCCGCGGGATTTGAGGTCTGGGAGGCATTTCCAATGCAGAGTCCAGTAACCAAGATTGAGCCAGCCATCAGGGCAAAACTCGCGAAGCAATCCTACCACCTCGTCGGAGAACATGGAGGTGTGAAAGTATGCCACTGGACGAAAGAGAGTTTGAAGAACAATCGTGCGTGTTACAAGGGGACATTCTACGGCATCGAGAGTAGCGGTTGCATGCAAATGGCACCCAACGTAGACACCTGTAATCTAGCTTGCACCTATTGTTGGCGAGAGCCACATTCAGATACTCTAAACAAGGTTAATTCTGATCCTGAAATGTTATTCTACGAATCTGTGCGCGCACATCGTCGTCTATTAACTGGTTTCAAAGGTCATCCAAGTGTTCCTCTGGAGAAATGGCAGGAAGCACAAGACCCGAAGCATGTTGCAATCAGTTTGAATGGGGAACCTACACTGTATTCCAGATTGGGCGAGTTCCTAGACGTATGTCATCAACACGGAGTTTCGACTTTTCTTGTAACCAATGGCAGTCTTCCGAAAGTGATTGAGAGGCTCGATACATTGCCTACACAACTCTATGTCAGTGTAGATGCCCCTAATCGTGAAATATTCAACCGACTTTGTAAGCCAAAATTTGACAACCATGCATGGGACAAATTAGAGCAAACCCTCGAGTTGCTACCTTCACTAGATACGAGAACTGTCTGCAGACATACACTAATCAAAGGAGAATCACTAGGTCATATTGAGGACTACGCACGCCTTGATAAGATCGCAAATCCAATGTTTATCGAAGCCAAAGGATACGTTTACGTTGGTAACAGTCGTAACAATCTTTCAATCGAAAATATGCCAAGCCACGATGATATAATGTCTTTCTCAAACACTCTTGCACCTCTTGTCGGCAGAGAAGTACTTTCAGATCGTAGAGAGAGCAGAGTAGCATTAATCGGAAAGGAAATGATACCAGTTACACTTCCAGAGAAAACAAGAGATTTTCCAGCAGATCTTGGAATTGCAAAACCTCAGAATTTCAAACTCCCTTCGTTCTAAAATCAGCATTTAATGACAAGAAACCAATACAATAGCGTTATTTGGGTCACCATTATCCTAAGGGCCATGAAGACCAGTGCTAACGCTATTTTGATTGCCCTTTTGTTGTGCTTATCCACAATCCCAATGACAGTGAGTGCAGAAGGCGAATCAATCCAGAACGAAGTTGCTTACGGAATCGAATACGATTGGTCCAATTTGGACGAAGACATCGATTCCTTGACAGGAATTAACTTGAACGAAATTCTCTCTCGCACCATGTTAGCAGCAACGGATGCGGGACTTACGTTGACTGTTGCTCAGCTCTCAACCGGGTCGAGCAACATCTACGTTGAATCGGCAGAAGACCGCACGGCGACCACCATCGAGATTGGTGGCGAATCCCACTCGGTATGGACGCGCGCCACAGATGTTACCATTCGTCACGCTGTCCTCTTTGACTCAGCTCTCGTAACAGAGTGGATCGATTCTTCTGGTGCTGACCCAACTGGATTCGATGGATACCTCAGTGTTGATTCAGAAAACGCAGTTGCAGTTGACGTCAACATGGTCGAGTATTTCGATGACGACTACAACCTCTACGGTATTGACATGGACTTCTCCCTCGCATCAGAAGTCTCAGTCGAGTACCAAATGGATGCAGGCTTGGAAGGTGCTGGTGAAGAATTTGATTTCGCTCTGACTTTCGGCACTGGATTCGACCTCAACGTTCCTGAGGCTTCCGCAGAATGGCGTCTTGATGAGAAGACACCCATATTCCCAACCCTTTCGACCTACGAAGATGTCGAGGTTGAGTGTGCAGATGATGCAGCATTAACCACCAGTGGCTCTGAAGCTCTTCTAAAGATGGCGTGCGGCACCATGGATGGTGACTACTCTGTTTCTACCGGATTCACCTTCGATCTTTCTGACATTCCAACCGAAAACTTCGGCATGGATGCTGGCCTACTCGACATCTCGATTTCAGATGAAATCAGCAGTTCCGGTACCTATGAGACGGACATGGAGGATTTCCTTAACGATGGTGACGGCGACCATCATGAAACAGAAGAAGATGAAGGTCACCACCACCATGGAGATGAAGACTATCATCATGACCATGTTGATGGGAGCGATGGCCATACTCACGATGCTGATGACAGGCACCATGACCATGATGACGATGACAGTGACGATGACGATGGTGAAACCGATGGATATGGCGGCGACCCTGATGCAAGTATCATCATCGCTGAAGGCGGCTCCCCAGTGGATGTTGTCTCCTGTGAATGTGGAACTGCAAACCCAATCATGTTCCTAATGCTGGCTGCTATGCTCACCAACATCGGTGAAGCATTCGCTGAGGATGCTGCCGAAGAACTCGGTGATACATTCGAGGACGAGTTCTCCGAAGCAATCGAAGAGTTTGGAGAAGCACTCGGCGGTGGTGATGAGGAAGATGACGACGACGACGACGATTATTCGGAATGGTTCACTTGCGCAAACGGAATGGATATTGATGAATGGCGCCAAGATGATAGCAACAATGACTGTGGCGACTGGTCAGATGAGACTGAATTTGATACATTCTACCCTTGCGATGATATCGAGACCTCGATGGAAGGAGTGCAACTCTACGAAGTTAACAATGGAATTGATGACTGTAGTGACCTATCTGACGAAAATGTCCTATGGTTGCAACACGTTGGCCTGGATATCCAAACAAAGTACGAATGTGCTGATGGAAGTCGCGATGTCAGTGAATGGTCCCTCGGCAACGGATGGGAAGAATGTGATGATGGATCTGATGAATGGCCACTTGCAGAGGAAACTCTTACTTCCACGGAAACAATGAATGTTGGATCGAACGGATATGCTGATCGAGATCCAGATGAAACAGGAACTGATGCATATTGTTACATTGCTGGGATGACTGTGACTAATCCCGATACAGGTGACGCCATCTTTGACGGAAACCTGCTGATGAGCGCGGGGTATGTGACTGGTCATGCAGGCGAAGAGATTGGCCCGTATGATGGCACTCGAGAATTCTCATCTTCAGGTCATATCTCTCAGTATACCATACCTGCAGGCGTTACTTCATGCTACGAACTAACTCAAGAAGACATAGACAGTATGGACGAATTCTCTCCTGAGTATGTTGCCACGAGCAATGTAGTGACTCACGATGGTTACTTGAAGCGAATGTTGAGCCATGGGGACGCCCATCAGAGCGATGGGGAGATGGAGTTCGATGTGTGGTTCGATGGAGTTTACAACGATGATGAGGAATACACTCTCGAAGTGGCAATTTGGTCGGATGATGATGAAATGATGGGTACGGAGAGCGTGGATATAGACAGCGATGACTATCATGCCAGTGGCGGGATAAGTGTCGATGACATGGAGCCTGGCGACTACTGTGTTAAGTTCACACTGGTTGATTCCAGTGGAGTTACTGTTGATACCTATGATTCAGATGATGATGACAACCTTTGCATGACTGTAGAAGAAGTCCCAGAGTGGCTAATGGAACTAGGAGCAATTGTCGAAGCCTTCGGTGAATCTGACTTTGAAGAAACCCTAGAGGACTTCGGAAGCAACCTTGAGGATCGTCTTGGAGGCATCACAGAAGANATTGCTTACCAGAATGCGATGTTCCACATGTGGTGGAGTCCTACGCATCACACTGTAGTCGGANCAAGCCTAGTTGTCCAGGACAACATGGAGACATGGTANACACTTGTCGGACCAGAANTTTCGGAAGTTTACTCTGATGATGACGNATCAGTCGANACCGGTGNCNCACCTGCAANGATTGGTTTGAATTACCTCATCGGNGATGCTGCNTCCTCNGCAGCTGTCGGAATGGCAGATGCACAATCTGTAGAGGATATNGCAGACACNGCTGCACACGCNGNAGACATGGGCGAGTTCGCTCAAGTTCTNGAAGACGCAGGTGTAGACCCNGCTTCAATCGGTATTGATCCTGTGGATGAGACNCCTGCTGAGCCAGAAACAGCTGAAGAGATGATNGATGAGGGAATCTTCGGACTCCCNTCGGTCTCCGGTCTTGCTACCATAGCGATNCTTGCNCTTGCNGGCATCGTTGTCGCACAGCGNAACCGAGATGAAGAATGAAGAANCNCGACACNNACATGAGTGACGGCGTCAGGGGCCGAATCGGTTCCCTTCGTCGTCACCCTCTGTTGGCTTGGTTTCGCACTGTCCTAGTTTGCTTGATAGCACTCAATGCAGCAGCAGCAGTATGGCTGATTGTCGAATTCGACGGACAGTACACCGAAGGTGTGCCATCTCCAGCAAGAATACATGCATTGGCAGGTATCGATGACCAGAATACGCTGATTGACATCAGTATCGAGAACAGTAGTCGATTCTTCGTCTACCAACTAATCCGCGACGACGTTGAACCAGAGAATGGAAGCGAGGATCCAGATGATGAAACTACGAATGATACACCAGCGGATGAAGAGGAAACAGATGGGGAACCTGTAAGTCAATTAGATCGGGCAAGAAATTGGATTAAGCTCTCGATAAGTCTGCTGATTATCATCGAATTACTGGTTGCCTTCGTTGGAATTAATCCATGGTTCAGAACCATTGGTTTCCTAGCTGTATTAGTGGCGTTCATCATTGTTCTACCACTCTCATTCATCGGAGATAATCCCAACTTTGCAAGTCCAGGGGAGAGTCCGAACTCGGAGGTTGAGGAAGACGATGAGGAGGAAGGTGGTGACTTTGTTCATGAGGAGGTTGGTTTCGACTTGGGGCTACGTCTCGGAGGTTTCGAAGTGAGTATGTCCTACTCAGGATATGATTTGGGGCTCGTAGATGAGGAAAACCGATCAGAAGTACGCGATAATCCACCTGAACAAGGTACACGGGACGCTGCGTCCTTTGTCAAACTTGATTCATCACTATCTATTCGATATGGACCTGCAATAGTACTTCTTGCAATCTTACCGATACTATGGATTGTTTCGCCATCCGGGACTCCATTCAAAATGAAAAATGATGAATCTGAATGATAAGAACTGATTTTTCTCATTAGTTGATTTCTGTATTTTGTTGGGAAGCACCCATATACACCCGATGACGCGCGATGGGATGAAGACATATGGCTGAGGATGTTGGTGATCTTGTCTATCAGTTCAACCGGTTCCAAGACTTCCTCAGTGATCCTAGTGGTGGAAGCCAAGTAATTCTAGTAAAAATTGTACTATCAATTCTTGCTATTTTCCTCGCATTGTATGTGATGCGGCGATTCATTCTGCAACGATGGGAAGGAATTGTCGCTGCAACTGATGCATCGTGGGACGATCGCATTTTTGGTCCACTTAGAACGAGAATTTACGCGTTCATAGTCGTTGGAGGCATGAATATCAGCATCGTATGGATCAATACTCAGAGTCCAGATCTTGCGGATACAGCTGCGCCATTATTCAATTCAGCATTCATCATCCTCGCATCCACACTTGCAAGTATTGCTGTCAAATTCATCCTCCCTGAAATTCTCGATAGATTCCAAAGAAAATCTGCAGTTACAGTATCCGGAGGTAACCCGCTTCTGGTCTTCCTTCTTCGCGCCCTCATATGGTTTGGAGGCCTCTATCTTGCCCTCGCAGAACTAGGAATTAACCTCCTCGGAGTCATGGCTGGTCTGGCTGTATTCTCGTTAATTATCGGTCTTGCAATCCAACAGACTCTAGGTAACATTGTCAACTCATTCATGCTAGCATTAGACCGTCCGTTTGAAGTCGGTGATCGAATTGAAGTCGATGGAGTCATGGGTACGGTAGTATCTATTGGAATTCTGTCAACAAAGTTACTCACCCTCAAAGAAGAACTCGTAGTCATCCCAAACAACAGCCTCATTGATTCCACTGTAATCAACTACGCACGTGGAGGTGGCGATGGTGTAGCACGACGAATTTCCGTACAGATGGACTTCGGAGTAGCCTATGACGAAGATTCCGCACACGTTAAGCAGGTTATGCTCCGTGTTGCTCGATCATGCCAATACGTGCTCTCAGAACCACGACCTCGAGTAATGATGACTGAGCTGGGTGATTATGCCAAGATGTATCGATTATTCATCTGGATTGGCGACTACAATGACGAGATTGTATCCCGTGATTATCTCATTGAGCGTATGGATCGAGCCTTTGAACGTGAAGGCATAGTAATTCCATTCCCAACGGCAATTGAACTCGACAAAGCACCTGTTGATTCAGATCCGGAAGTTGCTTCAAAGAAGGCTGCTGACAAGGATAAGAGGCGCCGACGAGCAGTTGCTGCCTATCGTCTTGAAGAAGCACGTATGCGCAAGGAACACTCCGAGATTACTGCCGAACTCGAAACTCTCTATGAGCAGGTCAAGACGGGTAAAATCACTGGCAATAACCTTGCAGAGATGCAAGATCGCATCCGTGAACTTGAGCAATCTCTTGCTCTCGATCTAGAGATGGATGATTGATTACATTACTCGGACTCATCGGTATTCGATGTCATTGAGGTCTCACCCGGTCTCATTGAAAGAAGCACGGGCAAAAGAATGAGGCTAGATATCAAAGCGAGTGTTATCGCGACAAGAAATACTTGTCCGAATAGACGCAGTGGAACTAACGCAGATAGATTGAGTACTGCAAAACCTCCTGCTGTCGTGATGGCTGCTCCAGCCATTGCTCGTCCGGTTGTAACCGTGGTTCGAGCCACCCATACCTCTGGCGAGGCACTCGGATTCGCTTCACGTTCCTCCTCGTAACGATGCGCATAGTGGACTGCGTAGTCCACGCCAAGTCCAAGTGTCAATGCACCGATTGTAACAGTCTGCGCATTCAATTCGTATCCAAGTAAACCCATCAAACCATACACCCAAATGACTACTGCTCCCAATGGAATCCACATGTAAATCCCCGTGATTGAACCACGTTTCAAGTCCCTCTTGTCGGCGGTCTGTAATCCAATTAACATCAAAAGAATCACGCCAGCGACTACTACTGTCGAAAGAACTGCTGCCGATGCCACACCTTCAGTGACTTGAGCAAGTACTAATGGGCGACCTGCAACACCAATTTCTCCCTCTACATTGGCGTCATTCAAATTCTCAACTAGTGATGCTTCGAAAGCCACGGTGTCACTCCAGTCTAGAGTAGCTGTAGAGAACTGAATGACAGTCTCATCGCCTGACTGAGGCATGTAACGCGATGTTAATTCTCTACCAGTCTCGTTGGTAAGAGCCCAAGTGGATAGATTTGCCCAATGGGATTCAACATTAGGTTCAGAATTAACGGAATCAAGAAGGATTGCAAGATTTGGATTGTTTGTAGCGGCCGATTCAAGCGTGGAACGAATTGAGGATACATCAGCCGCATCTGGAGTAGAATTAACTGTAGATTCCAACGTAGAAATTGCCGACCAACCCTCGGCTGAAAACAAATCGATAGATGGATCGTACCTTACGTAAATTGGTGCAGGTGCTGCATCATACCTATCGAATAAAACAAGGAAATCTTCGACTACTGGAATGCTGTCATCCAACTGATCACGAGTGTCGAAACCCACTTCCAAAGTAGTGACTGCGTAACCCATTGGGACTGATAATGCCAGTGCTGCAAGTAGGACCGCTGCAGGCCTCTGAGTTAGAGAACCGAACCAGTAACCAATACGGCCAGGTTCCACATTAGCTGCCTTTTTGAGATTCAACTTCGCCGGAGGCGTCAAACGAAGGAGTGCAGGTAGCAATGTGATTGATAGGAAGTAGATCATGAACAGACCAATCGCAATTACAGTACCGAAATCGATGAGGAACTTCTGATCTGAGAATCGGAAAGATAGGAAACCCACCATATCAGTGAAGATTGCTATAAGTAGAGCACCTGAGGTAAGAATTGCTCCCTTTCGAATTGCTTGAACTCGCATATCCTTTGGGAAGTCGCGAAGTGACTCACAGCCCTGTAAATTTCTCTCTCCCTCTTCCCGGACAACCTCACGATAGCGAGCAACTACGTGAATTCCATAATCCACACCAATGGCAATCAGAAGAATTGGGATAGAATTCATCGCGGCATTGAATGTCAATTTCAGAATACCACTGATTCCATATGTCCCAATTATTCCAAGAATTGTTGTAAAGAGAACCAAAGCAGTGTCTCGACCCGTTCGGAACTGTGTCAATAGAATCAATGAGAGAAGTATCACTGACATACCCAGTAGTTGTCCAATTTGTGCTCCAATTGCGGAATTCTGATCTAATTCAAAACGAGCAAAAGAAATTCCTGAAATTTCAGCGTCTTCTCCTGCAATAGCAATTCCATCATTTTCAAGATCGACGGTCCAATTTTGAATCTCTTTGTCGATGATTGCGCGCGTCTTGAGCGGTTCATCCAGATGATATGTAGAATCCCATCCTACAGCTTCACCCCATGCACCTGGCTCATTATCGATGAACATCGAAATAGTAACTACATCGATTCTGGACCAACGATCATCCTCTGGAATTAGGACGAATTCCTCCCCATTTGTTTCCTTAGTAGGCATGGTTGAAAGTATCAATTCCTTGTAAGGAATTGAATTTTGCATTCCAATATGGAACATGGAAATATTCCAAGTAGTATTCTCAATATCTGAAATCTGTTGCTGAATTGAGGCATTATCCCATTGGTCAACTTGAACCGCTATATTCCTCAGATTACCAGCTTGAGGAGAAAATTTACCCAATGTAGGTAATCGATTCAACCCTTGATCCATGCGTTGAAGCCAACCAGGTTCAGGAGTCCATTCTCTCAATGTATCTGCTTCAATGCTTACAGGTTCCATCGGAGTTTGATCTAACGCTGCTTGTAATTTCACAAGATTCTCTGAGAATGTTGAGGTGTTAGATGCAAATGCGTCAAACATTGCATCATCGATTGCATTTAGCCAAGACACATTTTCAGGGTCTACCATCATTGACCAACCATATGCGGCGGAAGCCGGACCGAGGACTGAACCAATACCTGTGTCCAACCTATGTGCAGATGAATTGCTATGTTCAAGCATCACAGCTTCAAGTTCTGCAAGCATCATCCAAGTGGATTCATTCTCAAGCGCACCTGGTTCAAATTCAACCATCATACGAACAATATCAATCGAAGAAGTGTATGTCTCTTCAATGGTGTAAAGGAGATCAACATCTTCGTTTGATTCTCTAGCAGGAAAGAAGGCATCCTCTGAATTGTCAAACTCAATACCAACACCAAGGGATTCAGGTATTGGACCTGCGATGAACATCGATAGCCCTAGAACAAGAGCGAGGAAAACTGCTACCGCTGATTTTGGTTTATCGATACTCCAATTAGTCAGAGAGTCAAAGGGGTTCTTCACAAACATCCAACGATTGGTATCGGCATATCAAAGAATGGCCCGATGAGGCATTAATCCTACTAATCTGATAACAATAGAATTTCAGGAGGACTCTACCATCGGTCGAGAGGAACCACAGGACGGACATTCTTCTTCTGTGGATTCTCCGTAAACATAAGCGCATGCAGGGCATGCTGGAGCAAGTATCATCTCGATATTTCCTTCAACTGCAATCCGCTCAGAAATTACCCGTTCCATCGATATTCTGTCTCGACTAAGGTCATTAATCTCGAAGCGACCTGGTCCACCCAGAGTTGCAAGAACATCCGGTGGAAGCGACATTGTTCCAGTATCATCAATCAAGAGTTCACGTGTGGATGCGAGATCACCATCATCGACATCGTTCCCATGCTGAGCAATAAAGCGACCATCACGGAGTTCAAGAGCACGGTTCGCAAAGGTGGATATTTCCTTGCTATGTGTTACGATTAGGAAGGCAACTCCACGTTCCTCGTTTAATTGACGAAATAGGTCAATGATTCGACGCCCTGAGATTGGATCGAGAGCGCCCGTTGGTTCATCCGCGAGGATAATCTTCGGATTAGTAATTAGTGCACGGCCAATAGCGACACGTTGAGCTTCTCCACCAGACAGAGTCGGGGGGAGGGAGCGTGCACGATCCTCTATTCCAAGCGATTGTAACATTTCCATTGCTCGCCTTCGAGCCTCGCGCGCACGGACACCAGCATGACGAAGTGGCTGAGCTACATTGTCAAGGGCGTTGAGATCAGGAAGTAGATTCCCTTCTTGGAAAATGAAAGAAACCGTCTCTTGTCGCAAACTAACGAGTTCTTGGCCCGTAATTCTAGTCATGTTCCGACCATTGAGGAAAACCGAACCTGCACTCGGTTTCATCAATCCGCCGAATGCCTTGAGCAAGGTCGACTTCCCACTACCTGAAGGACCCACTACCGCTACAACCTCACCTTCACTGATTGATACTGAAAGACCACGCAATGCAACAACATTGCCATCTTCTTGGTTTGACCCATAGATATGGTACAGATTACGCGCCTCCAATACTGGGACTTGGATTTCAGCATGGCCATCATCTGTGAACATTATCTCGGCTACTTCCTCAGTATGCTCACGTTCCTTCACCATATTCTCACTCTCCCTTCAGGACCACGGCAAGATCCGAACGTAACGCTCTGAGTGTTGTTGTAGTTAATGCGATAAGAACCGCAGATAGAACCGCGACGCTAACAATCGCAAGATCGAACCATGGCCACACAAGTTCGCGATCAATAACAGTAGATGCACCACCGAATATCTGGAAAATGAAACCGAATATCGAAAAGAATCCATTGAACGATTGCGCAACACCGGCACCGAGTACAAGTCCAAGCGCCATACTGGATACGACTATAGCAAGTATTTCGAATAATACGAGACGCATGACCTGATTCGGACTCGCACCAATCGCCTGAAGGATAGCCATCTCACGCTTACGCTGTGAGAGCACGAGAGAAAGGAATACGAAGGCTGAGGCAACCGACCCTAAAGCAGCCACAACGAACTGTAGGCTGAGTAGTCCTGGTGTTCCGAATATGAGACCACCATTACGTTCAACCAATTCACGATTTGAGGAAAGATCAGAGACGCCAGTTACGGACTCATTGGCCTCAATCGCAAAACGCAATGAGGTCAAATCATCTTCATTGATATCTGCAAGTAACATTGACCCTTTACCAATCCAAATATACCATTCAGTTGCATTGATTGTAGCATTAGAGTCCAATCCTGAAAGTGCCCGATAAGCTGATTCTCCGATTATGATTGTCCCTTCCGCATCCGCCGAGGATTGACCTGGAAGATACTCATGCTGACCGAGATACTTCAGTTCAGTGGTATATTCTGACTGTTCTATGGATATCTCGATGTCAGCCTGAAGTATTTCCATTACTTGAGACGGTGGCATTGGTGACAATCCAGTGACACACCCTGTTACGTTTGCAAAGGTTCCATCAGGACATATTGCATCGGTGATGTCAATCCCAGAGAGGTTTGCCATACCAAACATCCCTGTCATATCTGCTCCACTCAAATTGGCGCCTTCAAGCGGATTACCAAATCCGAAATCGGGAGTTATAAGAATGGAATCCGTCAAATCAGCTCCACTCAAGTTTGCACCTACCAGTGATGTGTAGAAGAATACCGACTTTCGAAGATCTGAGTCACTGAGATCAGTCCCTATGAGAATTGAGGAAGTAAAATTTGTTCGCTGGAGTTCTCTATCAGACATATCTTGTCCACTTAGATCTAAATGACTCAGATTAGATTTCCAGTTGTATCCAGCGAAAATTGGGGCTAGTGCTTCAACCGATGTAAATTCTTCAAGATCGGGTGTGGAGATATTCAATCGCTGACTATTCGAAATGAATCTAACAACCTCTACGTCTCCAGAATCTTCGTCGAACTTTGGCTCAAATTCGTCATTAGAACCTTCCCCTGCACCTGGAAGGCGTAGGCTAAATGCGATTTCCGCCCCTGCGGTAAAACCACCCTCGGACCAACCAGTAACAACCTGACTGATATCATCACCTGGGATGGATTGTTGAGTCCAAAGAAGAACTTCCTCGTGGCCATCGAGAACTACCCACGCTTCGGGAGATATCGAACCGTCAACTGTAGCTACAGTCAAGCTATTCACGGCTGTAGATCGTATTGGGTCAACATCAAGGCCAAGATTGTTGATATTACTTTCAAAAATTGCATTTACCTGTGTCTGATTCTTGGGCTCATCAAACTGCACACTCATTACAGAACCTGTTTGAGATTCTGCAGTTCGATCATCTACAAGAGTACCTGTCGCGCCTTGAACAGCAGCAAGCGTAACGATGGATAGAGTGAGTACCATAATGGTCGCTAAACGACCTATTGATTCGCTTGAACCACCTCCCTTCAGTCCACGACGGATATCCTTCAGAAGAGGAGTCCATCCGAACAATATCGAAAAGAAGCGAGGGCCAAATGCAGCAATTCTCCCAAGGATGAGTGCCCCGCCTATCCAAAGGAGGAAGGGGCCGAAGAGTCCGAGTAGCCCATCGACAAAGAAGTTCTCAATCAGACCACGTTCTCCGGTTGTGTCCTCAATCCTTGACTCCACAACGGCTAGAATCCCAATACCGAACATTAGGACCTGCAAACCTGTACGCTGTTTTTTCTTGGTTGGAACTTTGCGAACCCCCTCGTCGATTTCTAGTTCTAGGAATTCCTTCGTTCGTCCACGGCCAAACAATAGAGCCGCACCAATAGTTGCAAAGGCTGTTACTAGGAGAGATATTGTTCCGAGTTGGACATTGATTGGGAACTCTAGTGGTTCGAATGACATGAATCCAACAGCTGAAAGGACGATGCCTACTGTCTGGATCGCAAGGATATAACCGAGGAACCAAGCAACAAAACTCATCGCGAAGACTTCCCGAAGCACCATACTCTGTAGTTGAGATGCTGAGCCTCCAATGGTCCTGTGTATAGCGATTTCACGTCGCCTCTGCTCTAACGATAGGATTAGCCCATAAACGAGGATAGCAACAGACAAAATGATGATTGGAATCATAAGGATGTAATCGAAGGTCTGAATCAATCCAAGGAAGATTTCAATGAAGAGAATCGAACCTGAGATTGTGTCGAACCAGAAAAGTTCGATTCCAGCGCCGTAGGATTTCTGGTTATTTCCCGGACCATCCTCATACATCACCGACTGGCGTAGAACACTGATCCAATCCTCAGCATCTGCTGTAGAAGACGTGGGTACTAGCGAACGGTCAACTGCAACTCCGAGATAACCGTGATCAGAATCCATGAGAGTCGTCACAGTCTCATTATCAAGCATGGACCAAGCCATGAAAATCGGATTGAAGCCAAAGGTTGGATTAGCAAATGCCCAATCTTCGTAGATTCCACTCACTCTGAGGTCATCCAATACAACATACTGACGACAGTGCTGAACTCCACCACGTGTTCGTTCAACGTATCCACTACAATCGCGATCGTCAATGGAATCAGCACCGGCCGCAGTCTCGACGACATATGAGAACTGTAGAGAATCGATCGTATCATTCACTTGAACACCTAGGGGTCCGGCAATACTGGCTGGAAGTAACACGCTACGATTGTCAATCATGTCCTGATGGCTTGGCCATGGGATATCATTCAACATCTGTGATTCATGACGATCTGCAAGAGCCCCATCGAAAGCCCCTGGACCAAGAAGACGCACCATTCGTTTGGTGAAGATTGGAGGGCCGTTTGCGTCTGCTTCAGGAAAATCGAAAGTCTCGTTTTCTAGCACTGGATTTTCAGATGTAACAGATTCCATAGCGAGATAACCTGCAGTAAACGCCTCGATATTGTTGAAATTCCCTTCAGTACGAATCGCTTGTCTCCCAAATACGAAACTACAGTCCGCAATTTCGGATCGCTGAGTGAGTTCCTCGCATACTTCGACCATCAGGGCACTATCGTTAGTGAAAGTAGAATTCTCGGATGGAACTCCTGGCACTGGAGGAGATGCCTGTTGTTCCACCTTAGCATCGAAAACATCGCCCTCAAGTGTTGTTTGGAGGAAGGTTTGCGAGAGACCGTTGCCGTATGCTAAAACTGTTGTAATTACAAGTGATGCTAGAAATACGCCTGCTACGATTGCAAGTCCACGCTCACGGCCACGCCAAGCAGATTCAACTGCTGTTCGTGCATTGGAAGGCAAATCCACGAAAAAATCAGTGATTCGCTCTTTGCGTGTCTTGGAAGTCATATTCACTCCTCCTCCAAGTCATCGGCAACAGCGTCGCCCCAAGCAGAGCGAATATCAGAGGCAGCAGTCTTACCTTCACGCAGCAGTAACATCCGGTCCGCCTTGGAGGCAAGATTGGGATCGTGAGTTACCATGAGAATAGAAATGGGGTCCTCAGAATCATGACAGAGATCATGGAAAAGTTGCAAAATTTCCTCTCCAGAACGTGAATCGAGATTTCCAGTAGGTTCGTCGGCAAGCAAAAGAGGTCGTCGTCCTGCAACGGCACGTGCGATGGCAACGCGTTGGCGTTGTCCGCCTGAAAGTTGGTCTGGAATATGGTCTACCCGATCGCCTAACCCAACACGCTCCAACGCTTTGAGAGCACGACTGTTAGCTTCAGTATCGCTCAAGCCCGAGAGGCCAAGAGCTAGGGCAACGTTGTCGAGTGCAGTAAGATGGTCCACTAGATGGAAATCTTGGAAGATCCAACCAACTCCATGACGTCGAATTTTTACATTCCCAGATGGTTGACGTGTACCATATGTAAATTCATTCAATTTCACCATCCCAGAATCACCTGCAAGAAGTCCACCAATGATGTTCAACAATGTTGATTTCCCACATCCAGAGGGGCCCATAAGAGCAACAAGTTCTCCTTGCTCAATCTCAAGGTCAATTCCCTTGAGGACCTCAATCCGACGACTACCAAAACCGAATCCTTTCCTAAGATCATTGACTTGCAACATTCAACTCACCTACTGAAATCGTCCTAAAGTGCCGAAGGACAATTTCCAAAGCGCTGTTTGTCCGGATATAATCGTATGTTCCATGACTATCCGAGAATCTGGTCATACACAGAAGACTGGATTACACCAATTGATGATGGGGAACTCTTCTCGGCATTATGAATCATTTCTTCATCAATCGGCCGAACTGATTTCCCCCTATTGACCCATGACTTATGCATATCCTCGATAGCCATGCACCAGGCATCATGATCAAAAGCAGGCAGAATGCTTCTATCTGGAGGGTGTTCATTCTGTGCACCTAAGTCGTTCACGAGTACCGGACAACCAGAGGCCATAGCTTCGACAACAGGAAGACCGAAACCCTCAGCGGCTGAAGGGAATAGTAGAGCTTCGACGTTCTGCTCCAAAGCAATGAGGTTCTCTTCTTCGACTCGACCATGCCACCGCATTCGCACACCAAGAGAGGTTGCCTTCTCTTTCAATCGCTGTTCGGCAAATGAAGACGATTCTGCTCCAACCTTGTGTAACAATATATCCCGACGAATAGAAATCTCAAGGGCTCCAATGACCTCCAATGCAAAATCAAGGGCCTTACGTCGATCTTCGCTACCGACCACGAGAAGGTGCATGGACTCAGGCTCCAGATTAGGAGGAGAGTGGCGCTTGATGCGAGGGTCACGAGAGCTTAGATCAACACTGTTAGGAACTACAAAGGTACGAAGGTCAGGAAGGAAGCGTTTGACATGAGCAGCCGTAGCCTCACTTATGCACAAAGCCGCGTCTGCTCTTCGAAGCCCAGTTATCAATCGACGAATGTCCATCCTTCGGATGAAACCTGGCTTCTGACCAATCTGAATAGGCCCCCATGCTGTATTCAAAACCTGAGGATCAAGATGGAATAAGTCGTGAATGGTTACAACAACAGGACACCCGGGGTTATCAGGAACGAGATGTGCTTGCTCCTGATCGGTAATATGGACAAGGCTTGGACATATTTTGGATATCTCTGACGCTACATAACGAGGATGAATTAACCATCTCTTACGGAGACGCTTGATAGAACTCTGACTATCATTGAGAGGATGCTCAATTACACCGGCAAGTGACCAATCATTGACTAGGCCTGTACGAAGTCTTTCCGTAACGGAATTATGGGCTCGCCCCAATCCAGATTCTATTGGTAGCGCACCCCCCCTAACCACCAGAACGGACTTGCCCATAC
>PATC01000010.1 GCA_002712285.1 Methanobacteriota archaeon
AAGAGTGCCACTTTTCAATTATTATCAACATTTTACCTTCAAAAAAAGAAACATTTGAAAGAAAAAGCCACATTGAGCATATTTGTCACGGAACAACCGGATGGAGATGAAGGAGATGAGCGGACCCTACCCAGCCCATTGGAGGATTTGGGGGGATTGGGTTCGCCAACGGCTTCGTTGATTCTCACCCGATTTTGTTTCTGTACCCGTTTCAGACGGGTCAACTAAGGAGGCATGGTGTAACGGAGAGCATTGGGGGTTTCGAACCCCTAGATCCCGGTTCGATTCCGGGTGCCTCCATCCTTTGGGGGCATGGTGTAACGGAGAGCATAACAGACTGCGAAGTTGTTGGTCCGGGTTCGAATCCTGGTGCCCCCACTGACTTCAATCATTGGAGGTATGAACAATATGAATGAGGACAATATGGATGAGCCAACAATAGAATTGTGGAATAATGTAGATTGGAATCTTGATTTCGAATCCTTTGAGTGGTTACTTCACCTTGCCTTTGCATACAATCAACATCTGCCGAATTCGGAGATGTGGAGATTCTGGCCAGATTGGCCAGCAGACATGATTGGTGACGTTCTAGAGGAATGTCATGAGGATTGGCTATCGACATTGAGGGCGCTTCATTTCGATGAGAATGTCTCAGTGAAAGATAACACCATTACTGTAATCGGACAACATGATTCCCAATTTACCTTTGAGATTTTATCTATGGGTCATGAATGGTTTACGGTAATTCTTCCCGAGATAGTACCTGTACCTATTGTCGAGAGGCTATGGAAGGAATGTGGTGAGGAATTATTCGAGTGTTCATGGATCCCACCTCAGAGGCAGGAGAGGTGTCTTGGTTGGGGTAATGATAGTTCATTGCCTAGATCGATATTTACTACTATTTTGATGCTGAAAGATGAATATTGGATATGGGATGACGCTACAAGATATCATTGGAAGAGATGTGAATGTTGCGGAGATTCCAACATATACGATGGCGCTAGGTCCCCGGAAATTTCCACCCCTCTAATCGATTGGATGTGTGGATTTTGCAAATGGCAGCAGGACATCATTACGAATTGAGGTGATAGAATGGAAGGTGAAAGAATAGATATCGACATAGTAATATCGCACTGCTTAGCTTCTAGATTACTAGATTGGATTGGTATGGCTGATAAGGTAGATTCAGAATTGAGGATAGGTCAGATCAGAATCATAGTGACGGATGAGGTTACGAATCCTCCACTTGAGGAGACTTTTGAGATTAGTGAAGAATGGCTAGATTTTGATGAAGCAGTGAACTTCGCCATTGATGAGATGGAGCATGACTGGTCAATTGCTATCGATGAAGATCTGGATGAGGATGAACCCATGGATGAGAGGGCTAGCATTATCGCTTACATTACAACCATCATTCTCAATGAATGGAATCATCTTAGAGATACGCTACAGTGATGACAATTCGCCGAAGCGGCTATGACCTTTCTATCTCTAATTCTGCGCATGGTCCTGTCTATGCTGGGATTGGATGGCGTTCTCGACCAAGTGGAAGCCTTCGCACAAGAGGTCGCTTTCGCTTTGGTAATTGGAGGTGTTATCTGTGCTTTCTTTGGTTTCCGTATTCTCGCATGGCTCATCGGTCTTGGGATTGGTGGGGCGGTTAGTCTTACCGTCTATGGGGCTGCAGGTGCAATGGAATCCTCTCCAGTTGCTGGTGATGAGATGCTCCTCCTTGCTGGAGTAGTTGGTTTAATCGCAGGGGCTCTTGTTTTCAGATTTGTCAAACGGATTCATATTTTGGTCAGCGGATGGATTGGCTTCTTTACTACGATGATGATTATGACGGTAATCGAACCCTATTACCCAACAGAACTAATGATGAAGACTGCGATTTCTTATGTCGGATTTTTTGCAGGTGTAGTTATGCTGAAAAAGCAGTCTGGGTCAATTGGTTTTCTTGCATCTTCAGGGATTGGAGGTGTTGCAATTGTGATGGGCTCAGGCGTACTCCTGTTTGGAGCAAGCACGCCTCTTACACTGGATCTTCTCGATTTAACGAATCGTGTAATCCTTTTCACAGTCATGGCTGTAGGGTGCTATTTCCAGATTTATTGGACTACTCGAGAGAATGCCAAGTCGGATCTTCTTTATGATATCTGATTCTTAGAGAATGATAAGGAATACACCGCTTAGGATTAGTAGGGCTCCTACAATCCTGTCGACTGTTTGGGCATGATTCTGTAATGATGTTGCCAATGTACTGCTGAGTAGCACGGCTACAATGGCATACCAAGCAGCATCGATTGCAAACGCAAGGCCACCCATTCCAACCATTGTAAGAAGGGACGAATCTACTTCGACGAATTGACTGTAGACAGCAACCATCCATGCAGCAATTTTAGGATTGAAGAATGCGATTGCAAATCCAGCAGCAAATGGGTTCCGCTCCATTACGTCGGATTCTACTAAATTTGCCTCGGTTTTTGTACTAAAGGAGGATCTCATTAGAAGGCCACCGAATGTAATCAGTAGGGTGATACCGATCCATCGTAGCCCAGATTCGAGAGAGGGCATAGCTGTAAGAAGTCCCGAAAGTAGCGCTACGAATGCGAATGCGTAGAGGCCTATCCCCATTCCATGTCCAATAGCGGTGATGAGTCCAATACGCCTACCTCCTGACATGGTGTTTCTCATAACGAATGCTAGAGAAGGCCCTGGCGACATCGCACCCAATATGCATACAGTAGCTAGGCCGAGCCATTGCTCAGGCGTCATGAAGGTGCGCCGCCATCAAGGGATTTGTGCGATGCGTTCAGCGAAGCGCTCTTCAAGAACGCGGCGCTTGACTGACATCTTTGGAGTAAGGACGTCTTCAGTAGTCCATTCTCGATGATCGATGATAATCGTCTTTGGCTTCTCAAATCCTTTCCAGTTCTGAGGATTCATAACTTCATCAGAGAGTCTTTGTAACATCCAGGAATTGACATTCTCCATAGCACAAGTATCCTCAAAGTTTCCAGAGGTCTGAATTCCTTCAGCCGTGAGCGCAGCCATCATAGCGTCTTCATTTGGCTGGATGATTACATAGGTCCCGACCTTACCCCGTCCATCGACGGATGCTTGTTCGATTAGGGGTGATAGTTTGAGCTGCTCTTCTAGTGGAGATGGAGCGACGTATTTCCCGTTCTGAAGTTTGAACTGCTCCTTGACTCGACCAGTAATCTTGAGGAACCCATCGACAAGGCGCCCAAGGTCTCCAGTTCGGAAGGTTCGATGCCCATCATCCATGATGACTTCATTGGTAGCTTCGGGGTTCTCCCAGTATCCAAGCATGACATTGGGTCCGCGGACAAGAATTTCTCCATCCTCTGAATCAGGGTCGTCCCAAGCATCTTGATCAATCAGAACTTCAACTCCAGGGATTACACGGCCTACGGTTCCTGACATCGAAGCATAATCATCTTGCCATCCATTTAGGGAGACTAGTGGAGCGGTTTCTGATAGTCCATAGCCTTCGAGTACGGTGATTCCAAGACAGTTAACGAATAGTGCAATCTCGGGGTCCAAAGGAGCTCCTCCACTAATCATCAAATCGAGTTCTCCACCGAGCCGTTCACGGATTTTGGTAATGGCAAGCTTGGTCAGAATCTTATCTTTCAAGCCTTTAGGTGGGACGGCAAGCATCTCAGTTGGTGCGGCAAGTGTACGCTTCTTTGCGGTAGCGAGAGCAGACTTAGCAAGCCGCTTTTTGATGCCTGACCCTTCTTCGATTCCAGCCAAGATTCTGCTATGGAACCGATTTAGTACACGAGGAACGCAGAGCATGATATGTGGTCGAATCTCCCCTACCTCATTCACTAGGTTCAGTAAATCCGAGACGTAGTGGACCTCTGCCCCGAAGTAGATCATTGCACTCATATCGCCGGCTTGAGCAAGAGAGTGGGCGAACGGTAGGAAGCAAGCAGTTCTCCGACCCGGCCAGAGAGGGGCACGTCCTTGAATGGCTAGGACGTTATGTAGAACGTTCCAATTTGATAGCATCACTGCCTTGGGGATTCCGCTGGTTCCTGAGGTGAAAATCAAACTTGCGAGTTTGTGAGGATCCATACAGGGGTCGTTTACGGGTTCAGCCGCTCTACCAGCCTGAATGAAATCCATCCAAGTTCGGACTTCAAGTCCTTCTGGAATTTCATCTGGCATTTCGTTGTCAAGTAGGATTGCTCCTCCAGATGGCCATGCAGCATCACCTTTTTCAGCAGCGAAATTAGCAAGAATATCTCCTGACGCGACAAATAGAATGCTAGGAGTTGCAAGGTTGTAGCAGTGGACAGTTTCTTTCATCTTCATGTTAGTGTAAACCGCAGATGCAGCAGCTCCCAGCATATTCGCTGCATAGAATATCATTGCGAATTGAGGGCTTGTATCGACAATCTGGAGTACACGATCGTCCTCTTTGACACCTGCAGCTCGCATACCTGCGGCGAGAGCCTGAATGTTGTCGTGAAATTGGCCACGAGTAATTGGAACCCGCTCGAGACCTTCTCCAGGGATGTAGGTGCATTGCAAGGTATCCGCACCCCACATATCAACAGACTTTCTTACCATGTCGTAGAGAGTCTTTGGGTCACCATATTCATCCGACGGTCCACTCCAGTCACGGTCTTCAGGTAGTGCTTTCAGGGCTTCTGGAGGGGGGTTCCACATTGGTATTCCTCAACTCACCAAGATGGGTAGACCACATATACACACCGGCGGCATTTTCAAACCAATTTTGATTGATACTTTGACGGAATTCATTGATATGGGGCCGATTACAATCGTATTTTTGTTATGAAATCCAACTTTCTCCCCTTTTTGCTCGGAGTCCTCATTTTCACTGCGCCACTTGCAGGTTGCCTCTTCACAGAAGCACCAGTCACCGAGGACCCTGTTGCGGATGATGTCATTAATTGTCCATCTGGAACATACCCTTCAGATACATCAGATGATTGTGTTGAAACAGGAAGTGAAACGATTGTTTCCTCTGATGAGAATCTGAATTCTACGACGGAGCAAGATGGAGGCGACAATGAATCAACAAATGAGACGGATAATTCGTCAAATGAGACCGAGCAGGAACCCATACCTCTTCCACTCGCAGAACAATGTCTCGACAGTCATCAAAATCTTGCAATGCATATCCATCCATTTCTCAATATCAGCATTCGAGGAAGCCAAGTCATAATCCCATCTGGGATGGGAATCGATACATCGGCATGCCCTGAAAAAATGCATCTACTTCATACACACGATGACACAGGTAAACTCCACATCGAGACCTATGAAGAGATGACTGTCAACCTAACCTTATTCTTGGAAGTATGGAACATCTCACAAATCTTCAGCAATGAGTTATTCCCGCTTTTTGTTGATCCATCCAATGTAACTGTCTCCGTGAACGGAGTAAGTCAGAACGTAGAGTGGCATCTCATCGCATTGCTTGATGGAGACCAAGTTCTGATCGAATTTGACGATGCCATCCCGGATACTGATGGCGATGGTGTCAATGACGAACTAGATCTCTGTCCTGGTCACGATGATTACATCGATGAAGATGAAGATGGGATACCTGACGGCTGTGATGATGATGATGATGGTGACGGCGTGAATGACGATGCAGACCTTTGTCCAGGCCATGATGACACCTTAGATACTGATTCAGATGGTATTCCTGACGGTTGCGATTTGATTGATGATAGTGGTTATGATGCTTCAGATTTGGCTCAATTCTGGATGGATAAATTCCTGTGTCAGAATGGTTCAGGTACAGGGATTGACGATTACAACACAACCGGTGATGACAATCATGTATGCGAGGTAACTGTCACAACGGATGAGAATAATGTCACCGTTACAATGAACGGAATCCCCAATCATGATCTTGAATCCGGCCCAGGTTGTTGTGCAGCACCGCAATCATACACGCTAACTATACCTCGTGAACCAGTAAACGATACTACTGGAGGCCATTCATCCACTAATTGTCCCTCAGCTGGTGGGGCCTACCAATGTGCAGCGGATCGAGGCTCAATTGCTTATGGCATGAATGGAGTACCATTCTTTGGTCCAGAAGATGGTCCAGGAGGGGATGCAGTTGCTTATCACCATGGGGAATACGAAGAAGACCGACAACAGATTTGGTTGGGGATTGGGTATGGTCATTCCGCGGGCGGTACCTATCATTACCATGCAGATGCAAATATCATGCATTGGCACCCTAATGAGACCGCCAATGAGGGTTGGTTGGATTACTCATTCCCTTCTTCGTTGGATTCTCAAGTTGAATCTCCTGTAATTGGCGTTGCTTTTGATGGCTACCCTATTTACGGAATCTATGGTGATGATGGAACAGGTCAGATAACGGAGATGAAATCGTCATACCAGTTGAAAGCTGGAGAAACAGGATACAATGGGATTGATGACTATGAGTATGTTGATGGAATGGGCAACCTCGATGTATGTAATGGCCATTTTGGACCAACTCCAGATTTCCCTCAGGGGATTTACCACTATCATTCAACAATTGAGAATGGGATAGGAGAGATGGGTTTCCCATATTTCCTGATCTGTTATCATGGTGAAGTTCCAGATACTGGCAATAATGGTGGAGGCGGAGATGATCCGTGTTCTGGATATGGGGTGACATGGGGCCCTGGTATTGGCCCTCCTCCAGCAGGTTGTGGCGGTGGTGGTGGCCAAGGTACTCAATCCACTGATACAGTGATGCTTACAAATACGCTAGATTGGAGTTCAATTATACTGGGGTTGATTCCTCTGACGATGGGAATAAATGCATTCAGGCGTTATCGTCTTTAGACTCCTAGCACGCTATGAAAGGCCTCTCTCCAGTCCGCACCCCCGTTTCGATTTGCGAATGGGTTTGCAGGGCTAGGATGTGGTACATTTCTGACTTCGATTTCAGAATCTTGGAAGATAGCTTCAACTCGCCTCTGTGCATAGCGACCTACTCCTATGATCGCATTAGAATCGAGAATGTTTGCAACCTCCCTTAGATGATCGTCACAGACGTTACGAAGTATGTCTGCGGTAGAACCTCGTAGTTTGTCAGGTGTGATGTTGGTTCCCTTCTCATTAAACATCCAAAGTGGACAGTGATTGACAATATACACATGCTTACCAGTCGCATTTCCCATGCCAAAGGCTTCTGAGAGCGCACTCCAGATGCGAGTTCCTGAAACCTCAGGTTTAGGGTGTTCAAGTCCATAGATTGGTCTCTTTGGATGGATTAGTGGGGGTTGTTCGACCGGGAGATCTACGATGCCAAGCACTTCTCTTACCATTTTTGGACATCCAAATGGCACTCCAGTATTGCCCATGCCATGTCCCGGATTCATTCCTACGAGCATAGTATGCGCGCCTTGAGTTCCATGACGACGTATGTATTCGCTGTGTGGCGCCCACGCGTAGATCAGAGGATTGTAGACCCAATCGATGTTTTCGCATTCATCTAACAGTTTAGGTGTAATTTCTTCTGTGAGATTACGCAGACGTTTTGCTGCATCCAATAAGGCATGTTGGACACTCATCCGTCCACCTTCATGATTTTCAATGCGAGTTCCGGTTCTTTCACGTCGATGCAGTCGAATACGTCATCTAATGAATCGAATGGAACTGCTTCTGGTGCGGTTCTCTTTCGTTCAGCTCTTTTTGCTACTATTCGTGACGCTCCACGATCACCGATTCCAGGGATGCAGCTAAATTGCCGTTCTGTCATTACGTTCGGGTCAAGATTTGTTTCAATGCCTGTGATACTTCGTGCACCGTGACCTGTGACTATGATGTCGCTCATTGATTCAAGTGGGATTTGATAATTTACGCCGATTAGAATTGGGTATGCACCAATTTGTCTTCCCATGGTAAGTCCTGGTCTTCCCTCAATCCTAGAATCACGATGAATAGGGTCTTGTACGTGCCTAGGTAGTCTCGTTCGTCCATCGTGGGCTTCCCAATATACATCGTTCAGTTGTTGGCCTAGTGGAAACATCTCTTCGAGGAGAGGTGCATCAATTTCGTTTCTTACCCATTCTTTGAATTGTTTGAATGGCTTCTCCTGAACGACTTGGAATCCTTTCCCTTCGACCTGTCTGATATTGATCCTACGTACCCAATTACCCGATTTCCGAATATCATTGAGAAGTTCTCGGTTTAGATCATATGTTGCATCAGTCTCTCCTTTCAGGCCGGCAATGAAGTTCAGCCCTGGAAGCAATTTTGGGAGGCCCCGTGGCCCACGTTCCCGTCCATATCGATTAATGAGTTCTATTGCCGTCTTGAGTTGGTGTGAATCACAATTCAACCAGTTTGCTTCATGAACAGTGGGGTCTGCTGATTCAAGTCCAAATGAGAGAACCGCTCCATCCGATAGGGTTCCAACTAATGTTTTCGTAATTTCCTCTGAAGGTTCTAAATTCTCGGCGATGATACTTGGGTTTCCATTGTCAACATGTAGAGTATCAATTCGCTCATCTTCTCTTATCCCGTGAAGTAATCGAGCGATTGGTTCGGGGTCTGGAATTGGATATTCAAGATCAAAGACACCTTCAGCCATGTATGTGTACACATCAGTCATACCCCCAAGTCGAACATGGCGAACGCCTTGGTCAATAGCAATGCTCACCTCTTCGATGATATCTTCTGGTGTTCGCCAGATAGGTACGCCTTTCTTAGGTTCGATACAGAATTTGCATCCTCGTTTGTATCGGACACATCCTTGGTACACTTCTACCTCGTATGTCAATGGACCTGGATGTTCTTCATTGCCGATATCAGGATGATCCGTTACGGAGCGGCTTTTCGCACCTTCTTGTGCCCATTGTGTCCATTGGTTAGCCGTACGTCTACGATGTGCCCATTCGCCAGTTTCAAGGTAATTTTCCAAAGTTGCATCGGTATCTTGGACCGCAAGGAAGAGGTTCCTACGTAGCGGACTCCACCCTTGTTGTTTCCATCCTCTAATTGCCCATCCTCCAGCGAGAAAAGGTGTTGTACGTGGAAGTGATCGAATTAGATGGTCTGTTTCTTTGAGAGAAATAGGTGTGCCACGAAGATATTTCCCCGGAACAACTGCACCAGCGATTAGAACGATTCCTTCAATTTGTCCGTTTGCGAGGCCATCAGGTCGTTCCCCCAATCTCCACTGATCTATCGTGATGTATTCGTAATCGATACTTCTTGAGGAGAGAACACCACAGACATAGCGCACATGGAATCCAATGTAGGGTGGGACACCGAAGGCAGCCGGCTCATCCTCATACCCGTCAATCACGAGCCAAGTCATGTCCTTCCTCCATCGTAAGGATGGACGTTACAGCCTTTCATCCATCGCTTGTTTAGTTGCGTTTTCGTCGGTCTCTTCCACCACGGTTACCGCGGTCACGGCCACCTCTTCCACCTCTACCACGTCTGCTGTCAGAGTTAGATTCCTCAAAGCGGAGCTTCCGTCCACCTAATTCGGTACCGTTGAGAGCCTTGATGGCTGCTCGTCCTTCATCTGGATCTGCGAAAACAACAAATCCGAATCCACGTGAATTGCCTTCGTTATCCTTAGCAATGTCTACCTTTCGGACTTCTCCATGAGATTCAACAATGGCTCGNAATTCATCCTCTGTCGATNCATGAGGTAGCCCTCCTANGAATAATTTGACACCAGCCTCCTTCTCGGCCTTCTTACGCATTTCATTNATGATNTCGCGTTCNTTAGCAAGTTCTTCTTTGCTTGCGTTTCCTTCCTTTACCTTGTCCATGCAATCTCGACACCTAATCGGTTTGCCNGGAGTTGGCTCGAAGGGGACCTTTGTATTAGTACCACATAGAGTACAGTTNGCNGCATGCATTTCTCGTCGTGGTCGCCCATCCCTACCTACTGGCCTGTTTGCTTGATTAGCCGGCATCTCGTGGTCTTCACCGCGACGATAGTCTGCCATCGGAGAGAGGTAAGGTCGGGCCCCGTTGTGGCCAAGACGTCCATCCATTTCTGGGGTCCATCGTTCTCCTCCACGATTCAATTCACTGAAATCAACACCATCTGGAAGCACGTGTCCCTGCCCATATCCATTGGATAGTGCTCGATATCCAGTGTAGTCACATCGACTACATGCAACGTTTTGATCAGCAACTTTGTCAGAAACTGAAAGGAACTTACCACAAACAGGACAGATTGCGTGTAGGACGCCAAGCGCAGGGTTGCCCTTACAGCTCGCCTTGACCATTGGCTCCGATTGAATGACACGGGCACGAATTACATCACGTGTTCTCATTCCGTCTCCAGGAGACGGCATGAAACGATCTACGATTTCTGAAACGAAAATATCAGCAGAGCGATGAAAAGTATCTAAGGTTCGATCTGCATCGTCTCTGCCTTCAATATGAAGGATCTCAATTTCTGCTGTTTTGTTATGGAGTCGAGTTACTCGGCCGATGATTATTTCATCAATTTGCGGAATTCTTGGTGTAGACCCTGAACTGATGACATCCGCCTTTCCATCTGAGACGATAAATCGACCTGGACGGAGTGCAATCCATCCACGTGTCGATGATCCAATTCCAGACCCTGTTTCAATTTCGCCATCGAAATCGAGAACCATTCCCGGGGTTACGAAGGCGCCATCGGAGGCAGACATCGAACCTCGGGACCGAACAGTTCCCTATCAACGCGCCGGCCGTTCCAACCACCACATTGCAGCCTCTGTAGAGCCACGTTTCCGAGAATGATGGGCATATGTAGCTGGAAGAGGTAGATCTGCTTCCATCCAACGATTGGAAATCCATCCATTCTCTTCAGCCCATGGATCGATATGTGCTGCTCCACGTCCATGGAGAAGATGAATTGTCGACCGAGCACATCGGTTTGCAGCGAGGAGAAAGGGGCGGTCTGCTTTCGGGGTTTGGCGTCCCCATGGAGGATTCATGATTACTACATCATGGACAAGCTCGTCACCTAAATCTGAGACATCTCCATTGATGATTCGACATCTATCATTGAATCCCATTGATTTAATTGATTCTTGAAGAACTTCACATACCTCATAATCAATCTCAACAAATACAGCATGAGGTGCTCCAAGTAGTAGGGCAGCAATCCCTAGTATTCCGTTCCCCGCGCCTAAATCGATTACTCCATCGACCTCTTCAAAGGGTTTTTTCATATCTATTGATGCTACCCATTTTGCAGCTACTTCCCCATCGGTACCGTACTGCTCTAGAGCAGCATCCTTTAGGGGATGGCGTGGAAGTTGGGAGAGTGTCATAGCGAGTTTACGCATACGCATGGGACATCCCTCCAGATGGTGGGATTATGCTCCACCTAGGCGTTGTCCTGTGCGGACCGATGACTGCGGATTGGTTGGTGTTAGATTTGCCCCACTTTGCTTGACTTGTTGTATTGCTGCAGCCTCTCTTCGAAGTTGAGCTGTTAGGTCTGGTCCAGGAGTGCGTTCACCGCAATACCTGCAAAACTTGGTCTCATCCGACTGTTCACGACCGCATTCCGTGCAGTGGACCATGAATCGACCAATCGATGCAGGGGTATGAACAGTTCGTCATTGGAACGTATTGACTACCATAGTCCATACATCCACATTGGCTGCCCCTGCACGTTCGGATACTTCAGCAAACTTGGGGTGCTCCATCACCTGCATCATATCCATGCCATCTGCGCGAAGAAGGTCAATCGTCCTTCGAACTTCTTCTTCCAGAAGTTCTGATGCAGATGTTTCAGCAACTACAACCTTAGCTGTAGTTTCTACCATTGTATCGACTGGTTCAGTTTCAACAACTTTGGGTTCAACAGAAGAGATCTCCTCATCCGTTTCATCTGATTCTATCTCTTCAATTACCATTTCCATTACTGTCGTTCCTTCTGGGATGTGATTGTAACATCGTCCTTCGACATCAAAAGGATTCCAAGGCAGAGGTAGATGGTTGACAATGGTACTGGATGGATGTGCGAAGCACACAATATCCAACGACTTGTCATTGCTTGGAATGATTTTCATATTGCATCGTTCCCAACCTTGTTGGATGAGGCTCTGCATCCAGAAACCTAGATCCATCGTTGCGATGTCTATCAGGTGAAAAGAATGGTCATCAGGTTCTATACCCGATTCACGAATGGCGTCTTTACCTTCCCGGGGTCTAAGATAAGTGGAGTATACTGTTTGGGTATGGGTAATCATTTCGATTTTGGATTCATATTCTGGCCGATGAGAGCGAGGCATCAGAAGAAGGACATGTGTTCTTCCGTCATTCGAACCTACTGCCATTGCCCTGAGAGTTCCTCGCTTCATCTCTGTGCGGGCCATATGGTTTCCAGTATGGAGGCGGTTATAGCAATCACGTGGATACGTAATGTTTCATGAACGCAATCTAAATTGTGTATCTAATTCGGCGAGCAACATGCAACCACCTGCTGCACCACGAATCGTATTCGCAGAAAAAGCGCTCCATTGAATCCATCCGCCTTCGAAAATGGGCGGAGTCACAACGATAGACATCCCCCGTTTCAGATTGAACCCTAAACTATCTGTTGTATCCTCGCCAGCTTGCAAGTCTCGATCTGGATGGATATTCTCTCGGACAATTAACGGGAAAGTAGGGGATGAGGGTAGTGAAAGGTGTAGAACCGAGGATTGAGTCGCCCATAAACGAAGTATGGTTTCTTCATCGATATTTTCCTTGGTTTGAGTTTCGATATGCACTACATGGCCAAAGGCTCGTCCTACCCTAGAGCATTGGATGTTTACATCAAACATCGCATGTCTTTCAGTCCCGTCGTCAGCAATATCTGCAAGTAAACGACGTAATTCCTCTTCCATTTTCTCGGCTTCACCTGGGATTATTCGTTCAAAATCCTCTCCTGAGAGCCCTTTCCGGAGAAGGTTTACCCCCCCTCCTGACAAAGACTGTTCTGTTCTAACTCGAACACTTTGAATGCCATGTGAACGATGAATTGGTGCGAGTGTCATTGCAACAGGTATGACTGTACAGTTAGTTGAACAGAGAATACCTGCGTTATCGTGCCATCTTCTTTCTAGTACAATCCCGTTCACCTCTGGAACAATGAGTGGTACTTCTGGCAGCATCCGATGGGCAGATGCGTTCGAATAGATTCGGCAGCCCCTTTCTACAAGAGCAGGTTCGATTTTTGCAGCGATATCTGCTGGAAGTGTACTGAAAGCTACGGGTGTCTTGACTGGATCGTAGGTGTCCAACATTTCTTCCATAGATAAGACCACTAAATCGAGATTAGATGGACGAGGTGAATCGAGGTTCCATTCAAGATTTGTAAGTTGGCGACCCGCGGTATCTGGAGAGCCTGCAACGATTTCTAATCGGAATAATGGATGTGAAACCAAGCGTTCTTGGAAGCGTTGAGCCACTATACCTCCTGCACCGAGGAGAATGGTTCCGACTAATTCCCCCACAAATACGCCCCCTTATTCACGGCGTGCCATACTGCGATTATTGAACGTCGCCCAAGTCCTCATTCTATGCCTTGCCTGCAACCAAGTTTTCATCAGCAGCGATAACTGACCGTGAAACATGGCCAAGAATCGGATTCTCATCACTGGAGGGGGCGGATTCATCGGTAGACACCTCGTCAAACTCCTCTTGAGTAAGGGTCGTAAGGTGACAGTCATAGACGATCTTTCTACTGGAAATATGATTGATGCGGAGCCAAATATGCGTTTTATCGTGGGCGATGTTTCCGATCCTTCATTCCGTTCTGAAGCATTGGAGGATTGCTGTGCCCTCGTACATCTTGCTGCTATTGCTTCCGTGCCTCGCTGTGAGGAGGATCCTCCCTTGAGCGAGCGTGTTAACCGACGAGCTGCCATCAGTCTCTTCGACGAGGCTGCTAAGGCGGGAGTATCTGTAATTGTACATGCTTCCACTTCGGCTCTTTACGGAGTACCTGAGTTTCTACCTATTTCTGAATCTCATCCAATCGCACCTATCGGAGTATATGGTCGCGATAAGCATCTTGCCGAGACTGCCCTCCTTGGTAGGAAGGATGTTGGCGTTTGTGCATTGCGTCTGTTCAACGTCTATGGCGTAGGTCAACCTAGTGATTCGCCATACAGTGGAGTACTTACTATCTTCAGTGAACGCTTGCGTAATCAGGAGTCATTGACTGTTTTTGGTGATGGTAAGCAAACTCGTGATTTTGTACATGTTTCCGATGTGATTCAGGCGTTTACGATGGTTCTCGAATCACTAGAACAGCAGGGCACTGGTTCCCCTGTTCATGCTCAAGCTCTCAATGTGTGTTCGGGCCAGACCAGAACTTTGCTTGAGACAATTGAAGCATTTGGAGATGCTATTGGTGTTGACCCAGTCGTCATTTTCAATCCTCCTCGGGAGGGGGATATTCTGCACAGTAGTGGGACTTCTGAAACCCTTTGGAAGGCATTGGGATGGTCTGCACAGATGGATTTCAAAGATGGTTTGCGTTCATTGGTATCATGATCGTGGGTGATGAATAAATCGACGTTTGAGTAATTTCATTGCTATGCGAATTCCATCACGGATTGAGCCCAATTTTGATTGGCCAATTCGTGAATCGTAATGAATCGGTACTTCAGTCATTTGAATTCTCTCGTGTACTGCTGAGGTATACATTTCTGCTTCTATCTCAAAGCCTGTTGAATTAAGTTGCATTTTCTTGATTGCGGATCGTTTGAAGGCCCAGAATCCAGTACATAGGTCCGATACATAACGACTGTAGAGAACTACTGCGAGCCATGTTAGGATTCGATTTCCAATGTAGTTCCGTCGTGTCATAGCGCCAGAACTGATTGTACCTTTCATACGTGATCCTATGACAATTTCCACATTGGAGGACTCAAGGTGTTCCAACAGATCTACAATCTCCTCTGGTCGATAAGTCCCGTCTGCATCCATGAGTACTAGGAATTCATCCTCAGTCTGCATGAAACTATGAAATGCTTCTCGTAAACCGTTGCCCTTGCCACGCCCTCCTACTTGTTGAATGAGCTCACAATCTAATGATTCAGCGATTTCTTCTGTTCCGTCAGTCGAACCCCCATCAACAACAACAACTCGGAGGATATATCCTCCGTTTTCAATGGCATCTCGTGGAATCCGTCCAATTACTCCGGCAAGAGCCTCGGCTTCATCCAAAGTAGGGAGGAGCAATGTCAGTCCTCTCATGTTGGGGTCTCCTGAATCTCAATCCAATGAATCCATGCTCCATTCATGTCAATGATTCGATCACCTCTCCCAGATATGCCTTGAGGGTTCAACCATATCCCTTCAGTTGTGTCGGCTCGGATACGAATTGAGAGTGTATCATTTTCATTTACATCTGCGATGGTTGTCACTGTGGTCAGATGCCCCTCCGTAACTTCACGAATCGTAGAGGTGTTGCCTCCGGCATCAACATCTAATGTAATGGTCACCCCTGGATTTGCTTCAAGAACTACTGTTATCTTAGCCAAATTAGAACCGAAAGAATCATCGATTTTGATCGTTTCATTCACTCCTCCATTTGTCAGAAAAGCTCTCTCTTCCACGACTGATGTGATTCGCCACGGGTACAGGTTAGTCCAAGGAGATGTCCTCCACTCGCAACCATCGTTGCAACTAACAGAATCGATTGGATGGATAATGTGAGTGAGGGTGGATTCTAGCGTTGGTTCTAGATGAAATATCCATAGTCGACTTCCATCGATTTCTTGGCCAATAGACCAATGATCTGATTTGGCAAGGTGAAAGCCAATTTCTCCTCTAGGGCTTGAGATTGCATGAGTTACGCCGAGTTCGGCAATTCGGTCCGTATCATCCCACACGATGGAGTTGTGAACCATATTGTGTATACTCTCCTCAACTATTGTGATACCCAATTGAGGATGAGCAGTTCGTTCGATGGATGGATCCATTCCAATGACATGCCCCCAAGGTCGATTTTCGATGTATACCACACTCCCTTCTGGGAGGTCTAATGATGATTGCAAATCAGCATCACCTTCGGTACGGGCCCAAAGCTCCGAATGATTCGTCAAAGAGCCAAACCAAGCCATTGTGAATAGGAGAAGGACCCCTCCTATTGCGAAACAGGTGTGAAGGATTTGAGGCGATATCGCATTAGGAAGCTGCTCCTTCTCCATAGTATCCTGTCGTTGAAACCATCCATCCGGGTTAGGGGATAGGGCGAATGCAGCGAGGCATGCCAGAGGGATGTGAAATCCATGCATAGCCATACTGTAGAGGGCAAGAGATGTGATGGTGAGAAACGTTGATCCTTCAATCCCAATGAAAAGGTGGATTAGGCTTGATAGCCATAGGAGAATGAACCATGTCGCTAGAGTTCGCACCTCCAATGACTGATAACCTCGCTTAAATCCCAATAAGGCAACTAGAAGCAAAGGCATGTTCCATTTTAGTAGGCTACTTCCTCCTTGCCATCCATATTCAGCAATCAGTGGGCCGTTTACGACATTACTGAGTAATTCATTTATGATAATCCAACCAAATCCAATGGCGACAATCCATCCGAATAATATCCGTATATCCTTGGTCTTGAATGCACTAGTGTAAACTTGTTCAGCGAGTAGAAGTAATGTAGCATAGATGCCTCCAGTTGGATGAATAATGAAGGCAGAAACGATGCATGCGAGTGTTAACAAAGGCCACATTTTTTTGCGTTTATTTCGCGGTTTTAGGACTAATATGAGAATAGGAATGAGGGGTAATAGAGAGAGAATCGTAGGATGTCCGGAGTCGATACTCTTAGCGAAGATACCTGCACCAAGAACAATGGTAACTAGGATTGCTCCACTTGCGTTGTTTCGACTCATAACCCCCGCGAGGCCAGCACACAGAAGAGCGATACCAAGGTGGCCTAGTAGGGAAATTGCTCGATAGGATTCGATACCTGTAATGGTCATTAGTGCAGCGGCGGTTCCTGGCACAGCTGGAGGGTATAACCAACTTCCATTCGTAGGTCCAATCATGGTTGCAGTTCCAGTGGATGCGTATGCTTCAGCAATCGATGCAAATCCAATCCAATCGATGCCTAATGGTTCTCGGAAGAGTAGATGAGGAGTCATTAATGCAAATGCACCAACCGCTGCGATAGCCAATACCCACAGTTCATCGTTTGAGAATTCCCAGTCAGGTTTCGAAATCGAACAATTCGCTTTCGACATAAGCCAACGTAGACCTACTTCGCTAGCGATACAGAACATTAGGATTCCAAAGATACTGAGCCGGCCTAACATTAAGATGCTGGAACCAACGATTGTCAGTATCATTAGCATAGAAATTGCAGGCACAGTTAGGATACGAGATTTGGCGTTACGTCTTACGTCTAGAATAGAATGTAGACGGTCCGCCATTGAGAGACAGGGCGCGAGAAGGAGTAGAATCGCGAGGGATTCGATGCGCTCACCCTGCCCTCGCTTTGAGGCGGAACCTCATAGCGGATTCCCTACCTCAGGTGTCCATGGTCCACTGGGAATCTGAGTCCTACAGCCCGGTAGTTCATTTCCCAGAGACACCTGTAGTGCTGGACTTATCTGGTTCTACTCCGTATGGTTCACCTAGTTCAATCTGGACTGTTGGCAGATACGACGAGGTTCGAGGAATCTACAATACTGCTCTCTTTTCTGATGGTCGAACAGTCCATGTCGGAATTGACCTTGGGGGACCTGTAGGGACTCCCGTTCATGCCTTCATGGATGGAGTAATTCATGCTGCTGGATACAACGCTCAAGATGGGGATTATGGCCACACTGTTGTATTACATCATCAAATCGATGGTACAGATGTTTGGGCATTATTTGGTCACCTTGATGAGGCTTCTACGATTGGGGTAGAGAAGGGGATGAAGATCCATGCAGGTGAAATAATTGGACACTTGGGTGATGAATCCGAGAATGGTGGATGGCCTCCTCACGTTCACATCCAATTGAGTCTGATTGAGCCTGAAACTCATGATTTACCTGGAGTAGTTCATCCCGATGAAAGAGAATGGGCCCTTTCGGTATTCCCCGATCCTCGTCATGTTCTCGGACCTCTTTACTAATCCATCGGGATATTGGAAAGATGAGATTTCAGATTGTTAATTGGACCAATCCCTGTCGGGTCCTTACCCCGGAGTAGTGCACATGCGATACTCAGCCAATCACTGAGATGGGCGCCAAACAGAATGGCTTCGAGATGAGATTCCCCCATGCAGTCCAAGATGTGGATTGGAACATCTTGTAGGGTGTCAAGGGTCCATTCGATACGTAGTCCTACACGCTCGTGCATTCCATTCCATACGAATAGCAGAATCTGAACATCATCTTGCATATCTTCTTCGCCCCATGCTACAATTTCGTTATGGTGTAGTTCTGGAAGAATAGATGCAGTCGCAAGAAGTCCAGAGTTCTCATTTAGTTGAGTTCTACATCTGTATCCCATAGCTCCTAAACCCGGTGTAGACATTATTTGCAGACGTTTTCCATGGAGTTCTCGAGCTATTCCCATCATAGAACCATCACCTCCAATGAGATCTAGACGATCTCGGAGAGATTCCATTCTTGCTAGCATAACGTCGAGGTCTTCCTCTTCCATTTTAGGGAGTAGGCCTAGAGACCAGCACAGATTCACTTGTGAACCAAAGATATGACCTAATGCACTGCGTGGAGGCTGGCCTGCAGGCAGATCAATCCACATTGCTCCATCGTGAGCCTCCAGTATTTCTTCTAGGGCCCCTCCCGAGGAAATCCCAATTACAGTCCCACCCTCTTCTAATGCCTCTCTGACACCCGTCAGTGTCTCTTCGGTATTTCCGGAGTAAGAGGTAGCGACGACTAACCATTCTGGGCCCCACCAAGAAGGGAGACCGTAGTCTTTCCAACTGATGAAAGGTAAACCGCCTTCATGATCAACCATATTGCAGAGCATCATTCCACCCGCCCCAGATCCACCGACTCCGAGGAAAAGTACACCAGACCAGTCCTGATCAGTCTCAATTCCAATATCTCGGGTAATTGCAGTCCTTAACGCCTCGGGAAATCTTCGAGTCCATCCTACCATGTCTGAGGGGTCCAAGAGTTCGATTTGTTTCGCAATCTGCGTTTCATCATTCAATCTAATCAACTCCATCCGCTCGGACTCTGGGTAGGGACTGCCATTCGCCGTCTATCAAACAGATGCGAACACTGGATGCCTCATCCTCCAAATCGTAGGGGTTTCCGATGGTACGCATGGTGTAGTCGTTTGGGTCCATAAAGTCGAATGCTGAACCATCTCTTCGAAGAATCTCAACAGTGTAATGTTCTTGCATACGTGATAAGACTGTGCACTTCTCTAAAGATCTCCAAGTTGTGCCTGTCCTTTCGAGATTATCGAGCGCTTTCAGGATTGGACCATCCTTCGTCCATGTATCAACTCTCCACATTCTCCCACTGAATCCAATAACATCTCCTAAGGTATAGGCTGGTTTCCTGTAGAGAACAGTCAAGCGAGTGATGTCGACTCCGTCTTTGTGACCAACGACGGAAGAAGTTTCCTTGATGCGTCCACCATGTGCTGAGACCAGTTTCTTCGCCCACATTCGTGCCATTGCCTTGGAACCAACCTGCATATCCCATCCACCTTTGACTGGTCCCTCGTTGGTGATGAAGAACATAGGCTCATCTCCAATTTCCTCTAACATTGTGTCGAGGCTCGCTCTTAGTTCCGCAATCTCCTTCTCATCAAGGCGACGACCCGCGGATCTCAGTTGCATTGTTGCTTCAAAGTAGGCTCCTGCTTTTCGTGTGCAGGGTAAGCAAACGCCATTTGATGTCTGAAGCAAGGTCTCATGTAAGGATTCGAAGATAAAGCCCTGAATGGAGCCCCTTAATTCTAGATTCAACCGAGTCGTTCGTTCATCGATAGATTCTGCATGAAGGTCCATCTCAATATTCTGGGCTTCAGGATGGACGCGGAGCGCCTCGATGATTCTCTGTTGCATTAGGTCCTCTTCGGAGACGCGGGAGAAGCGTCCCTCAATCTGGATTTTCAGGCAGGTAGGGCAACGAGTTTGCTGAATTCGTTCAGGGAGATCGGATAGATGATTCCGTTTTCTAAAGCAAACTTCACACAATCGTTCAGTGGTTAGAGGCGGTGGAGATGCGCAGACGATGCAGAAAGCGCCGCTCTGGTCCATGTCCAACCCCGAACCCGTCGTCGGGGCTCTCGTATTCAAGCGACCGGTCATTCTTCACTAAAAGACGAGCCTTCACGCACTTTACTAGCACTTTCCATGGATTCAATTGCGGCTTTGAGTCGTTCATCGAGGTCCTTCATCCGGAGTGCAGTCAAGATAGAGTGCCCAAGAAGAAGTGCAATGAGTAGGCCATAAGCAAGAGAAAGTGCCAGCATGTCATCCATATTTACGCCTCCAATAATGTGAGCATCTCCTCGACCTCGTTTTCCATACGTAGTAGACGCATGGTCATCAAGGTCTGTCCGATGAAGAGGATTTGCATCGATGCTGCGCCAATTAACCAGATTTGCAGGATGAACGGGTCAACACCACTATCTTCTCCTCCTCCAATGACTGGCCCTGGATGACGTTCTTGCCACCATCTTGTTGCCATGTAAGTTAGGGGCACGAGCCCGAATCCGAAAATACCTACAGCAGACAATGAATCTCGTATTTCGGTTGTGTCTTCGCTGTTTCTTTCGCTGAGAGCTATGAACAGAGCAATACCTGCAAGTACGGCAAATGTATTCAGTCGAACATCTGCAAAATCCCACGGAGTACCCCATTCAGCGGCTCCCCAAATTGGGCCTGAAATTAGAACTCCCAACGAATAGAGTAGTCCGAGACGAGCTCCTGTAACACCTAGTCTCCAGCCGGCTTCCGATCGACGTATATACCATGCGAGTGATCCCCCGAATAATAGTGCAAATCCTGTAAAGGAGACCCATGCGAAGGGTACATGGATGAACAGAATTCTGTATGCTTCTGGAGCGGTAAATCCGGCATCATCTCCCATGGCTGGAGCTTGTACCAAAGCCATGTATACTGTAACTAGAAGGCCGAGTGAACCGATTCCGAGGAACCATGGAGCCAGTCTATCAGGTGCACTCATACCATGCTCATCTCACATAGGCGCTTGAATCATCGTGTATATCCATGTCTTTATTCTCCGAGGGCCCAAGCTAGTAGGAAGAGTCCGATGATACTTGCATATGATACAGCGATACCAGTCCAAGCATCCGAATATGCTTCCAGATAGATTGCATCGAGGACACTGCACATTGTTAGCAGAACCCAGGCAAAAGGTGTCAAAAGTAGAATCATCAGAGCAGGCCTTCGTCCCTGACCAAAGCGATAGTGGATTAGCCCTGCAGTGCAAGGGATATCGATTAGAATCCCGAGAATAAGGCCAATCTGAATCCATGCTTCCGTTGAATCAGGAGTAGGCAAGAACATCAGTAACCCAACTATTGCGAGGATTACAGGAATTGTGCTCATGCTTGCCAATGTGACATGGAACGAAAGTCTACCTTGAAGGCTAGTAGCCCAAACACTACCCATCTCTCTGTCACTCAATCGATCCATCAATGAGGGGCGAATCATGGCTGAAATCATGGCTGGTGAAAGTGCGAGGGCAGCCTTGCCTAGGAACGGAATATTTGCTTGATCAAGACCAGACCCAATTAGGATTCCAAAAGCGATGAGACCTGGTAACCATCGTGCTGATGGAGTGGAGAACTCTCTCAGATCAAGTCGTAAATTCCATGCAAACATGCCACCTGGATATATGTTCGAAGCCTCACACATCCTAGAGGCCAATTCAGTATGATTTCGCTCGTTTCTCAAAATTTCCATCCCATTCGTTTCTACTCGTTCTGTCTCCCCAGTCGTAGTGATAAGTCGTGGATCATGTGTAGAAACAACAACTGAATGGCCTGAATTTACGATATTCTGAATCTTGTTAAGGAGGATTTCAACACCGAGTTCGTCTAGTCCTTCTGATGGCTCATCGAGAAGAACAGGGACGGGTGAGGTGGAGGTTTCAGCCACGATGAATGCAGAGGCAACTTCCAACCGTCGTCGTAGTCCTCCAGACAACCAAGCAATTCGATCGTGACGCCGGTGATCAAGTCCCCAATGATTCAACACTTCGATGAGGTTCTCATCTCCCATCTTGGCTCCATGCATTTGTAATGTAGTTCGAAGGTGTTCGATAGGAGTGGCTGCCGATGTAGTTCCTGCAGACTGGGGGCACCAACCAATCGGCTTGGTTCTGAAAGCGTGCCTTCCATCTTGGTCCCGAATACTATGATTTCCATGTAAGAGGACCCCTGTTCGCAGAGGGAGAAGACCTGCTAGAGAGCGTAGCAGAGTGGATTTACCACTCCCATTTGGACCAATGATTGTGCACCTTTCACCGGCGTATAGTTTGAAGTCAAATTCTTCGAGTATTGCAAGGTGTCCTCTTTGGACTGTAGCCTTCTCCAGAGCAAGCAGAGGTGCTTCGTCCATGAACTGGGACCGTGGCTTTGCCCTTGAGCCTCACGGAAGGTGGATTCAACGAAGAGTCCATGCACAAGGTAAGGCCACCTTGGAATGGAGAACCGCATGATCCCCCTTACTTTCTCCCAATTGTCAGGGGGTGATTCTATCTGGCTGCTCCTTTTTTTCACAGCAGCAATTGGCCCCTACATTGCTGCCAGAATCAATAGGACTCCAGTATCCCTTGCTACTGTTATTTCACTAATGTTGGTCGCAGTGCTTCAATTCCTCAATGCTTTGATTGGAACTACTACAGGTTCTGACTTTGATCCCGTATTTTTCGGTGCACTAATTCCTGCATGGGTATTAGAGCCAAGCCATTTCCATCGCCTCTTCTTTGCTGGTTGGTTACATGGAGGCGCTATGCACGTACTGGGAAATATTCTGGTTGTAGCCCTAATTGGCATCCCACTTGAAGGTCGATTAGGTGCTCGACGTTGGTTGGTAGTTTACATTCTCGGACTACTCGGAGGGAACATTGCTTGGTGTCTAACTCATCCTGATAGTACGGTTCCCGCGTTGGGTGCTTCAGGTGCTTGCTTTGGCTTACTTGGGGGGTACATGGTCTGCTGGCCGAATGACAAAGTCGTTTTTCCGCTGATTTTCTTAATTCGGGCTTGGCCTATTGGGTTGATTGCCATGATTCGTCTTGGATTTGAAGTATACTATGTCTACTCCATTGATGCTGGCCGAATGGGTGGGGGCAACGTCGCTCATCTTGCTCATATTGGTGGATTCTTTCTCTGCTTTGCAGTAGCTCGAATTGTGGCTCGCGGTGCACCGTCATCCTTGGACGATGATTCCGGTGATCCATATGCGATGGGAGCTGGTAACCTGGGCACAGTTCCCACTATTTCGGAGGAGGATGGACATCCATGGATTGGTGCTGATTTCCCACTTGATGCTGTTTCAGAGCGAGTAATGAAACGTCTTTTTGCAGAAGGTGATGAACCTGAGACTCGTCTTGCTTGGTTAGAAGAGCTTGCTGAACAATCAGTATGTCCAGTATGTGGGTCAAGAATTGATGTTAAGACTGAAGGTAATGCTCGAATATTCTGTACAAAACACTCTACACATATTGATTGGCCCAAGGAACTTGTATGAACTTCCGTAGTAGGTGGGAAACTCTCACATTGTGCTGAGGTTGGAACTGCAGCAGGGGGGGCTTATAGTGCGGACCATCCTCCTTCAGATTCGACGGAGGTCATTCAATTGAAGGTCTACCATCTTCTCATCGTTGTCCTCTTTCTTTTTTCATCTGCTTCACAAGCCACTGACTTAACGCTTCAAGAGGTTGATTCTGAGCCTATATCGATATCCTCCACCCTACAAGCGAAAATAGTCGAAGGAGTCCCGCCTCTGATGTGTGGGGAACTGATTTGCACACTGAAAGACCGAGCACACGAGAGTTTGCCCGAAGACCGGCTCCCTCCAGTTGAAGATCATGGATGGTGGTATGCTTACGGACCAGATCAAGATTGGAATGGAATGGATGATCGTCTCCAAAGAATTCTCGTTGGAGAATATGAGTCGGTTTCACCAACTGGAATAATGGGACCCGATGGTCGTAAGACCGTTGCAATAGTAGTTGACTATGCTTGGCATCCGGGTGAACCTGATGTTTCTATTCTCGAGGAACTTCTGTATTCGCATGGATGGGTCGGGCAGGATAGAGGTTCACGGTTGATTGTCTTCGATTCCGTGGATAGAATATCAGTTGACAAGGTCCCTGTTAGTGCCTTACTCGATGTTTGGAGTTTGGATGGAGTTGTGGTTGTTGAACAGCAAGATGTTATGGTTCCAATGTTGGATACAAGTGTTCCAACGACTAATGTTCGAGCAGACGAGACTGGAATTCCTCGTGCTCACGAGTTTGATCCTTCGATGAGGGGAGATGGAATTGTTATTGCTATTCTTGACACAGGTGTTGATAACGAACATCGCTCATTAAATGATTTCGATGACGTGAACGATGATCCTAACAAAGATGCATCACGTTATTCAGATTCTAAATTCGTTTGTGGGTTCGACGCAACCCAGATTGGCGCCGACCCTAATCGCCAAGATTGCGAGGATCCTGATGATGAGAATGGACATGGAACTCATGTTGCAGGAACAGCTCTTGGTACTGGAGGTTCTGAACGGCAATATGTTGGTACAGCACCTGGCGCATATCTCGTTGATGTTAAGGTCTTGACAGGTACTGGCGGCACAAATAGCGATTCCACCTCATTGGGTATTCAGTGGGCAATCAACAATGCGAGGACTAATTGGGGCGAAGACTCAACGAGCCCGATTACAAATAATTCTGCAAGAGGTATCCAGATAATCTCCATGTCCCTCGGCGCTTTTGGAAATCCTGTTAGTCAGGACGACACTGGAGATAATGGCAGTGGACTTAGTGCTGCGATGTCGAATAGGGCTCACGAAGAGGCCAGTATTGTAGTGATAGCCGCAATGGGTAATGATGGCCAGAAGAGAGTGCCCTCTCCTGCCTCAGCAGATCATGCAATAGCAGTTGGCGCCATTGATGACAGGGACACGACGGATCGTTCTGACGATGATATTGCAGGATATTCAAACTGGGGGCCTCGGGATGACGATGGTGATGATGATAAATGGGATGAACTCAAACCAACTGTTACTGCTCCAGGATCAGGAATTATGGCTCCTCGTTGGGAAGAACCTAGCCCCATACCACTAGGAGACTCCGAACTCGCAGACAATGAGTATCAGAGTTTAGATGGGACAAGTATGGCTACTCCTCACGTGGCAGGGTTGGTTGCAATCATGCTGCAGAAGTACCCCGCGTTGGATGCAACAAGATCCCCTGTTGGCGACAAAGATCCTGCGAAAGTTCGTGAGATGTTAGAAGACAATTCTGAGCTGAAGGGTGCCATCACACATCCGGATTTAAGTCCAGTTTGGAACGAGAAGTACGGATTCGGAATGGTTGATGCAACTATGTGGATTGACGGTCCAAGCAATACTCTTGCTGAAGGGTGGATGATGCTTCAGAACTATGATGAAGACGATTATTTGATTGCAGGCACAAATGCAGCTCTCCGTGGAAATTTGACAACATTAGCAAATAATGATACTAATCAAATCTCTTACGAGGTATTCATTCAGAGAATAGATGAATTGTCCAAGAGTGAGAATAGTCGAAGGTGGACATTGCTAGAAAATCCGAATGGAAGTGCTCCGATTCAATCGGATGGTTTCTTTTTCTTGACAATTCCAATTCCAGATGACATACATAGAGACAATGATCCAGTGGTGTTCTTACGTGTGGCTCTAGTGGGCTTGAACTCCACAGGCTCCACGAATGAAATGCCAGTATTCTACGACTTTTTGTATGGCAGATACGAGGTATCAATGGAGACGCCTACTGGGATTACATCTTTGGATGGCGTAGTCGATGTCAGCGGAGACCGCTCAGGATTCGGAGAATATGCCATCGAAATGAGATTGGATGATGATAAACCATGGATGACTTTGCAGAATTTTTCATCGGAACCTGATTGGGATTGCATGGAACAGTCTGGTAATCAGGCATGTGATGAGGATGCACCACAAGACAACGAAGAAGCGTGGTCAGTGAATTGGGATACGGCTGAAGAATCAAATGGCGAAAGGCTTCTCCCCGATGGACGCTACACAATCGAGTTACGCTTAGTTGGTGAGAATAGCTACGTTAGTGACATACTAGATCGCGATGTGATTATCGACAATGATCCACCGGCTCCAGAACTTATTTTGTCACCCGACTTGATTATCTCTCAGAATGGAGTTAAGAAATCATCTGCATACAAGGATACATACCTCAAAATCGATGTTGAGGTTCAAAATATCGGCGACGCAAGAATTCGTGATGTACCGATTCAACTTCGAGAGGATAGTGCGCTTAGAAACGAGGTCAATCTTCCTATCCTAGAAGCCGGTGAGAGCACTTGGATTTCATTATACTGGAATCCAACTTCATCGGGATTAAAGAATCTTGAAGTGGTTATCGATCCTGCGAATACGAACACAGAGGATTCCGAGTTTGGCAATACTGTAAGTATCGATTTTACAATCAATGATAGGCCTGCAGGCGTCGATCTCTCTGTATTGCCGGGCACAATTCGATCAGTCCCAGATATTCCTTATCCTTCCACCTACTTCGATCTTGAGATTCCAATTTACAATATCGGTTCCGAGGCGGCAACCTCCATTGCGCTGAAAGTGGAATCTGAATCTGACCTTGGATGGGAGATTCTAGAGGAAGTCAACATTTCTGTTATTCCAGGTGGTGCATTGAGTAAGGTCAAGATTACTCTACTTGCTAGTGACCCCGGCCTCATGCATCTTCGGATTACTGTCCAGCCTTCTGTTGATCTTGATTGGCAGAATAATGTTCAGACCTATTGGGTACCTGTGATTGAGGGTACTCTCGCAGGCTCTCGTTCTATTGGAGTTCTTGGTTCGGATGGTATTCCGTTATCGCATACTATTTCTGGTTCTGAAGGGCATATGATTAGTGTAGATGATAATCAACTCAGTGTTCATCGCGTGAATGATTTACTCGATGTCCAGACCTGCCGAACTGATCTTGAGGGTCGTTGGGGTGGTTCATTGGCCACCACCACCTCAAATGATGGCCTGAGTCATATTGTGTGGACTGGTCGAGTGGTTGATGAATTCGGTTTCTTCCGAACACATCTGCGGTATACCACTATTGATGAATCCTGCCAATCTCCTCCTTCTATCGAATTAATGCCGCCACTACTGGCTTCGGAAGGGTCGTATTTTGGTATCGATATCGAAGTAGATAATGGCACAGTTGTTGTTGCAGGATACCATCGAGACATATTTGCTGGAGGCACATATCAGCAGAGCACGGACATTTTCTTTGCTCATTCAGCAACAGCTTACAATCAAGATAATTGGGTTGTGACGGACCCAGTAATTGCGGATGTGCCCACACTCCCCGATACTATTCACCCATTGGATTTGGAGATTGGTGAGGATTTTGTCCATCTATTATACACGCGAAATCATGTAGAAAATCCCGGTATTTGGTATGCCCATGGGGAACTTGGGCAATCAGATTGGTTGTTCACTCAGTTTGTAGGTCCCTCCGCACGTCACCCTGTAATTGCCATACAAGCATCTGAAGACGGAGATCAGATTTCTGCAACATGGATTGTGGACGAAGGTGATCTAGATCGTTTAGTCATCACTAAGGCAGATTCTTCATGGCAGGTTACCAATGAGACATCTATTCTTTCTCCTGGCATTAATCGTGTAATGCTCGTACCGATTGGTGACGAGGTTCTCATTCTGATGGATTCTCTCGATCCTCTAGGTGAATCTCAGATTGGACTAGGGTCAATATCATCCGATGGTTTTGGTATCGGAATTCGATTGACATTGGGGACACTTGTAGATGCAGATTATTCCTTGGAATCAGACAAACTTGTGATCTTGTACACTCGAGGAGATTCAGATCACCGTCTTCGTGGCTTAATCTATGATTCTCCTGTTGATTCTTCTGCTTCGAATATCTTTGACCGATTGAGAATTGCTCTCGGCGTCGATTACTCCACATGGAGAACAATCAGTTTAGCAGGGGGGGCCCTTTGTATCCTGTCCAACTTACTTTTGCTTGGCCTCTTCATCGTCCGTCGTCGTTCATCACCCGGTGAAATTAGTGTTGTAATGGATACTGATTCCGAGGACATTGAAATTCTTCCGGAGGAACCCATTACCGTCAGTTTGGAAGAGGAGCATACGTCTGATGATGTGTCTGTTGCTTTAGAGGACGAAGATGTTGATAATGAGGATGAAATTGAATCCCAACCATCTGAACCATTGTCAGAGCGCGCTGAACGCCGTCGTCTGCGGGCTGAGAAGGAGAAGCATGCTGCTTTACTCCGAGATCTTCCTCCACCGCCCGCACCTGGTGAAATTCTTCTTGATTCTGATAGTATGCCACTTCCCCCACCTCCAGGAGATCCGAGTCTCGGTGACCTTCCACCCCCGCCAGACCCTTCTACGATGGGTATGCTCAACAGAGAAGTATCCTGTTCCTCATGTGGGGCAGTGTTCACTGTCAAAGGAGCGCAGTCGATGCGCATTTCATGTCCAGTATGCGATGAAGACCTTGAGGTGTGATTAGCTATGTGTGGCATAATTGGGTACATTGGTGAAAAACCAGCAATGCCAATTCTGATTGATGGTTTGAGGAGGCTCGAATATCGAGGCTATGATTCTGCAGGTGTAGCAGTTATGGAGGACTCAATATCTATTCACAAGACCATAGGCCGTATTGCTGATCTTGAAGATGTAATTCCATCTTCGTCCTTTGGAACGATGGGTATTGCACATACTAGATGGGCTACGCATGGGAGTGTTACCCAAGAAAATGCACATCCTCATCTATCTATGGATGAGAGTATTGCAGTTGTCCATAATGGAATTATCGAGAATGCAGGTAATCTCCGTAAACGCCTCATCGAAACAGGAATTGAATTCAGATCTGAGACTGATACAGAGGTAATTGTACACCTCATCTCCCGTGAAATTGAGGCAGGAATGGTGCTATTGGAAGCAGTTCGACGCACTCTTATGCTTCTGCGTGGTACTTGGGGGATTGCCGTGATGATGAATGGTACAGAAGAGGTCATTTGTGCACGAAATGGTTCTCCGTTGGTCATTGGTATCGGAGAGGGTGAGATGTATATCTCAAGTGACCCACATCCCTTGAGTTCTCACACATCGCGTGTCATCTTTCTCGATGATGGAGACATTGCCGCTATTTCACGCTCAGGTGTCGAGACACACCGTATCGACGGTCCAACTGACCACATGGTCGTGACCATTGAAGACCAGTGGGGAGACTCAGATTTGGGCGATTATCCTCATTTTATGCTCAAAGAAATCTATGAGCAGCCCGAAGCAATTCGCCAGTGTATATCTGGCCGTACTCTTGTTAGTGATGGGAATGCACGTCTAGGAGGTCTTTCCATGAGTGCCAAGCGTTTACGCTTACTTTCTCATGTTCGTTTGATTGGTTGTGGTACTGCCTTGCATGCAGCACAAGTAGGCCGACTAGCAATTGAACACCTCGCGCGTGTCCCCTCTTTTGCACATGTAGCTAGCGAGTTCAGAAACAACGATCCTGTCATTGACCCGAAGGCAGCATATTTCGCTGTGAGCCAATCAGGTGAGACTGCCGATACGCTTGCTGCAGTAAAGGCCATTCAAATGAAAGATGCTGAAGTGATGGGCGTAATCAATGTTGTAGCATCATCAATCGCACGTCAATGTGGACAGGGTGTTTACATTCATTCGGGGCCCGAACAATCAGTAGCATCAACCAAGGCGTTCACGAACATGGTTGCAGCACTCAATTTGTTTGCACTCCAGATTGGTCGAGCACGTGATATGCCGCGTACTACTGGGCGAGCGATGGTGAAGGCTCTTCGGGATTTACCAGTTCAAGTGCAATCTATCATTGAGGATGAAGCTCCATATTCCGATGCAGTTGAAATCGTAAAAGATGCAAGTTCCGTCCTTTTCTTGGGGCGAGGTTTCTCCGCCCCTGTGGCTCGTGAGGGGGCGCTCAAACTGATGGAACTCGCATACATCCCATGCCTTGCGTATCCAGCTGGTGAGATGAAGCATGGTCCGATTGCACTTCTTGAAGAAGGCAGCCCTGTTGTCGTAATTGCTCCCGATGACGGGCATCGTGACAAGACAATCTCGAATATTGAAGAATGTAAGGCAAGGGGAGCTCGTATCATTCTCATCCATACAGAAGGAGATGTAATCGCAGAGCATGGAGACGTTTGTTTCACTATCCCTTCTACGGAAGAATCTCTTAGTCCAATGCTGAGTGTAGTTCCCCTACAATTTCTTGCATACTATACGGCGCTGGCTCTAAATCGCGATGTCGATCGACCTAGGAACCTTGCTAAGTCAGTCACAGTTGAGTGAATTTAGAATCAAGGTCCTATTGAGAAACGTTGCGTTTCAGAGTTCCAAGACCAAGAACTGTATCCAAGCGCATGATCAGTGTGGCGCATCTTAACGACCGCTAGTTTCCGCTCGATATGATCGCCAGTCCGTTCCATCGTAAGGTGAATTACACCATCTGAGAGATAGTCTTCAATACCGAATTCGCCGAACTGATTCTTTCCTTCACCCATCATTTCACAGATGAAGAAGGCAGTTAGTCCAAGGCGACGGACCGCTTCAAAGAGTCGGAATATTTCATCTCGGGGATTATCCATTTTTGTCAGTGTGAAGAAAGCACCAAGAGAATCGAAGACAAGAATATCAAATCCAATAGATTCGCGATAGTTGGTTAATTGCTTGATAAGTTGCCCCATCCAATCGACTTCCTTGTCGATTCCTCTCGCGTCTAACTGGACACGGAGGTCGGCCAAATCAATAATCGCAATTGATGAGCGAACATTAGCATCTTCTACATCCATTCCCATGTTAGCCATGTGGCCTCCAAGTGATTTCTTCCCCTGCTCAAGAGTGACGTAAATTCCACTTGCACGTCCTTCGCGGACAGCATTGTAGAGTAAAGAGAAACCGAGACTAGACTTCATCGAGCCACTAACGCCAGCTAGGAGAACGATGTGACCTTGTGGAATACCTCCCTGCATCTGCTGGTCAAGCCCGTTTACATAGGTCGGGATCCGGTTATTTGCGTCGCTCATCTGTGCACCCGGTGATGAGGAAGGACGATGACAAAATAAACACAACTCTCAATTGTCATCCATGGGCCTGACAGTCCGCCTCGCCTCGTCCTCTTCCAGACGGAGACAATGGTTGTTGGAGAGATACGCGAATATTACTCTTGATTTCGGCGGCCTCATCGGAGAAGAGTCTCCGGCACCGAATGGACGGAGTGTTCGTGATCAGGTTGATTTCATCCTTAATCAGAAGATAGAGCGCGCTCGTCTCGAACATCATCTGACAATTTCTAAAAAAGAGGAATCAGATTCACCTGACGTTGCTAATTATTGGATTGTTGCAGATACATTGGTGGAGGACCCGCATGATTCATTCCTTTCTCTCGGTCAACCTAGAGATTCGATTTCTGCTCTCCATATGTTAACCAATCTTTCCGGAAGGCGACATTTAGTGTGGTCGGGGACTGCAATCCTTGATTTTTCAGATTCTAATGTCATTGTTCATCGTTCTATTGAGTGTGCTACGGTGGAGTTCAATCCACTTTCCGACGATGAGATTACTGAATTGATTGAATCAGATTCATGGCAGGGCAAGGCTGGAGCATACGACTTGGCAGGTTCGGCAGGTGTTCACGCTCGGGTAATATCTGGGAATGAAGTTACAGTGCTTGGGCTTTCATATTCTTCAATTGAATTTCTAGACGATATCTTAGAGAATGAATCCTAAATTTCGGATAAACCGTAGGGGTCCAAGGGTTCGTTTATTTCATCATAGAACATTGGAATCCGTTTCCATTCTCCTTCCTCTGGGATTACTTGATTCCTCCACCAAGTGATCATTCTGAATCCTGTAAGGACGAATGGTAGGCCTACGAGAATTCCACGTATCTCGGTTGGAATATTGTAGAATATCTCAAACTGGAACCAAGTGATGCTGACAATCAACATTGCCGAAGCTGCGATTAATGCGGTAGGCCAACCTTTGGTACGTTCCTCCATTATTGTGTGACGATGATCTTCGTGTAAGCACGCGAGATAACCCAATGTTATTGTTGAAGCAATGGTGAATATGAATAATGCTCCTGCTCCTTCTGAGTTCCATGTTTTACTATCCGAAGGGTCTGTATAGATTACCAAGAGGTTACAAATTCCTAAAATTAGAATTGCAATTGCTCCTTGAACTACAAGGGCCACGTAGATTTTTTCCTTGAAGATGTTCCTAATCAAAATCCAAGGTTTGAGCATAATTCCCATACAAATTAGTGGAATACTTCTAGCAACATTCAGAGTTACTGATGAACCTTGGATACCAAAGAAGCTGAATATTTCGAAAATCCCGTGAGAGATGCTCACTAGAATTACAACAATACTTGCATTTCGGATACCAGTAGAGGGCGAGAATAGTTTCCAATCAAATCTCCGGTGAAGATGAGATAGAAGTAGGCACCAAACAATGGGTATACCTTGGAATGCGATTGTAACCCACATCATTGTTCTTACAATTTCGATATTTTCAGAATAAACTCCTGTAATCAAACATATTAGAACCGGTAAGGGTATCAGCATGGCTATAATTTTCAAAGCAGGTGCCAATTCCCGTTCATTATCTTCATTTTTTAGTATCACTAATCCACGTGCCATCTCAAACAAGTACGTATACTGGAATGCGAATGCAGCCATACCTACTAGGTAGAGATCATGAAATAGATTCAGGTCGCCGATTATGATGCCAACTAAAATTATCGCTGTTCCAATTTGGTTTAGATTGTAGATTGCCTTTAGGCTGGAAGGCGGTATCGATACATTTTCTGACCCGTATACTAATGGGATGATATCGAACATAACTCCTAGAACAAATGCTAGAAGACAACCATGTGCAGCAACCATTGCACCCATAATTGCAGCCTGTCCAAGTGGAATATTTCCAGTTGCAACGAACCCATTTGGACTCAAGACAATCCAAAGGTAACCAAGAGCGAACATCAAGATGCCATGGATGCCGGCTTGAGTTAATTCAAGATAGGTCCCCGACATCCAATGTCCATCGGATTTATCCATTTCATGCACCGTAAAGGGCTACTATGCCCCTCTCTTCAAGCGAGAAAATAATCTGATTTAACCGAATTCCCGTATCTTGGTATTATCGTTGTCAATTACTTTCATGATTTTCTAGGCTTTCACACAGAACAGCAATTGCAGAAATAGTTGATTCACTGAGATAATGTTCGATTCCCTCAGTCTCAAAATGAGCTGTTTCATCATCAGTACCAAGATGTTTCAGGAATCTCACCAGAATCCCATGTCGCTTGCGCATCCAATACGCATGTTCTCGACCTTTGAGGCTAAGGTTGACAGCACGGTAAGGCTCTCTGTGTAACCAACCGTCTTCTGTCATTCTAGCGAGCATTTTTGCCACTGTAGGCCGGGATACTGAGAGATGGTTTGCGATGTCTGAAACCCGGGCGGCTCCATCTCGATCCTCTAGTTCAAGGATGACTTCTAGAAAGTCCTCAATCCGGGCACTAATTCTCTCGCTCCGAGAGTTTTGGTCCCGAGTATGTGCTGAACGAAGGCCGGCTAGCCGTTCAGTAGTTTCATTGGTAGACAAATGACTCCCTCATGCCTCATTTTTTGCTTTCATCCAAGCCCAAGTTCTCTGAATTCCGTCCAAAAGGGGCAAAGTGGCCTCCCAACCAAGGGCTTCCTTTGCATCGGTACAATCTGGTACTCTTCGTTCAGAATCACCTGCATATCCTTCAACCTCAATTGGTGAAATTTCGGTTCCCGTTACTTCCCTACATATTTCCGCAAGTTCTCGAATACTAATTTCTTCAGTTGACCCTAGATTGAAAGCTCGTCCTATGAGATTTGAACCATCTATACCCTGATCGAGCTCTCCAGCAGATCGAATGCCTCGAATCATATCCTCAACCCATGTGAAACAGCGGGTTTGCTCCCCTGTTCCGTGGATTTGAATGGGTTCTTCTGCTAGGCAGCGTTCCAACATCATGGACACAGCTTGTCCATGAGAATCTCCAGGAAGTCGTGGGCCATAGGAATTGAATGGGCGAACGATACGTGCATCAAGTGAATGTGTTTTCACAGCGTGCTGAATTAATAATTCACCGAGGTACTTTGAGGCACCGTAGGAATGCCGTTGATGAACAGAACTTGATGCGAACTGCGAATCGGAGTTAGATGTAATGGGCATATTTTGCTGGTCTCCAAATGCTTCAGGACTACTCGTGAAGACAAATCGTGCGCCGTTGGTCACGGCGAAATCGAGAGCCATTTGTAATGTAGAGAGATTGACTCTTGCCACGAGATCGGGTCGCTCATTGAACCATCGTGTGCCATTAATTGCTGCGAGATGGTAAACCACATCGACACTTCCATTCAATCGTTTCAATGCGGTTTCATAGGATTCAGCGAGAGCCCCATCCTTCATTACAAGATGGAATGGGACTCCGATCTCTGCAGCAGATGATTTGCAGGACTCAAGGTTTCTTTTCCTCCCTCTGAACATGTCATCGATAGCACAGACTTCGTGAAAATCGACTAGCAGCGACTCACAAAGGTGACTTCCAAGAAAGCCGGCTCCTCCTGTGACGAGAACTCGCATGCTCTTCAGATGGGGCCTCCCCGTATGGGCTTCACCCTCAAATCAGGATGTTGTTCTCTCAAGGATTTCGAGATCAACCACCCCACCCTGTAGGCTCAATCGTACGCGATCTCCTGTATTCACTTCCATGCATGGGTCGTCATCAAATCCAGTTGCGTAGGGGACCCCAAGCAGGCTTGCTGCTGGCATTGAGAGCGGGCAGACATCACGATTTACGATGGCTTTCGGACCCTTTCCAGTATACATCAAGCCCATGAGCACATAGGGTGCGACAGTGGATCCCGAACCCTTTGGATAGACCAGAATCGAATTTTCAATCGCTATCCCATCTAAAGGATGACCAGGGTCTTCGATTACACCCGTATCGCGGTTGACATATCCGAGATAGGTAATCGGTACATCAGTTACTATGGCGGCTCCTTCAACCATCCATTCAGTTTGACTTGGTAAGCTTCCACCTTTCATCGAGCATAATCCAGATTGGTGTGTTTTCGCGCTAGGCATCGATCCGTGCGGTTTTGCATCCAGTTTAGGGCGTTCTCCCTGTACACGTATTGGGTCAAATGCGACAGCGACGCATTCTTCGATTCGAGCTACACTCGTTGGCATTCGATTTAGACCACTTGTCAGGTAATGCTCGGCCTTCAACGAATTTGTCAACAGGTGATTGTATTTTGTTCGATTGTAGGGGGTGACTTCGGGACATGTATCTTTCAAGATTAGCGCCCCGGCCTCTTCCAGGACGTCAATAGTTCCGTCACCTTTCAAAATCCCGTGATTGTGTCCTGAGGTGAAAACCCAGAGGCGTTGTTCTGGGATACGGTATCCAAGTTCCATCCATGTGCGAACTGCCGCTGCAGTAGCACGTACTTCTCCGATGCTGGCTTGCGGGCATCCAATTACAACTAGATCGACCTGACCTTTTGGTGCGAGTTCAGCATAACTGGAATCAAGATGTTCACCAGTAAACGTCAACGTATCTTGGATGTTGGTTAAATCAGCATCATCATCGTTCAATAAAAGCATTGGACAACCATGGTTAGCAGCTGCTGCTGTGAGGGCTTTTCGCATCTCAAATGTGGGGTTTTTATTTTGTGTTCGAATTACTGGTATTGGACCGAATGGCATTCGCCAGTGAGTGCCTCTTTGCGCACCAATCCAATCGCCAAGAACACTCCAATCAGTCGCATCTGGTAGTTCCACTTCGACTTCGACCAACAGATTGGGGTGACGATTTACCTCTAGATGAAGGCCCCATTTAGGTGCCCAACCAGTAAGAGCGGTTGCAAGTGCCGAGAGGCCTGATTCCCGATTGGTAATCAATGAAGTGTATGAGTTGGAGAAGCAGACTGCATTGGATTCAGCCCAAGAACCAATGCCTTCAGGTGTTTCGATTCCTCGGTCATAAGGGGTGCATGAAAGTGTAGCTTTGATGCCAAGTTGCATGTAGGCATGTATAATCTCAAATTGTTGTTCAAGGAAGTCTTGATGCTCGATATCCATCTCATCCATCTTCTCATGATCGCAACCTGCGCTGTTGAGAGTTGTCTGAATTGCTACGGTCCCAGTCGGATCTTTAGTGAGGTCTGCTAGGAATGTCCGTAGCCCATGTCCTCCCGTCAAAACACTAACACCACTTACGTGTGCATCGGAGCATCGGACGAATTCCTTAGAGCCGGCTACTGATGCTAGGTCTACGACTAATCTCGCTGCCTTCTGACGAGTTGGCCCCTGCTCCCCGTTGAGCATCTGGGATAACTCATCAGGTATGCTCATACCACTGCCTTCCGGAACAAATCCTTCAACCTGCGGGTAAGTAGGGTTGAGAATGTGAAATCAGCAACAGCCCGAACTTCGGACAGGAGCCAATGTGAATCCGACTCTGTCGACACCTGAATTGTCTTGTAGCGTAGAGATGGCCTTCCTCAAATCTCCGGCATTACCTCTGACTTGCATTGTATCTACACACATGTGGTTTTCAGGCAAGCAATTATGATGATATGACTGGACAGATACTAGACTCGAGTGTCTCAGATCCAATAATCGGTGTTCTACTTCGTGTTGATAGTAGATGACCAGTGTGCCTGAAACATTTTCATCATGTTCCATTTGATTCAATTCTCCTCGTAACTTTGAATCTGAGAAATGGATACTCGCATCACGAAGAAACATACTTCGATTCTTGTAACCTGTATCCTTGACCATCTGTTTCAAATCATCCGCGAAGGAATTGTCTGCACTGAAGGATATAATTCGGCTCATGAGATTGCGAATCCGCCGGAATTAATAACATTTCTTAAATATCTAATATATAGCCGGGTGGCTCATGGTTAACCCTAAGGCACGCCCTATCATGATCGCTCTAATCCTTGTCACTACCAGCCTTGCAGGCTGTTTAGGTGATGATTCCACCCTTGAAGAGGTGAGTAGTAGCACTGAATCTCTTGGTACAGTTTACACTTCCACTTGGCACGTTCAGGATTTAGTCCAGAATATTGCTGGTGACAAAGTCGATGTCCAACTATTAGCACCCAGCAATATTCCAGTACACGATTACGAGCCAACAAGCACAGATTTGCTCTATCTACGTGATGCTGACCTATTCTTCTACCATGGACTCGGCCTTGAAACTTGGGTTAACACTACCCTTGAAGCCATGGGTGATGACGCTCCTGAGTTTGTACCCATTCATACACTTCCAGATGGTAGCATCGTCTTGGAGTACGAAGCTATGCTGGTTGCAGACCTCTGTGAGCATCTCACAGATGGTCCCTTTGAGAGTTCAAATTTGAGTCATGAGGGCCACCTTAACGAGATTCATGCTGAGCACGTCGCTCATCGATTGTCCTTCCCAATGCATGACGATGACGATGACCATGACGATGACCATGGCGATGACCATGGCGATGACCATGGCGATGAACATGACGATCATGACGAACATGACATGCATGCTGGACACGATCACCTATCACCTGAAGAGATAATGGATGATCCTGCAGGTTGCCCTACGGATTCTGTTATCCAGATGTATCACATGGAAGAGGGCCACTATATGCTAGAGTTTGAGGCAGAGGAGATGATGTCCTTCGATATGTCTGTCTTGAAGATGCCAGGAGGTCATGCACACCATGATCACCATGGACATGGAGATCACTCAGATGAAGAGGGCGACCATGATGATCACTCAGATGAAGAGGGCGACCATGATAATCACACAGATGAAGAGGGTGACCATGATGATCACTCTGATGGCCATGACGACCATGATGGTCACTCTGATGGCCATGACGACCATGATGATGAGCGAATGACCGCAGAACTTGCACTCCAAGAACATGATATGGATAACGATACCCGCATCTCATGGGACGAATTCTGGCATGCTTGGATTGAAGACGATCATGAATTCTATGACGGTTGTATTGTTAACGCTAGTTCCATCGATTCTAATGATGGCTATTACGAGTGCTGGATGCAAGAGTGGTTGAATGCTGATGGTAGCGTAAACGGAACTGATGGATACGAAGAAGACGAATGCACTGAAGTTACGAATTCAACCACTGGCGCCACCGATGGTTGGGAATGTGAACGTCATGAAGGTGACCACGATGACCACCATGGCCACGATGATCACTCAAATCACTCAGGTCACGAGGATGAGGGTGTTTGTTTCAACTCTGAAATGAATATGATTTCAGGCATGGACAATGAAACAACTTGCGGTTCCTACGTATACATGACGAACATGTCATGGGGTGACATGACATTCAC
>PATC01000011.1 GCA_002712285.1 Methanobacteriota archaeon
AGATGACCTTCGCATCGATCCGTGGTCCTCCCAGCAGTCGACAGACTACGCGAGGATTCGAGATGAGTTTGGTCTGGGTACCATGGAAGGTCTAGATGTTCCCGACCCAAGTATGCTACATCGCCGTGGGATTATCTTTGCACAGCGAGATCTTGGCGTCGTGCTTGATGCAGCTCGGCGCAAAGATCCATTTGGAGTCCTTACTGGATTGATGCCATCAGGACGTATGCACTTAGGCCATAGTATGGTGATTGAGCAGGTGAAGTGGTTTCAATCACAAGGCGCCGATGTTACGATCGCTGTAGCGGATCTTGAGGCACATGCGACACGCGGGATGTCTTTAGAGAAGTGCAGGGAAAATGCATTGAAGGAATATGTCTGGAACTATGCTGCTTTGGGCCTAGATCCTGAAAAGACATCGATATACTTCCAGAGTTCACGCCCGATTGTTCAACGTCTTGGTTTCACTCTTGGAAAGCGTACTAATCTATCAGAAATGGAGTCAATCTATGGTTTCCGTGGTGATACAAATCTGGCTCATGTCCAAGCACCTATGGTACAGGCAGGCGATATCCTCCACCCTCAACTCGATGAGTATGGTGGATTACGCCCGATTGTAGTACCCGTTGGAGTTGATCAAGATCCACACATACGCCTGACCCGTGATCTTGCAACGCGGACCAATTGGTTCAATGTCAAGCCGAGGAAGGCTGGTGGACTTTCGATCGGGCTCTCTGTTCAAGATGAAAATAGCGTTGCTCTTGGTGTCGGTGAGCGTGGCCGGATTAATCGAGATGTCCGAAGAGCTGTCTTTGATGAAATCCATTCTGCTTTAGCCCCTCTTGGTTATGCAGACATTCTCTCTAATCCAAAGCATGGCCTGATTGAATTGCCAGGGGCTACCTCGAGTGATCGGGGTGCAGTTAGGATGGCCCTGCTATCACTAGAAAGGAATCTAGGTGGTATGGGGCTTTTGCCTCCCTCTTCTACTTACCATCGATTTGCTATCGGGATGACGGGGGATAAGATGTCCTCTAGTAAACCAGAGACAACCATCTTCCTTGATGATGAGGTTTCAGTGATGGAAAAGAAGGTCAAGCGAGCATTCAGTGGGGGTCAGCCAACAGTGGAAGAGCATCGCCGTCTCGGCGGAGATTGTGATAAAGACGTAGCCTTCCAATATCTTCTAACCTTTTTCGAGCCAGATGATACAGCATTGGAAGAGATTCGAAGGGCATACACTGCTGGCGATATGCTTGCGGGTGAAATCAAAAAAATCTGTATTGATAGGGCTGCGGAGTGGTTGTCCGATATTGCAGATAAGCGCAGTGCTTTTGAAGATAGAATTGACGATTTTCTTGCACCAGACGCTCTCTAATTACTCCTTACCTACTTCAAAGACAGGAATCTCTGGTCCTATAGCAAGTTCATCGACTTCCTCTTTGTTGAGTGACCAAGTTTCTGAGTCACCATGTAGTATTCCACTATGCCCCAAAGGATCGAGTAGAATTAACTCAATTTCGACTTCCTCACCTGACAAAACTTGTTCCAATATGCTTAGAATCTGATCTATTTTTTCTAAATCCTCAGAAGAGTCGTTTTCCGAATCATGGCCTCGTTTCATCATCAGGATCGTGTCCCTAAATCGAATGAATACACCTTCGACGTTGGAGACATATCCTGATGCTGCAGAGCCAGGTTCTACTTCTAAACCAAGAGTCGGTATTCTAACCGTACAACTAGATGAACGGATTACACGAGCGCTGAGATGCTCAGGATTCACAATTAGTCGATGTCCTGTTGGTCCACGCGATTCTGCGGGGATGAAGTCAGTTTTTCTCCATCCACATGATTCGCAAGCGAGCGTCACCTGAGTATGTTCGCCGAAGTATGGAATCTCATCTATGTGAACAGACATAACCAATACTTCCTCTTGGAAACAGATTGGGCAAGGATGGTCTATTCGACTGTCGATGTGCTCACCGCCTTTCATCAGCAGATTGTGTTGCACGAACTCCCTTCGGAAGTATGAGGATTCTAGAATCTCCAATCTGGATAATTTCTCCACATAGATCTCTCTCTACAAATTCTGCCAACTCTTCTATTACTGCATTGAACTCTGTTTTCCTACTCATGAGGTGACGTGTGTTAACAATCGAAATGTCGCCTTCAGCTGCCCAATCTAATAGTTGAGGGAGGCCTGTAATGTCGCGAATTTCTGCTCGATGAATGATGGTCCCGTTGAGAGAGGTGGGAATTGGCGGGTCTGGATACCGTCCGTCCATCCAGTGAAATGTCTCGCCTTCTTGCATCTCTGCGGTTCTGGATGCCCTACCGATTGGTATCCATTGAGGTTCATCCCCGCCGTCCATGACGCGTGTTTCACAGCGGCCGGTCATGAATCTGAGGGTCTTCAGCGCGATTGTATATGAGTTGACGGCGTATTCATAAGGGGCCGCGGATTCAATNTTCTTGTCCCAAGTCAATCGGTGAGGGGCGGTTGTGAACNTATGGATGGCATGATGGAACAAACCAANACTGGAACAAGCACCGTCGGAGTCACGTTCAACGGNGGTGTTGTCGTTGGTGCAGATCACCGTGCNACNATGGGTCATTTCGTAGCCAATAAGTCNGTTCAGAAGCTCTTCCGNATTGCAGACAATATCGCGCTCACTACCGCTGGTCTTGTAGGCCATGCTCAGGCACTCAGCCGTTCTCTTGCCGCTGAACTTGCTCTCTTTGAACTAAAGCGTGGCACACAGATGTCAGTAAAGGGCGCTGCTACGCTTACCGCGAACATTCTCGGCGGTCGTCCTCATTGGGTTCAGTTGTTGATTGCTGGAGTGGATGATGAAGGAGCCCATGTGTATTCCATCGATTCTGCTGGTGGTTCTATCCCTGATGTCTATTGTGCGACCGGTTCAGGTTCGCCCTACATGTATGGTGTACTTGAGGATAAGTTCCGCGAGGGTATGAATCGAGATGAAGCCGTCGAGGTTGTTGCTCGTGCCCTTCTTGCCTCTGCTCAGCGTGATGCTGCATCTGGAAATGGCATGGATGTCTGTGTCATTACACCAAAGGACGGATACCAATTGGTTCCTCAAGAAGAGCTAGAGGCTCTGTTCAAGCGACTTTAATCACCAATCCAATTCCCTGACGCCCGCGCGTCATCTCCGGATTTACGTGCGGACGCTGAGGGATGATTAGGAGTTGAATCCGTGAGACTGACATTGAGCGAGATTAAGAAGAAAGCCAAGGAGGTTATCCCCGATGGTATCCCATATACTGTAGAGTTGGAAGCAGGTACAATTGCTCTCATCACTCCGACACCTGGCGCCTTCTCTGAGAAGGGGAATGCATTGACAGTTAAGTTGGCTAAGGCAATACGTCGCAGAATTGTTGTGCGGCCCGATCCATCGATATTATCGAAGGAAGAAGATGTGATGTCTACTGTGAAAGAGGTTATTCCTGAGGAAGCAGGTCTTACCAACATCTGGATTGATCCTGCATTGTCTGAAGTCACAATCGAATGTCACGATCCTTCAACAGCAATTGGCTCCAAGGGTTCGAATCTTGTTGAACTTCGAGACCGTCTAGGTTGGTTATTTCGTGCGGAACGTTCCCCTGCTATCGAATCGAAGACGCTCAATAATATCCGTCGTTATCGTCGAGAGACTGCCTCTGAAAGAAGAGATTTGTTTCGTAAGTTTGGTAGTCGTATCTATCGTCCTAAACGTTCCAGTGCCCCTTGGGTTCGCTTAACCGCTCTTGGTTCATATCGCGAGGTTGGTCGTGCAATGCATATGGTCACGACAAATGAGAGTCGCGTGCTTGTTGATTGTGGAGCAAAGCCTACTACTAACCGTTCAGAAATTCAACCATTTTTTGATGCGCCAGAATTACTTCCTCTCGACAATATTGACGCTGTAATAATCACCCACGCTCACGTTGATCATATTGGTATGCTTCCAGTTCTCTTCAAGTTTGGATACCGTGGCCCTGTTTACTGCACTCCTCCCACTAGAGATCTAATGGCATTGCTTCAACAAGATTACATCAAGGTTAGTCGGATGGAGCATGGTGACGAATCACCTTACAGTATAGCTGATATTGAGATGTGTATCAAACATGTAATCGATATCGAATATGGACAGAAAATCGACGTTGCTCCTGATGTGAAGATGACTATGGAAAATGCCGGGCATATCCTCGGTTCATCCTCGGTATATCTTGAGATAGGCGAAGACAAGAATCTTCATCGTCTCTTATTCTCGGGTGACATCAAATACGAAAAATCCTGGTTATTCGATGCTGCGACTGTTCGTTTCCCCCGTGTTGATTCTCTTGTGATTGAGTCTACTTATGGAGGTCGTTCTTCTTTCCAACCCACTCGTCAGGAGGCTACTGCTGAGTTACAGGACCTTATTCGTAGAACTCTCGCCCGTGGAGGAAAGATTTTCTGTCCTGTTTTTGCTGTAGGCCGATCTCAAGAAGTGATGGTAGCGATAGATCAATTGTTCAAATCCGAGGATTTCACTAGTGACCCATGTACAGTATGGCTGGATGGCATGATTGCTGAGGCTACGGCTATACACGCATCACATCCGAATTTCTTGAATCGTGATTTACGTCAGCAGGTACTTCGAGGAGGTGATGAGAATCCATTCAATTCTCCGTGGTTCCGGACTGTAGATTCCCGGGAGCGTCGGGAGCAGATAGTTCTCGATCCATCTCCTTGCATCGTGCTTGCAACTAGTGGTATGATGACAGGTGGTCCGATTCTTCACTATCTACAACATTGGGCACCCAATGATAGGGCGACACTTGCTTTTGTTGGATACCAAGCATCGAATACCCTTGGTCGACGTCTCCAAGAAGGCTATTCTGAGGTGCCAATGGCTCAAGATGGACACACAATGATGGTCGATGTCAAGTGTGATATCGTCACTATTGACGGATTCTCAGGCCATTCAGATAGACGTCAACTACTCGACTATGTCAACGCACTGAATCCTAAACCTCGAAGAATCATCTGCCATCATGGGGATGATACGGTTTGTAACGAGTTCAGGAAGACACTTACCGAGACTTTCAAGGTACGAACTGCTGCCCCTCAAAATCTTGAATCAATTCGTCTTCTTTGACTAGAGTGGGATGTCTAGTCCTAACTCTCGTGGATTTACCATGGGTTCAGTTTCTGAAGATTCATTTTCGGCCACTTCGTCCATGTACTCGTTTTGAAGTGGTCTAACATCTGCTCGATACTTTGCCATTCGGTCAAGGAGAATAAGGATGAATGCTGCAGTCCATGCAAGAATGGCTAGTAATCCTGCGATGTCCTCAGGTATGACGCTAAAGTAGCCCGTTATTGCAGCTATCCAACCAAGGATGAATAGACTTGGCGCGGCCCTCATCGAGAGTGATGGGGAATCAGCGCGCATTGTGTCTAGAACACCCTTCCCGTTGATGAACCCGGAGGTCCTCCGAATCATATGGACTTCAGCATTGGCGGGCCGAGTAATACTCCAAGTGCACCTACTCCTCAGACTACTGGGACACCGACTGGGGGATGGTTGATGACTGCAGTCGCTCCTTGGGGTGAATCTGAGGAGGATGCTTTCGATCAGTGTTTAGTTGATCTTGGTCTTGGAGACTGTCGTCTTGTCCAGGTTAAGGGTGCTATGCTTCCCATGGGCTTCACTGCTGAGCAACCCAGGTCTTTGCCTATGGGTAGTCTTGTTGAGTGCCACTTCTCAGTTGCGTACTCTTGGGATGGAGGGACAGCATGTGCAGGAGCTGCTTGGGCGAGGTGCAATACGCCAGAGGGTGAGGAGGTAGCTATTGTCGCTACTATCGCTACAGAGGAAGATTATGAGGAGACAGAAATACTCCTTAAACGTCAGATGCAAAGACGTTTAGCGAGTCGTGATCTTGAGATTATTGAACATGGTATTGCAGTTGATGAAGTGACTGCCGCTGAAGGCCATTGGGGTGGAGTTATTGCTGCACTTATTTTACCGGACTCTCTTGGTATTGGAGGACCCGTAGGCCGTGTACGAGAGATGAGTAGTAGTTCCACAGGATTACGTTCAGCGAGCGATGGTGGTGGAAATTTTTCACTCTAATCCGAATTGCTCAAACACTCTCGTCTTTGAATAACGCTGATGGGAGACCAGCGTTGGAGCATGCTACGTTGCGGTTCTTGCGGTCGAGCTAGTGGTGGCCGTTCAGGGCAGCGCAGTATCGCCTGTCGTCATTGTGGTTCATCATCTCTGACTATCGTACAGTCCTTTGATGATGCAGCACAGATGGCGTATGCCGTTTCATCAGCCAATCTCCCTCCCGAGATTAGTAAAGAGATAGAAGATGCCTTGTCACGTCGACCAGAATTAAATCCACGTAATGCTGGTTCTACCCAGCCTAATCCAGTAAGGATGATCAAGTCCGCTGCTAAGGAGGATGGTGTCATCGATATGGATAAATTAGTCCGGGAGGCGACGAAGATTGGTGTTGCTGAAGAGGAGATTAATCGATGGATAGAGATGTCTGAGATTGAAGGTGCACTCATCCGTGAAGGTAACGGTGAGTATCGTCTACTCTGAGGAACATTCATGACGGGCTGTCATTTCGTTGGGCTGAACAAGGGCCCGTGGGTTAGTTTGGCCTATACTTGATGGTTTGGGACCATTAGACCCCAGTTCAAATCTGGGCGGGCCCACTCTTTGAATCTCTTTAGGAATTTTATTCTGGGTTTGACAAATCGTCTTGTGCAATTGCGTGTCCCATACGTTCCCCTTTTGTTCGCAAATACCCTATATTCTCATCTCCGATTCCGACAATTAGGGGCACACGTTCAGCAATAGATATTCCATATCCTTCAAGCTGACTTACTTTGTCGGGATTATTGGTCAATAATGCCACTTTTTCCACTCCAATTGCTTGAAGCATCTGAGCTGCAATCGAGTAATCTCTTGCGTCAGCAGGCAACCCTAGTTTGAGATTTGCATCTAACGTATCTGCTCCACCATCTTGAAGTCTATAAGCCTGAATTTTAGCATGAAGTCCGATTCCACGTCCTTCCTGTCTTAGATAGAGTAATGCTCCCCATCCACGTTCGTTGATAGCTTTCAATGCAGCATCTAGTTGAGGACCACAGTCGCATCGAAGGCTTCCCAATGCATCGCCGGTAAGACATTCTGAATGTACTCTAACTAGAACAGGATCGGGTCCAGTCATATCTCCTAGTGTGAGAGCAACATGGTCGAGACCATCCTGATCATGGAAGACACGAATTCGAAAATCACCGTGGGCAGTAGGAAGGCGAGCATCTGCCGGAACATTAGTCACTTCTTCGATCAAACGAGTCATGCGGTCACTTCCTTATTTGCCTCATTGAGGATTCTGAAGGTGTATTCTCCAGCTTCTTCTTCTACTGTGATTAGATGAACATCCATTCTGTCACAGAGAGCAGGTATATCACGCAGGCTTTCTTTATCATCTGAAATAACCTCAAGGATACTACCATTTTTCATTTCACTAAGAGCCTTGCGAGTTTCATGGACTGGGACTGGGCAGTGGAAGCCCACGACATCGACTACTCGGACATCGGCCATGTATCGCCCTGTATGGTGCCGTTCTTCAACGGTTTCATTCCGAATGACCAATTCTTGATACTCACCGAGGCAAATTGAAACGGGTGGGGTCGAATAGTCCACTATGCGGGAAGTCATCAGTCGCCCATCAGATGACATCCCCTTACCAGAATTCTTGAGGATGATTGGAGCTGTAATCGGCCTCATTCTTGTGCTTCTAATGGGAGAAGTAATTTTCCGTTGGTTCATTGAGCCAGCCAACACTTTGTTACCCTTGCAATTAGTAGAAGCATGGCTTTGGTCTGCGATATCTAATGTCATCTGGCAAGGATCGACAGAGGTTGTTGCTCATTCAACAGGCCCCTTGACACAGGTTAATCTGATCCATCCTGATTTTGTTGATGGCTATATCCCCCTCTATGTGTCAGACGAATGTGCGGGGCTTCACGAGTTCCTGTTCTTATCGATGATGGTCCTGCTTACTCCTGCATTTGATTTCCGAACTAAATTTAAGCATCTAAGTTACGCTGCAGTCATCTTGTTCTTTCTAAATATGGTTCGTCTAATCGTGTTGTATCCACTTGCTGTCAATGGTTGTGAAGGTACAGCCGGGGAGGTGATTGGTTGTGATGCTATCCTATACCAATTCCATGATTTTGTACTTCGATATGGTTCGCTTATCGTTCTCGTTATTGGTTGGACTATTTGGTTCAATATGACAGGGGCTCGAGCGGAGGTTCGTCGTTTTTGGAAGCGTCTTCCTTCTCTTCAGGGGATTCGTACGAATATGCACTTAGATACACTTCGTGAAGACGCACCTCGGGTTGCAATTCTGTCCGGTTTTGTGTTCCTTGGGTTTTGGGGTTCATTGATTATGATTACAGGCGGAGATAGTAGCGCGGTTGAGGCTTGTGAGGGTATTATATCGGCTACATGTGAACGAGTAACGACGGAACACCAAGATGCAGTTGGCCGTGGATTTCGGCTACTTATGCTATCAGTAGTTTTGGTCACATTTGTAATTTTGAGACCGCGCCTCATCTGGGCTAATGAGGAAGAAGAGTAATCATCGAGTAGCAAGATTTGCTTCTAGTTTCTGTCCATCAAATTCGCGTCTTTCGATGATTTCAAGGACACGTTGTGCTGATTCTGAGTGAATATCTACGAATGTGTTGTTATCTGAAATTTGAATCTCTCCTATAGCGAGTTCCTTGATTTTGGTGTTTTCTATAATCCAATCTGAGAGATGGAGCGTACTACGGATTATACTGGAACCTGCACTAATTGAGATGCGGACCATCCCGAATGGATCTGAGGATTCAGACCAATCCATACGTGCTCGAATGGGGTCTCGTTTCACATCTTCTGGAAGTTCAGGGGCTTCGGTTTGGTCAATTGTGAGATTCCATGTTGAACGAATACGGTCGAGTTGTAACATGTCCTCGCGACCTACAAAACTCCACGCAGTTCCACTACGGCCCATACGTCCAGTTCGACCAATTCGATGGACATAGTCTTCGGGATTGTCAGGCAAATCATAGTTGATGACAATAGTTACACCATCGACATCGAGTCCGCGAGCCGCTACATCGGTTGCGACCAATATTCTCACACTAGCATCGCGGTATCCATCCATTACTTTCTCACGTTTGTTTTGAGACATATCGCCATGTAGAGTTGAGCATTCAAATCTGTGCTTTCCGAGGCGATCGTCAAGAAGTTCAACCATTCGCTTTGTGTTGCAGAAAATGAGACATTGGTCATCATCTTCCATGCGTGAGAGGATACGGCCGACAGCCCAGAGTTTGTTAGCGCGTCCAATTCGAATCCATTTTTGTTCAATTTCTGGGACCTCTACTTCGAGGTCTTCGCTCATGACCGTGATTGGATTTGTCAAGAATTCCTCAGTAGCGTCAATAATTTCCTGGGGGAAGGTTGCGCTGAATAGAAGGGTCTGCGAACGTTCTGGCATATTCCCTACAATCCAAGAGATATCTGGCCAGAATCCCATATCTAGCATACGATCTGCTTCGTCAAGGCAAAGAATAGAGATTGAGGCGAGGTCAAGATGCCCTCGTTTCGTCATATCGATGACCCTACCAGGAGTTCCAACGATTATGTCGACGCCATTGTCTAACTTCGCTGCTTGCTTTTCGAGATCAGTTCCACCGTATACTGGGAGAATAGATAAGCCAAGATCTCCTTGAAGCCATTTGATTTCTTCACAAACCTGAGTTGCAAGTTCACGAGTTGGACACAATAAAATTGCTTGAGGCGTCCCTTTAGATTCAACACGTTCGATGATAGGGATTCCAAATGCACCAGTCTTACCAGATCCAGTACGTGCTTGTCCAATGATATCTTTTCCCGAGCGACCTGCTGGGATAGATTCTCGTTGAATTTCAGTGGGGAATTCCCATCCTTGTGAATCAATAGCTGATTGGATTGAAGCAGGGAGGTCCCAGTCCGTGAAACGAAGTGGAGGCATTTTGGGACCGACCTTCAGAACGAGTCGGCGGCTTCAATCTCCGCTTGGAGTTCACCCATCCAATATTTCCGACAGTTCTCCTTGGTCAGGAAACGCTGCTTGTTGCCCCTCTTGCGGTTTGCAGGAAGAATCTGCAGGACATGCTGGCGCATGTAGTGGCGGAACTTGTGGGCCTTGGTCATGTTCTGGCCCCTCGGGGTCCAGCCATCCCAGAGTCGCTCGAACTGCTCGAGCTTGTGGTCATCGGCGCCTTCACTCATGTTCGTCGTTTTGCCGACCTTGCACCCATATATGACGCTGACGGCGCGGTCAATCGTTTTGTGACGGCGAATCTGGGCCTCTATCTTTGGGTTTGGATTTAGGCTCATTAGCTAGAGGAAGTTCTGTTCCTTCTTCCGTTTCCACCTTTGGAAGAGGTGCGAGGAACCGATTACGTTCGCTTTCAGTTCCTTCGATTGCAAGATCTTTCGCCATATTTTCTAGGCGGTTACGAATAGATGAATCGGCCTCATCCATTAACAATTCAAGTGCAGTCTGACGTCGTTCTACTTCGCCAAGGATAATCGGTAGCATCTTCACGCAAGACATCCGGATCCTTGCATCATTATGACGACATCCATCTAAAATCAATGTCCTTGTCCTGGAATCATCTTTGTCCATACGCGCGAGAGCCTTGAGTGAGTTCTGACGAACTTCGTCGTCTTCATCGAATAGGGTTTCTTCAATCATGATTTGTGCAATATTAGGTGCTGATTCAGCGAGCATTGGCAGCGTCCTACTCGCTATTCGGCGGACTTCGGAATCCTCATCATCAAGAGTCCAGCCAATAAGATCCCAACCTGCGCCTCCTGCACGTTGAGCAATTGATTTGAGGACCCGTGCTGATCGTCGTCGCAAATCCACTTCATCTTCACGAATCAATTCATCAAGATGGTGGACACCTACCTCTGGCCATTGTCGAGCAGCTTGATTCAATGCACTGAATCCATCATTGCGAACAGCACGTTCCTCTGATCTAACTAGACGTGCGATAGTATCTCTCAATGCGGATGGAAAGATTGGCGCTGTATCGATTAGTACCTTCCGAGCATGATTTCGAACTTTTGGGTCTGGGTCATCGACCATTACATCTAGCATTTCCATCATCTCATCTGTTTCACGAAGTGATATGACGAGGAATACGTCTAAACATGCGATTCTTTCTTCTGCAGAACGGGAACATAATCCATCTAAAATCATACGATGCACATATTCATCTTCCTTTCTCGGGAGTGACGGTATCCCTCGAATCGCATCAAATCGGTCAAGAAGGAGACGTTCGTCCATGTAGCGAACTTCAACGCTGGAAACCTTACGATCGAGTAAATCTCGGATTTGTTGAGGAAGTAGGGATTTCCATGGTCCATCTGGTGCACTGAATGCTGCTTTCTGGATGTGCTTAGATTTCTTACCTGTGGATATGCGCTCGCCTGTGCGCGGGTCACGTGCAACATAGTCCCTGGCCATTCTGCCAGTTCGATGACGCGACAGGATATGAACCAACACCTGTCATGATTCGTTTTTGACAATATGGATTTGGCCTGACATATAGTTGGCAAACCATAGATCTCCATTGGGGTGAAAAGCGATGGGAAGGGCTCCAAAAACATCTTCCACAATCACTGATGTATCTCCTCTCCAACCTTGACTTGAATTCGCATCCTCAAAGAGGTCGACACGTACGATTGTTCCACCAGTTGCAGGGTTAGCGTTCCATGAACCGAAAACGGTAACGAAGATTGAATGTTCAGCACCCTCTAGTGTTGCATTAGTTGGTCTTACAGCGATGGAGTTGGCCGAACTGTGAGGGGTGAAAGTGGCAATAGGTCCGAGCGTGCCGTTGGGTACAGGGTCATCAGGGATATCGTTAGGCCATCCGTAGTCGGCTCCAATTTCAAGTAGGTTGAGTTCTTCAGGGGGAAAGTCGTTTCCTTCCCAGTCTCTACCGTTATCGGTGAACACGTATCCTATATCTTCAATCCAAGCTCCATCGAAGGAGTTTCTTACTCCGCTGGCGAGGATGGAATGTTCACCTGTATCTGGATTAACCATAAGCAAGGCTGCATTTCTGTCATCCTCCTCCTGGCAAACATTGCAAGTACTTCCTGAATGCCAAATCAAAGTCCCGTTCGGGCCTGCACGTACTGCATTTGTTTGGTGATTTTTTGCTGGTATACCTTCAACAAGAATACGCGAATCAGTAAAGTTCCATTCGTTTGGCGAATTCCCAGTAAAAGGATAGGCAGTTAGTTTCCCGCGTTCTGATAGGTACAACGTACTATTGTCGATATGGATGCCATGGGGATTCTGTAGTCCACTCAATAGAGTAGAGTCCTTTGTGATTTGATTTTCAGATAGAGTGTAGAGGGTGACACTTCCTTCCCCTGCGTCACAGACAATCAAATGCTTCTCGTCTAACCAATCCATACAGGTTGCTTGGCCAATGTCCCCTTCGATATCTATCACTACTACATGACTTTCTCGAGGGATTGGATCAGTACGTGTCAAATAAACTCCGAGTGCGGAGTATACGATATAGCCCAAAAAAAGGAATACTACAGTTGATACAAGGGCGATAACTTTCCACCGGCTGCGTGACTGTATCCCTTCACCAGTTAGACGTTCGTGGACTACTGCAGGTGCCTCCGTTTCCCCCTCCATGCGGCATATTCTGTTCGCGAGTAGTTGAAGTCCTGTCGATGTCCACGTGAACATAATGTCTGTTGAGGACCAGATTGAAGTTCGTCGGTTACTTGCCGTGACATTTCAAGAACTTGACCCTAATAGGGCACCCTCTGCTACAGTTATGAGAATCTGGAGTCTAGATCTTAATTGGACAGATACGAGGGGCGCAGCTGAACTTCTGGAGGCTCTAATTCAGAATGGTTGGCTTTCGATAGATGGTGATATTATTTCGTGTAATGCTAATCTGCGTGATGTTGAGATTCCTCTTGGCTGGTCGCCAATGATGCGTCGTATGCTCTCTGGAGTTCCAATGGAGGCTGCATCTCAAGAGAATCAAAACTCTTCAGATTCCGTAGTGTCAGCATCGATAATCCAAGATGTTTCTGAGGAGATTGTATTGCCTTCTCCACCAAATTCAGGTGGCAAATCCATAGATTCGATGGTTGCAAACATTCGGCCAATTCGGGCCTATATCGCTGAGAAGTCAGGATTAGATCTTTCTGAGGTGCAGCGCCGAGCACAACGAAAACGAACTGCTTGTCCACCGATGACATTGTGGATGGCTTTGTTGTTATTGGGGCGTGAACAGAGAATCGATCTCTCTTCATTCATTGAATGAGTCATCATTTTCCTCAGCTTGTGCCTCGTATACAAGCAAGAGAGGGAGTAATCCAAGCGCCATCATGAGCGAGAATATTACGGTTAGAGCAGTTACAAGTCCGAAGTCACGAATCACTGGCATAGGTGAGAACCATAGTACTAGGAATCCTATGGCAGTAGTTAGTGCACTTAGACAGAGAGCTGCGCCGGTGGTAGAGTTGGTCATTCGGAGGGCCTCCCATGGCGGTACCTTTCGATCTACTAATGTTTCAAACCGTTTCCACATATGGATTGAGTAATCGATACCGAGGCCAATAGTCAATGCAGTAATCATCACGGTAAGCACATTCCAGTGGATTCCGAGAACTGCCATAGAACCAACGACCCATACAGCGGCAAGAGTAACTGGCACAATGACGATGAAGGATGGAGCGAAGCGTCTAGTCAAAACAAGAAGAACGAAAAATGACACAATGAGGCTAATTATTGTCGAACTAATCTGAGAAGTGCTCAATGCATCTAGTACATATTCCAATTTCACGAGATACCCTGTCAACATTAAATCTCCATCGATGTTCTCTGTAATGTCTTCTTTGAGTATGACATCATTGAATTCACGAATAATCTCGCGACTATCTGTGCTGTCTGCGGCTTCAACATCGATGCGGTGGGTAGCTGCTGTGATTTTTCCGTTATTGAATACAATAGTTCGACCGACGCGCTCTTCGAAAGTCAAGCCTCGGAAAGAAGATGATGAACTGGAATTAGTACTAAGTTCAAAGAGTGCTGCGGCAGCATCTCCTGTACTATAGTTTGCCATCGTTGCGACGCGACCTTCAGCAATCATCAGATTGTATCTTTCACCGAAATCTGAATCCGATTCAATAGCATCACGGAGAATTGGATAAGGTCCATCATAGGATGGTTTAGCATCCTCAAACAAGATACCAGTGGGCGCTACTACTCCTCTTGTTGTTGATATCTCTCGATCGAGAATCCAAAGTCCAGTCAGGAATTTACTATCGTCTTGGATAATTCCATCTCCAGTGGAGTTGATGATTAGTATGTTGACTTCCTTCCATGTAGAAGATTCGTATGAATCATACATCGAATTACGTGTCTGCATGGTTTCCATTTCATCAGATAAAAAGTCGGTAAGATCAAACTGAGTTTCAAGTTGAACTGCGGAATAGCCAATAGAACCAATCGTGATGAGCAGTACAGCGATGATGGCTTGCACGGAGGTTTTCTTCTGGAACTCTGTAATCTTCTTAGCATCAGTATCAAAGAGTCGCCGTCCGTTACTTTCGACAGGTTGGACATTTGTCCATCGAGATACAATGACATGTAGCGCTCCTACGACTACTGTTGATGAGAGGAATGCCGCTGTTACTCCAATAGCGAGAGCAAGGCCGAAGTTACGGACAGGCGGTAGTGGTGAAGCAATATTAGCGACGAAGGCACAAACTGTGGTGAAAACAGCGAGTGTTAGGGCAACACGTAGTTCTTTGAATGCGTTAACCCATGCCTCCGCAGGTTGCTCCCCATTCCCTCGATTCCTCTCGTATGTCCGTTGCATATGGATAGAGTAATCGATGCCAAGCCCGAGAACGACGGGTGCTACAGCGATAGTCAATATTGTGAATTCTATGCCTGCGAGATCTAGAAATCCGTAGGTCCAAACCAAGGACGCAGTCAATGCAGCTAATGGGAAGCCAACAAATCTGATTGAACGGAAGGCAGCAGCGAGGATAATTACGACGAGTATAATTGAGATTCCTAGAAGTATAATCAATTGACTGACTGCTTCATTATTCAACTCGTGGCTGATAACACCGTCAGATAGTGTTTGGAAACGAAGTTCGTCACCATCTGATAACTCTTTGAAGAAATCAGCGATAACGACCTCCATCATCATCTGGGCATTTGGATCAACTTGTTGACGGATTTCAAGAATCCATAGAGTACTGCTGGCAGTCGGAGTTGGGTCGCTTGAGGAGCGATCAAGTAGCCAATTGCAAATAGGATCGAAATCGAGGTCTTTGTGCACTATTGCCATACGGCCGAGGGAAGCAGCATTACGGAGATCTTCATCTGCGCCATCAGTGCACGTGGTGTCCTCATCAACAGTTGCATCGAGGAAAGCTGCCCAAGAATCATAATCACTCAATGTTGCCCCTGCAACTGACTCATCTAGTGCCAATTGGAGGATACCTGGTGCTGAGATATTGGATAAGATAAGATTACTCTGCATGCTCGATTGATTTTCTAAATTTTGCAATGCATTTTCTTGTATCAAAATTGAATCCCATGATAGTACATTGCCACCATCGTCTCTTGTAATGTGGGTGTAGAATGGTATTCCTGTTTCTGACAATTGAGAATCAACATTTTCGATAACCACATCATTCTCATCGGTGGGGACGAAAGTGGTGAGATCTGTATTGAATGCAGGTGGATCGATGAATCCGATTGCGAAGCCTGCAGTCATGATAATAGTGATGATCAGGATGGGTAGCGTCGCTCGTTCGAGAAGGTTTGCCATATCTGATAACTCAGAGTTGGCGTCCCCGTCCATGGACTCGACGAGACCCAATGGTGGATAATCCCAACGGCGGAAGGATTACTGTATCCTTCGTTCACTCTTATCTGGCATCATTACCGGTGGAAGCCCTCAAAAAGGGGACTCATCTCGACAACCTCATGGCGATGAAGGTTCTCAAGAACGAAGGAGTCGAACTTCGTATCCGAATCAGTGGTGAAGATCACACTACTTTGCATGTCTTTCGAACCCATCTTAACGCTCACAAGGACGTCGATTATTGCAATTATTTTAGCGGCCATCCTGACTTAGATGACCCTGAGTTGTACATCCGTGCGAACAAGGGTAAAGATCCCGTAAAGATCCTGAAGGCAGTAGTCAAGGATGCCGGTAAAGCCTTCTCCTCCCTCTCGCTGTGATGGAACCGGTGAAGCTGTGGAAACGGACGACCTCGATACTGCCGCAGGTCTGAGCAGATTCGCTACATCTGGACCTGGGATTAACGGCGTCCTCAAGATGCGCGCAGAGGATTTCCGCGTCGAAGAGATTGGCCGTATACCTTCACTTGATCCAAAGGGTCGTTTCACGATAATTCGTGTCACTTTACGTGATTGGGAAACAAATCGTTTCGTTAATCGACTTGCAAGTTCGTTGAAGATTTCAAGAAACCGTATATGGTTCTCTGGAACGAAGGACAAGAAAGCAATCACTACTCAGTTGATGGTTGTAGATGCGCAGAAGGCAGCAATTCAGAACGTAGAGATTGCTGACGTAGAAATTGACATTCTTGGTCGTACTCACCAGAAAGTTGGGATGGGAGCGCATCACGCCAACCGTTTCACAATTGTTGTTCGCGGTTGTTCCGATGATGATGGTTCCCCATTAGATGCGCGGACGGCAATGTCACGTGCAGTATCAATCAAAGAGGCGATGGAAGCATCTCTCGGTGAGGGGATTTTTCCAAACTGGGTAGGGTCTCAACGTTTTGGTTCATTGCGTCCAGTTACACCAATCGTAGGCCGTTATGTCATTGAATCGAATTTTGAACAGGCAGTATCAGTTTACGTGGGTATGCCAGGTTTGTTTGAGGATGAAGCTAGTAGCCGTTTCCGTGAGATGTGGCGCGAGAATGGCGATGCGGCTGCTTGCCTAGAGATTGCTCCAAACCACCTTGGCTACGAACGGTCCATGTTGCAATCCTATGTTGACCATCCAGATGATCATGTGAAGGCGTTTTTGTCACTTCCACGTAATCTTCAGATAATGATGGTTCATTCAGTGCAATCTATGGCATTCAATCACGTTCTAGCAGCTCGTCTTGATGCAGGACTTCCTCTTGCAGAACCCGTACTTGGGGATATCGTGACGCCGCTTTCAACAGAAGGAAAAATCGATGTTGGAAAGCTTGCTTCTGTAGATGATACCAATCTTGAGCGATGCATTCGAAATTGTCGTTTCCGTCGTTTAGCAGTCACTGGTCCATTACCTGGTGCAACATCAAAGGCGGCGATTCATGCGCCAGGTGAAATTGAATCTAAGGTCCTCAAAGATCATGATCTCGATGGTCTATCATGGCAGGTTGAAAGAATTGGTAGATTGTCAAGTAACGGAAGTCGGCGTGCTTTTGCTTCACGGTTTGAAGAATTCAGTATTGAGGATGCCCCAATTCTCGATGAAGATGTACTTGATTCACGTTGGGCTGCCGGCCCTCGTACCGGAGAAGTATGGCATCCTGATGGAGCGTGTCTACGGTTCAGATTCAGCCTTCCACCTGGCACATACGCGACTGTTCTCATGCGAGAGTTCATGCAGGCAAAGGCCTCGCAATACTAGACGAATCAGTCAGAGTCGACCCATTTCTAGGGTCTCAATTTCCGTGACACCTTCAAATGACTTTACAAGATCTTCAAAGTTGCCGAGAGGGTTATCGAACTCCTCACCATCTTGAATGATGGCTGTGACTTCTACGAACATTAGTCCAAATGCTAGAGGCTTCTTTTCGACGAATTGAACAGCACCAACTCCCTTGTCGATTGAATCAATCTCTTTACACACATCATCGATGCGATCCATCGACTCTGATTCTAGCATAACCTTGTACTTCACGATAACTTCGCCCATCAGAATCCCTCCTCAAGGTCCTCGGAATCCGCATTCTGGGCAGATGTATCGAACGCCCTGATTACGGCACATCTCACTTCGACCAATAGATGACTTGCATGGATTTCCCTCTGCATCCATGCCAGGGCATGGGAAAGCAGTGCTTCTCTTGTCCTCAAGCGGGACGCCGGACGAAGTGCAAATTGTAGCGTTGCTCATGTGCGGTGGCTCCTCAGCATTCGGTCGTATTGGCTCCCTCTTTTAGAATTGACCATCGGAATTTGGAGATTAAAACAACAGTGTTTAGTGCTTTTAGAGGGATTATTCCTCTTCCGATGTTCTTCGATGAACAGTGAATCCAGTGATTGGTGGGACAATATCTTCCTCATCTTCTTCTTGCATAACGATGCCTAGCTTGGAGAGCGCTCCCTCGATTTCTTCAGTGACAGTTTGCTTGAGGGCTCCATGATGTGGTTTGAGATTTCTGCATACAATGTAAATCTCAGATGAAGCGTTCCTAGATGCCACGGGTGAGAAGCGGTGAACTTTGGAAAAGCGTCGTTTCAATGCAGCGATTAGTGCATCTAGACCAGGTCCTTGGAATATCTTCGCGATGAAGGCGCCTCCTGAGTTCAGCATTGGTAATGTGTAATCTGCAACCATACCAACTAGTTCGATAGATACGGCTTGATCGATATCGTATCTGCCGGTGATGTCTGGAGAAATATCGGAGATGACTGTATTAATCGGACGTCCACGAAGTGTATCATTGATTGTGGACCTAACAAGGTCATCTCGGATATCACCTACAATAAGATGCGCTCCTTCTACTGGAGCGGTTGTTTGTAAATCGACACCTATGACTAATCCTTCGTCACCTACGGCCTCGGTTGCGATTTGTGTCCAACCTCCGGGTGCACAACCGACATCGAGGACGATGTCACCTTTTCGTAACACTGGAAACTTTTCTTGGATTTGCTTGAGTTTGTAAGCAGAACGGGCGCGATAGCCTTCCTGGCGTGCCTTTCGACGCCAGGGGTCGGCCCGATGCTCGTTGAACCACCGCTTACTCATCGGTCTTTGCGAAGCATTCCTCGTTTCAAGCCTGACGGAGATAGAGTGGGTCTCATACCAGTTTCAATATTCAATTTGTTAGATGCGCAAAATCGTTCTCTTCAAGCGTGAGAGTTTAGTCCTAGGGGTATGGGGCGGATATCTGCGATGGTAATGTTGGCTCTCATACTCAGTATTCCAGTGTCTGCGTCAGAAAATACGGAATCGATTGTTCAGGTCCGTGGAGGGGGTTCGATCTTATTCGAACATGTGACTGGTGTCTGGTGTGATGTATGTGCAGATCACGAACCTTGGGTGGAGGCAATGGTCAAGTCTAATGGTGAACGTTTAATCCGGGTAGATTTGCACGATGTGATCGAAGATCCTTTGGGTAATGAGGCAGCAACACATCGCCGTATTAGGTTGAATCATACGTTACCATTCCCTACCTATCATTTGGATGGGCATGCAGAAGTAACTCCCTCAATGTCTAGGGGTGAATTACAGATGTCTCTTCTTGCTGCTGAATCTTCTCGAAAGACGCATGAGGTAATTGAGGCGGCGATTGATTTGGATGATACTGGTGGAATTGTCACAGTAGAAGTTAATGATCCAATTCAAATTGAAGGGACACAATTGACTTTGCTTCTTCTTGAGACTTCGGTCACACTCCCACCCTCTGAGGCAACTAATGGCTTGTTGATTCACCCCGCTGTTCTTAGATCAGTAATCAGTATCGAAATGACAGGGAATAAGACAATCAAACCATTAGCTTGGGGGGACGTGGAAATGAATGAAGGAATAGGCCTCAATGCTGTCTTTGAATTTGATTGGCCTGATGGAATAGATGCAGAATCTGCAACACTCGTTGTTGTTCATGAACTAGTTCAAGTGGAAGATGGTCCAGCTACACTTTCAGCACTTTCTTGGGCAGAAGAGGATTCATCTGAAGAAGTTCAAGCATTAGGATGGATGGTAATGATTCTATTTGGATGTGCTATGGTCACAATCTTCTTTCGTAGTAGAAATTCATATTGAACATTAGAGCAATGCATTCATATGCCTGCATGACGATATCAATAATGATGGAAGAAGGCGAACATACCAGTAGTAACGACGTCCCATTGATCGCAGTAGAGTGGATGGTCGAGTACATCCTCGAGGTTCGAGGTGAAACTCCAGTTCGTTCGATAACAGTGGTCGATGCCACTGATCTTGATATGGTCCGTACAGAATTGTATAGGGAATTGACTTCGATATATCCTGATGCTTCTCGAATTGATGTTACTGTGATACGTATGGCTACAGTTGCCTCTGTCGAGGCCGAGTCATTATTCAATGAAGAGAGTGCATTCCAGCCTTGATCTATGGGCGGCCAATCTCTTCGACAAGGACACGTGCAGTCAAACGGACCGCATCATCTGAGTCATGTAGAGGTGTGAATCCTAATTCGAACAATCGTTGAGGATTCAGCATAGATCGAGGGACATCTCCTGCCCAGCCTCTATCTCCGCCAGTGTATTCAATTGAGGCATCTATACATCCAGTTTCCTCGAGAACAATTTCAGCAATTCTTCGAACGCTACAGGTGTCCTTTGTTCCAAGATTATAGCAGTTAATATGCTCCTCAGTGTTCTTTACTACATGGATCATTGCATTCGCACAATCGATAACTTCCATGTATGATTTTTCTTGACGTCCGTTGCCAAGAACCTCCAAGTTCTTCGAATCACGATGCAATTTGTGAATGAAATCAAAGATGACTCCATGTGTGCCTCTAGAGCCAACGATATTTGCAAATCGGAAAATCCATGCTTGAAGTCCAAATGTACCAACCCAGGAGGTAATCAGGGCTTCAGAGGCAAGCTTGGATGCTCCATAAAGAGAAATTGGGAAGAGAGGGCCGTAGTCTTCAGGTGTGGGCATAATATCGGCTTCACCATAGACAACACTACTGCTAGCGAATGCGATACGTTTTGTTCCTTCGAGGCGCATGGCTTCAAGAACATTGTAAGTAGCTACAGTCCCCTGCTTTAGATCCGTGTCAGTTACTTGTGTTCCGAGTCGTATGTCTGGATTTGCTGCAAGATGATAGACCATGTCGATACCCTTCATTGCTGACTTAACTGCATCGAGATCAAGGAGGTCCCCTTCAACAGTAAGGACTGCTTCTCCATGGTGTGACAGAAATTCTCTACGTCCACTGGAGAAGTTGTCAAAGATACGAACATCTTGACCATCGGCGACTAAGCGGTCGACAAGATGGGAGCCTACGAAGCCGGCTCCACCTGTGACTAAGATTGTCATGACTCACGCTAATGGGCCATGTGTCTTGAGCCCATCGTAGATGGCTAATACCACCAATTAGGCTTAATGCTGAGTTTTCAATACCCAAATATCTCCTAAATATACTACGGAATTCATGTGCAATTGCCTGATTGATTAAATATGGACTGCATACCAGTATAGATAATGCCGAGCAGTCGCTCAGCCCCGTTCAAGACTCTTGTTGGGCTTCCTATGTTTAACGAAGAGGAGACTGTTGCATCTGTTGTTGTTCGCTGTCTTGACCATGTTAGTGATGTGTTGTGTGTCGATGACGGCTCATCTGATGCGTCTTCCAGATTAGCCGCAAGAGCAGGTGCAATTGTTCATCATCATCGTGCTAACCGTGGATATGGGGCTGCAATCAGAACGATTTTCCGTATTGCTCGTGAGATGGATGTTGATCGTCTAGTTATTCTCGATAGCGATGGTCAACATGAGCCTGAAGATCTTCCTGCTGTTCTTGCACAATTAGATGTCGATGATGTCGATGTAGTCATTGGTTCTCGATTCATGGAGGAAAGTAAGCGTGATTCAATGCCCCTATATCGTCGACTTGGGATATCAATGATCAATACTGCATCAAATTTGACAAGTGATCTGGGTGTTAAGGATACCCAGAGCGGTTTCCGTGCGTTCAATCGCCGTGCCCTCAAACTTCTTGCCTTTGAGAACGAGGGCATGGAATCTACTCTTGAAGTTCTTGACCAATGTATGGAGAAGGACCTCAAGGTCAGCGAGGTCCCTATTACAGTAAGATATGATGTGCCGAAATCTTCTACATATTCTGCATTTGGGCATGGATTGACAGTTTTGACCTATGCTCTTGTATCCCTCTCCCACAAGAAGCCGCTTTTGGTGTTCGGTCTACCTGGAATGGGCCTTCTTATCTCCGGGACAACGATTGGTCTTGGCATGTTGAATACTGTTGAAGAAATTACAGGAGGCGGAATCTCCCTTTCTGTTGGCCCTGGTTTGACAGGTGCTTGGCTTGCAATGCTGGGGATTGCAATGTCCTTCACAGGTCTAGTTCTTCATGGGGCTCGAACCTTGATGCGTCGAATTGTGCTCCAGCGTATCAGATCGTTCTGATTGAACTATTGAACCCGAACGGTTGATGACCGGTCTTCGTTTCACCACGCATATGACGGAAGAGGACGATGCCCATCCTGAGGGTTTCAGTCTTCCTGAGTTCTTGACTCTCATTGGTAAATGGCCACCATTCATGGCTGTTGTCGCGTTCCTTTCCAGTGGTCGTGAAAAATTCAATGAAATATTCGGTTCATCACTTGGACCGTATTTCGATGTAGTAGGAGAGCGTCTTGCTAGATTCAGAGTTGCCGTATTTAGCGCGGTCTATTCTGTCATTCTTCGTGCACCTGCGCTTGTTATTGTCTGTCTTCTTTTGATGACATATCCTTTCTTTCTTCAGTCAATGGAGTTCCAGCATCAAATTAATGGAGATGTAGAGGTTTACCTTCCAGATGGTGCAAATTCAACAGATCTTCTTCTAGAGGTGAGGGAACAATGGTCGACAGATATCGTTCTGTTGTATGTTCATACGGACAATGCCATTGCTGATGCCAATAAACGAGGTACAGAGAATGTTACCGATCAAGACATACTTAGGCAGATTAGTTGGATCGAGGGTGATGATGAAAACCAAGGTGCTGGAGGTTTGAAACGAGGTCTGGATTATGCAAAGGATGACCGTGGAACTGAAGATGGTGTCGTTTGGATTCTTTCTCACTCTCAGATAATTAAGGAGGCGAACAGCTCCGCTAAGAGATTCAACTGTGCATTGGAAAAGTATCAGATTCCTAATCCGGACCCTGAAGGTTGTCCAATTACGTCTACTACCCCTTCAGATGGCTATTCGATACCATCAGATCAAGACACTATCGATCGGTATGTGGAGAATGCAGCTCCAATTATGCGTAATTTCGTTCGCGATACACAAGATCCTGATCCTACTGTGGATGAGGACGGAGATGGAATCACAGATAATGAAGGTGACGGGATATGGGATACCGCAGTTATTGTTATCGGTATTCGTTTCGACATGAACGGGACAGAGATTGATGGAAGAGTTGACCCCAAAGATCCGAATAGTGGGAATCGAATCTACGATCACCGTGCCTTCATCGAGCATACCAAGAATTTGCTAGATAAATGTGAATTTGAACCCGAGATGGATCTTTGTAGAACTTCTTACAATGATGCTCTTTCTTCGATGAATGTTAGTCGTCAGGACATCCTTCCGCGTGATGCAATAACTGTAACCGGCCTAACACCTGTATTACATGACGTCTCCGATGCAGTATATGACGAACTTGTTGAACGTATGTTGCCGCTTTCTGTTGCATTCGTTGCATTAGCCATGATAATTCTTCATCGTAGTCCAAAAGTTGTAGTCATCTGCGGAATGCCGATTATCTTGAGCCTAATGATTACCTTTGGGTCTACTGTTTTTCTCGATATCATGCTCACGCCAATGATCATTTCTGCTGGCCCCATCCTTGTTGGTCTTGGTGTAGACTATGCACTTCATCTGGTCAATCGTATCGAAGAAAATCGGAATGAGATGCTGGATGAACATGCTCAACTCATGTTTGAAGCGGAGCGTGAGGGTAAGCCAATCAATCCAATTGATCCTTGGGATGAGGGTTTGTATCATCAAGCTACGGTGAATGCGGCATGTACTACTGGTAATGCGATTATGTTGTCTGCATTGACTACAATTATTGGTTTCAATGTCCTTACTTGGACTTCCTTAGTTCCAATCAAACCAATGCGCACAGTAGGTACTACACTATTGCTAGGTATCGCAATCACCTTCTTCCTGTCAATGGTTATGGTTCCTGCTCTCTCCTACGTACTCAGATACAGAAAGGGTCGGAGCGCTGCGAATGATTCAGTTTGGTCATTTATTGGAACGATTCCAGTTCGCGCCCCTCTTGCAATCATTGTTGTAACATTATTGTTCAGTGCTTATGGGGCCATGATTCTCAGCGACGAGCTTGGTAAGGATATCACAGGGTCTTCAGACGAAGTGCCTCCTGGTCTCCAATCCTATGAGGCACTTGCGGAATATAGCCGTGTTTTCAATGGAGGTCAAACGAACATGTTTATCGTTGATGCAGAAGATCGTGGTCGAGTAAATGACACAGCCCCTATACGGGATTTACCTATTCTAGATGCAATTGATCGAATTCAGACTCAGGATATCGATACCGTTGACAATACTACATCGATTTCACTTGTCACGATTTTGAAATCTATTCCAGTGACAGTTCAAGATCCGATTACAGAGACCGTAATCTTTGATGATACACTATGGGGTCTTCTACATTCAGATTGTTGGGATAATCCCACTTCTGGAATTGAGTGCCCATTCCTTCTACTGACTGACCGTGAGACAATGGTTAACGTGGTCTTCGATACACTTTCTCCAGAGGTTCGTTCGATGTTAATGAACGCTGACGGCGGGTTCGGCGAAACCAAGACTCTTGTTTACGTGAATCAGCCTTACATCAATCTTGGTGATGCAGGAGAACTTCGCAAACTCATCGATCAGCGATTAACAGGCTCAGGATGCGAAGAAGGCTCAGCACTAAACTGCAATGCTGTGAATATAGAGGGCGTGGAAAACACCTTGTTAACCGGCTCACTTCCGGTCTCTTTGGATATTAACGCAGGTATTCACGAGGCTCAGAGTGAGACAACACTCGCTACCATGATGGTACTAGTTGTGGTCATGGCATTTTTGTTCATGTCGCCCCGTCTTGCAGTTTTCACCATGACTGCAGTTGGTGTCGTAGTTCTATGGCAGCCGTTATTGATGCGCGGTGGTAGTGTGAATGTGAACGTATTCACTGCCATGATTGGCACAATTGTATTTGGAATCGGAGTCGATGATTCGATTCATATTGTTGATCGAATCAAGGATGAGGGTGAAACTCCAGGAGGGATATCCAAGTCTGTGGAGAAGACCGGTCAGACTATTTTTGAGACCACTGCCACTACATCTGCGGGTCTCGCAGCAGGAATATTTGTCTCTATTCCCGGTCTTCAGAACTTCTTCGTACTGATGATGCTGCTAATCATTCTCGCTCTCTTAACTTCTTCATTACTTCTTCCAAGTATGATTGTCAGTTATCGTTCACTTCTGCATAGATTAGCTGGAAATGAAGGTACATGGGCTGGATTTGAGGTTGATGTAGTAATTGAAGAGCAAGTAGATGGAATAGAGGCTTCTCTCGTAGATGGCTAATGCTGATTGATTTGGTGAGGGTGCAGGGAGTAAGCCCCTTTCTGTTCACCATTTGGCTGGTCGCATTCAACTAAGCGTCCGACCCGCCCCTCGTCGACGCGCTTCGTCGGGGCTGTTTGGACTTGCTCCAGTGGGGGTGCTCGTTCCATCCGTCCACGGGCGATCTCCACCTTTCGGCTTCATCGCATACACCCGCTGCGGTTCGTTTCTGCTGCAGAGCCGGCCTTCCCAGGCCCCCGGAATGAACCGGGCCACTTGCGTCGTGGAGAGGGGACTTTCCTCAGTGTCATACACTGTCAGCGACCCTCCTGCTCCCTCATAGTAAGGGCGTCAACCGTATGGTATGAATCGAACGGTTTCATTCACATGTTGGTCTGGGACCACCAATCGACAATTTGTTGGTGACTGTAGCCCTGTTGTGCCCAGTAGTCGTAGGTCTTTCGATCCATGCCTTCAAGTCGTGGATCAGCACCTGTAGCGGGTTGTTGCTTAGGCTGTGGTCGAGGTGTACTTTCAGCACGTGCCTTCGCGATTTCTTCTCGTTCTCTATCCTTTTGTATCGCTTCTTCTTTTTCGAATTCATCTGTATGATCCCAGACTTCTTCATCGTAGTCATCCCAATCGTCTCCATCTCCTCCGTTACGGACGGCGACCATTACCACACCGACTAGGATCACGGCTAGTAGGATGAACATCAGGCCAATGATTAGAGTGAAACCAAGGTCATCTCCAGATAGCAAACCTTCGTCTACGGGTTGCAAGACGTCGATAGGGTCTCCTGTAACTGACAAATCTCCATCGAGGTAGACGAGAATGACATATCGTCCATCACTGTTTGGACTCCAGTCCACGGGCACAGTCATTCGTTCTCCTTCACGGATGTCAACTGGGATAGGTTCCTGATTGATCTCAATCTGTCTCCCATCTGTACTCTCGGCGATGAATTTGATTCCAACCTGTCCATCTAGTTCACCGATGTTACGAACATCTGCTGAGATAGTGAGAGATTCACCGATTGTGACACCGGAGCGTTTTGAGTAAACAAGATCCTCCATGATGGCAAATTCTGGTCCCAGAATTTCGACTTCCCAGACAGCGAAGGGACTCTGTGCACTGTTGAAAGCGGATGTTGCAGTATACTGATTGCCTGCTCGATCTGCCCCGGAAACCCAGGCTCTCAGCTCAAGAGCCTCCATGAAAGCGGAGTTTGGAATATCTCCTGAGACCTCGATTATACTAGTTGCAGGAATCGATTTTCCAGAGAGTGAACTACTGGACACATGCAGTGGTGTGGAACCCTGTGCAACAGTTCTGGATGCATCGTTTCGCTTGACTAGTGCCCAGTTGAGATCCATATTGTCTGGATCTATCTCACCCTGTTCATCGATGGTGAGTTCTATTGTGAGATTATCAAGTTCTTCGATACTAATCACAGAGGTTGTTCTTGGAGACACAATTGTGCTTGGACGAGGGTCATCACCATCCACAGTCACCCACAGAAGAGTTGCCAATGGATCAGTCATATCTCGACTCTGTGGAGGTAGACCAATCAATTCGAAGACAAGTGGATGATCCCCTGATTCTAGTGGTGCGTTGAGTTCTGTAGACCATCGTCCTTCATTATCCGTTTCAATTTGGACTTCGCTACCATCGAAGATGATGGATACGGTGAAGGCCTGAGATGGGGATAATCCAGAAGATGGGAATACGACAGTACCATTCAATCCCATTAGTCCATTCGGACGCATCCATGCTCCTTCTAACGAAGAAGTTCCTTCATACGGATTTAGATGGATTGAATTGGAATCAATCGCAAGGTCAGGACTGAACCTCCATCGGAGTTCTGGATAACTTCTCCAAGCAGATTGGCCTGCATAATCGATGACTTCCAAGGTTGGTTCGCGCCGGAGTTCATCTTCGACAGCGATATTCCATCCGAGACGGAAATCAACTTCTAGGATAGAGTTCATTGTGAATGGAGTCAGTGGTTCTTCGTTTTCTGAAATCATACGACAATCGAGATAATCGAAGTTCGCCGAACCACTTGCACATGTTCCGTTCTCTGTACTCCAGATGATTGGCATAAGGTCGGTTTGTGAGTTAGATGCTAGTTGAATCTCTGCCGTCTCAATATCTGCATGGCCGTTAGGCTCGAAGAGAGGCATGCGCAGAGTGTAATCAGTTCCAGGGTGTAGATAACCGAGATTTTCAGTTTCAAACACTCCTTCCTCACTTAGGAGTGGTGCACCGTCGGTCTTGAGTTGGTAGACGAACAGAGTTTGTTCGGTTCCTGGTGCACCATTATTCGTGAGTGCGTTTCCGGCTGGATCTGCTCCAATCAGGTAGCCATAGACAAGGGCGCCATCTGGAGCCAGTCGGTCATCTAGGACGATGGTGTAGTTGCCATTGGCTTGAGTCCTATTCCATGGAATCTGAATTGGTCGTTCTTTGTATTCATCAGCATCCGGATGTCCATCGCCATTGAGGTCATCCTCCCACTCACGCCACAACATTAGTGCGATATTGGAAGGAAGAATAGGACGATCGAATATCTCAAAGCGCAAAGTTTGTGCTGGGTTTTGCTGCAGGTGATCGATTCGAGCGATATTCATTCCTACAACTTCAGGTTGTATTGAATCGACAGTGAATGTACGGTTTGTTGGCAGTGCATATGTAATTTCAGCTCCATGGTGAGAACTGATGGATATTTCATATTCTACATCACCTGTGGTCATTGGTGTCTTGATATCGAAGCGAGCTACCCCTTCATCGATTTGTGAAGTATTTGCAATTTCTTCACCATTGAGGTGCAGGTGAACAGTAACATCACCTGTTCGAGGAGCAAGAGAATTGTCAGTATCAGGGAATCCAAGTTCAGCAAGGATAGCGATATCTGCATCAGATTTCAGATAAGATTCGGAGAGAGGAACAGCTACATCGAGGTCGTTGAGAATCGACCATGTGCGTAACATGACATCGTTTTCGATTCCATTTCGTGGACCAATCCCAATCATCTGAATCTTAGGGACGCTTCTTCTTCCGTCATCTAGGACAATTCTTGACTTGATGCGTACTTCTGGTTCATCATCCCAACTCGCATTAATCATGAATCGGAAGATAGAGTCGACATTACTTCCATTGATCCAATGCTTGTAAGCGTCATCTGGATGTAGGATTAGGAGGTCACCGGGGAAGTTACCACGTTGTGTAACTGAGTGTGTATTTTGAGTAATGTCCATTGTCACAGTCGCGGAATGCTGGATTGCATCAATGTCAATTTGTATCTCTGCAGGAAGTCCATCCTCTACTGTATGGGAAGTGTGCACTTCCATCCATTGATAAGATGGAGAAATTGTGGTTGTGACATTTGCAAAGGACATCACATCTGTTGTGAATGATGAACTAGATTCCAAATCGACGATAGTAACAGAAATAGCTGCAGGTAAATCGAAGACGAATGGCACGGATACTAGTCGAGTCATTCCAGTTAGAGGTGAAGTGGGTATGACGTCGTTAACGGCCATGACAATTGGACTTCCTGGTCCAAAAGTGAGGTCAATTGTAGGCGTGCTACGTGCATTCAGCGAAGAGATTCGATAGGATCCTGCAGGACTCTCAAGCCTTAGTGTGACCTCAACGTGTGGAAGGTCAGTCGGCCCATTTGTTACTGTGATACCAGATATGGCTGTGTTCAAATCGTAGATTTCAGATGTTGTGAGATTAATCCGGTTTGTACCGATTGTGCTTAGGGAAGGTGATCCACTTGCAACCTCTGTTCCGTCTGCAATCAGGGTCCAATTGAATCCGGGCGGTGGTAGTGCCCCAGGGGATGCTACAAATGAAAGAGAATCAATACCCTCTTCTGGTAGCAGAATTGGTACATCGAGTTGCCCTCCTTGTCCGCCGAAATTAACGCCGATACTGCGTTGACCATTCCCGAAGAGGTCCTGCCAACCCAGACTTCCAACAGCGATATGTTCGAAATTCCATTCAGAAATACCATCTGCTCCGATATCAATCATAATCTCATCACCTGTAAGTCCGGGTATGAGGTCTGCTTGGAAGGATGCAAGATTCATCGATGATCCAGAGAATCTGAATTGGACTGTTTCGGCTATTTCGTTAAGCACAGTCGTACTCGTTGTGGCAATCGAGCTCCAAGTCCCACCATCAACACTGTATTCTGCAGTTGTGCCACTGCCAGAAGTAGATAGAGCGATTTGAGAGATTGCCCGAGAAGAGGTGTATATTGGACTTGTCGCAGTCCCACCATTGATGGAATCTCCATCCCAATTAGAACCAGTGAGTGTCCACCCCATCGTAGATGGATCTACCTCGAAGGTGGTCGCAATTCGGCCGTTTAGATGAATCCCGTGAACAATCGGTGTTTGAGCACCGTTAGGGGTCGCGAAGTAGAGATGAACTTTCAATTCAGGATGTAAATTCGAATCGATAGGTCCGAGATCAAGGTGCAAATCCTCAAGATTGTCAAAGCCGGGAATGGGTGTATTCGATCTTCCATCGAGTATGCTAGTTCGAAGAATAGCATTGTTTGGGATCATGGCATCGATACTCATTTGCCCATATGCGCCTGGTGTCATACCATTGCTTCCTGTAATTGCTGGACCGAAGGATGGGCTCGTCCAGTTTGCAGCATCCGATCCCCCTCCTCCTGAGGATGGTTCGACAGATACGTCATCGACATTCCAGCCCGTATAGGTAACCGATCCATCTGTCCGTCCGAGTTTGAATCGAATTTGCAGATTGGAGTTTCCTGTCGCATATTGAGTGATATCATGATTCATCTGAGTCCATGAAGTTGGATTTGTAGAGTATGAGTTCCAATCCCATACAGTCCGCCAAGCGCCTTGTTGATCTTTGACATGTACTTGTGCGTCATCAAAATAGTACGATTCGATACCTAGTTTCTTCCAGTATTTCAATCGCCAATTTCCGGAACATCCGCCGCAATCAATTACCGGGGATGTAGCGAAATATCCACTCGAAGGTATGTTGTTGGGGTAGTTGCCGTTGTAAGTATAGATGGCTTTTGTTCCTCCATGAACACCTGCAGATTGACCCATACTAGTGTCATATCCCCAAAGCCAGCCATTTCCTAGAGTCCATCCTTGTGGGGCATTACTTGGTCCGGTTTCAAAGTCCCATTCCCATTTTTTCGGAAGCATTTGAAGGCCACTTTGATTGACGTTAATACGATCCTGATTTGTCCCGGTCGCATTCCAATCCGATGTGCCACTCCAAGTTACAATCTCATTCCGATGCAAAGCATCTGGCTGGATTCGTAGTTCTAGACCCGTGACGGCTTCATTCTCGGGAATCTCTAATGTTAATGCATTTGAGGTTCCATTTGGATAGGCAGATACGGATACTTTTGTCGGAACACCTGTTGAAGTTTCCATCGAGTCATCGGCTAGCCCTACTGTTGAGGGTGACATCGCGAATGAGGCGACAGAGAATGCATAGATCATCATCATCACCATGACAATGACCTTGCGACGCATGTCTCTCGTGCGCGAAGTAAAGAAGGAACGTATGTAATCCCTTCCCAGTATGTATCTAAAAATTCGATTTGAATTTCCGAAATGCACAATGACCTCGGATGATTAGAAGTGTCATGGATGTCGAACAGGTGAAGAAAGAGGCTGGCATTGCTGCGGTTCAATTTATTGAATCAGGCATGCGGGTTGGTTTGGGTACTGGTTCGACGGTCAAACATACTGTGATTGAGATTGGACGTGCAATGCGTGAGGATGGACTTGATGTGATTGGTGTACCGACTAGTATTCGGACTGAGCGTTTGGCGATTGAACATGGCATACCTCTCTCAACTGTGACTCAACTTGGGGGGTTAGATCTGGTCATTGATGGTGCAGATGAGTTTGACCCGAATTTTCAACTAATCAAGGGAGGCGGGGCTGCTCTTCTTCGTGAGAAAATCGTGGCTCAGGCTTCTAAGCGAATGATTGTCGTTGCTGATAATCGCAAGCGTGTTGATCGACTTGGAGCATTTCCCTTACCTGTCGAGATTACACCCTTTGAGTGGGAAGATACGTTGAAGCGAATCTCCATTGTTTGTGGTGTACCCGCTCATCTCAGAATGCTTCAATCAATGGATGACGATGATGCTCCACTTGTTACGGATAATGGTAATCTGATTGTGGATGCTGGTATGGGCAATCCCTTCATCGATAACCCTAGATTCATTGAATCACAGTTACTCCATCTTGCTGGTGTCGTAGAGGTTGGACTTTTCATTGATATGTGTGATACAGTGGTTCTTGCCAGCCAAACAGGTGTAAATATTCTACAACGCTCAGATAATTGAAAATGCTACTAATCGAGGCGCAGCGCTCAAGAAGGAGTGCTCGGTCCGAGGGTTGGGCCTGTAGCTTAGTCAGGTAGAGCGACGGACTCTTAATCCGTCGGTCGCGGGTTCGAACCCCGTCAGGCCCGC
>PATC01000012.1 GCA_002712285.1 Methanobacteriota archaeon
TAACCTCGCCAGTGATCAAGACTCCCAGGGGCATTATTCGAAACGCACGATATGACGCTGCTCATTTCATCGCTTTCACGCCATATCAGTCTGTTCCTACCTGGTTTCAGGGTCTTTTAACATCCCGTAAAGGATACTTTTCAGCGTTCGCTCACGCTACTTGGTCCACTATCGGTCTCGAGTCGTATTTAGGATTGGAAGTATCTGCCTCCCACATTCCCGCGCGATATCCGACGCACGGTACTCTGGATTCGTCACGTAGTCATGTCCACTGCGCATACGGGACTTTCACCCTCTTTGGTGCGCCATTCCAGGCGACTTCTGCTTCGTGAATTTAGACGAAAGACGATCCATACCCCACATCTCTCCAAGGTTTCCCAAGGAGATTCGGTTTGTCCTTCTCCGTGTTCATTCGCCACTACTAACGGAATACTCGTTTGATTTCTTTTCCTCGCCCTACTAAGATGCTTCAATTCGGGCGGTTCCCTTTCCCAGTTAAACCGGGAATGTCGCATAGCGACAGGAGGTCCCATTCGGCAATCTGCGGATCCAAGAGATTCATGCCTCTCCCCGCAGCTTATCGCAGCTTGTCACGACCTTCTTCAGCTCTCGAGCCGAGCCATTCCCCAGGCAGGTTCTGTAGCATCGCGGATTTTCCTTCCGCTTCACCTGTGTGATTATTCCTCTGGTGTTCAGGATATGTCGATCTTCGGTATCTCAGGCCAACCCGTCTCCCCGCAGGGCGAATCAGCCTCAACCACTTCCCCCATCATGAGCGCATGCTGGGGTGCACTAAGCATCCGTCCGACATACCACCCGTATATGAACACAACGGAACAGTATGACGGAAAATTAGTTCAGATTCAGGCCCCTCCAAGGGCAGAAATGCGAAGATTTTCGTTCAAAATTGTATCATCTGGCCGAATGGTAATTGCGGCTTCAATCAGATTCGATGCATCAAGGCCTCGACCAAGAGCCTGAAGGCTAACTGCATGATTGTTCATGAGATTGATATCCTCCTCCTTGGTAAGTGAAGATGCTGCATCGAAAATTGGTAGGGCCGTCTCGTGACGTTCAGCTGCGCCCAGAGCAGTTGCAAGATTCATCAGGATTGATGCATCTTCACGATCTGCCATTGCAGCTTGACGGAGAGTCAGAATAGCAGCATGAAACAATGGTCGTTCAGCAGGATCACCTCCAGGTGATGAAGTGTAGTCCGAAAGAGCATTTTGTAACAAACATAGGCCATGATTGTTAATCGCTGCCGCATCTCCAGGCCTCTCTTCACAGAGTTTCATGAATAATGATGCAGCTGCATCCCAATCTTCACGTTGCATTGCATGGAAACCTTCGACCATCACATCCCGCTGACCTTCAGCAAATGGGGGCTGTAGCACTAATGCTCTAGCAGGCATCTGGACTAAACGGGCAGAATCTGCACTTGGATCAAACGAACTTGCTACTTCCGCTGGATCTACTAATTCATCAAAGTCCACTGCTACCTCGGTAAAGTTAGAGTCTTCAGAATAATCGTGATACACCACATCATCCCCTGAATCAGAATCTAATGCCATTTCGATTGGACTTGAAACAAGGAGCATTTCATTCATTTCTTCCACTACAGGCTCCGAAGATGGCAAAGAAGATGGCACCGTTTCTTCATTCACAACCACAGGTGACATACTAACCTCTTGCATCACTTCAACTGGGGCAACATCTACTTGAATATCGGAAACCGGAATCGGTTCATCGATGACTGTTTGCTCGACAACATTTGTCTCGATAGAAGTGATTTCAGTGGTGATTGATGAAATTGATTCTACTTCTTCAGCCTCAGAATCATTGACACGAAGGCTTCCAAGAGCGCCGGTACCAAATGGTAATTCAATACTCTCAGAAGATCGAGATGTGCCAATAGTGAACGGAAGATTAGATGCTGGTTTACTCTCTTTGGCAGGTCCGCTTATCCCTTCAACTTCAGTCAAAATATCTGCAAGGCCAGAAGCACCAGGAAGAGGTCCAGATGGGATGCCATCATCATCCATAGGCTCAATCTCAGAACCAAAGATGCTCTTACACTCTGGACATCGATTGCCTCCTCCGAACAGAAGGCCGCATACTCGGCACTCCTGCATGAGCTAGCCAGACCTACCGAGGGATTTCATGCTGACGGCCTGTCGTTCATTCTTCTTCGATAATGCTGAGGTCAGTAGGACCCGTGAATCGCCCAATCAATACAAGGCCCCCAGTCGCAGCGAAAGTAAGTGCGAAGGGGATCCAAGGTGCAGACCATTCAATCACATACATGACCACGAGATATGCACTGGCAAGAATGACGCTCACGATCATGATCGGGAAACCAGTTCGGAAAAAGCGCTTGAATGAGATGGCATGACCTGCCTGTTCTGCGATACCAGCTGTTGCAACATTTGCAGAAGCACCAATCAGAGTACCATTGCCACCAAGACAGGCGCCTAGAGCTAAAGCCCAAGCCAAAGGACCCAATGGTAGACCCACTGCCGCATCCTCTGCGATGGTGATCATTACAGGCACCATTGTTGCTGTAAATGGAATATTATCAATGAAAGCAGAAGCAATCGCAGATACCCAAAGAAGTAGAAGAAGTGCAACCATCAGCCGACTCTCTGCCGGAGCAGACTCGATGACAGATTTGGTACTCTGAGCTAAAGCCTCAACCATGCCCATGGCACTAAGTGCGCCAATGAGTATGAACAAACCTGCGAAGAACATCAGAGTGTTCCACTCTACTGAATCGAGTGCTTCTTCGATATGATGCGGGGTAGTTACAAGAAGCATAAGCAACGCACCCGCAAGGGCAATAACTGCAACACTAGACAACGGATGTTCCACTGCACTATGAGCGAAGAACGCAACAAGAACAAGGGCTAGAACTGCGCCTGACTTTCGAAGCATAGCTGGATCTTTGATTGTATATGTCTCGCGAAGTGATACTATGTCTCGATTACGAACAAGATCGAGCCCATTTCGCTCAAGACGATGGAGAAGCCAGAGTGATGGAAGGAATACTAGACAAACAGCCGGAGCGAGATTTATCACGAAATCAGCGAAGGTAATGAATTGGTCAGCGAGAACGCTGTCTGCTAGTTTTGACCTAGAAAGTGCAGCTCCGATAATGATGTTAGGGGGGTCGCCAATCTGCGTCGCTGTACCACCAATGTTCGAGAACATCACCTCGCCCACTAGTAGAGGTATAGGATCGAGATTCAGTACACGTGCGAGTTGGATAGTCACGGGTGCAATAAGTAACATCGTAGTAACATTGTCAAGGAAGGCAGAGAACACTGCGGTAATTACTGCGAGGATGACCATTAGTCGCCAGATTGAACCACCACTCCGTGCATAAGCCTCAACAGCAGCGTACTGGAATACGCCCGTCTCAGATAGTATTCCAACGATGACCATCATTCCAAGCAAAAGACCCACAGTTTCCCAATCAATCCAAATGATGATATCAAGCAGTTCAGGTCCTTCACCAACAAAATGTAAGGCACCAACAGCGACAGCACCCCCAAGTAACGCGGTAAGGGCGCGATCGATTACCTCGGTGATGATTAGAGCATATACTCCTGCAAGAATAAGGAAAGATGCAGGTAAAGCCCATGAAGGCATATCTGGGACATGATCCACATACCAATGGCGTCCTGCGAGACCACCTCCACCACCAGCCTGGGCCAGCGGTAAAAGCATGAGAGCAGCAATACTTCCAAGGAGAATAGAGGCTCGCAGCCAAAATGCTTGGGAGTATGTTCGGGTGCGCATATCCATAGTGTCCTAAGCCCGATTCAAATAACCATCCATCGAAATCAAGTACTCTGATGAATTAACCAGTTTTCCAAAGAACGGCAACATTCCCTCGAGCAAAAATGCATTTCGCAGAGGTTTTTTTCTCAAGATGGTTGAAAATTTCTGACCTCTCTTCACCCCCATCCGCAAACCCTCGGTTGAGACGGATTTTGACCAATGAACGGGCTGCCAACTGTATCCGAATCTCTTCAATAATTGATTCAGTTAGGCCATTTCGCCCAAGCCGAACTGTTGCCTTGAGATCGGGGTCTCGAGCTAAATCCATGATATGACGAGGTACGCTAAAATCACTCATTTTTACCCTCACCTCTACTAACTGGAAGGCGACGGATATGACCACATACAGCACAAGTAGTAACCCTGAATCCACGGCGGATTCGTATACGTGCACCAACCCCAGGCAACATTGGATTCTGACAAGAACGACAAATCCAATGACGAACTGAATCTGGCAGACGTAAATTATGTCTCCTTGCAGTACGAACCAGATCCCGTGCCGCTATGGTACGGACTCTATTCGAAAGATTGTGATTGAGAAGAATTGTTGTCAACTCATCTACTGAACTTTGAGCTCGTTGTTCACGCACACGCCGATTTCGGCTCCTCCGAGACATACGATTACCCTCATTCATCGAGAATCTTTGAGATTCTAAAACCAACCTCATCAATCGACGCATTTCCATCGATTCGATGGAGTAAGCCCCTTTGCTCATACCATGACGCTAGAGGTGATGTTTGCTCATGATAGGCTGCTAATCTAGACCTAACTGTCTCCTCAGAATCATCGGCCCTACGCTTGAAATTAGAACTCCCACATTCATCGCATATCCCTTCAATCTTACAAGGCCGAAATAAATCATGATACACTGAACCACATCCACCACAAGTGAAGCGGCCTGTAATACGACCAACTATTGATTCATCCTCAACTTCGATGGCAATCACAAGAGAAACTGGGGCAATTTGAGCAAGGGCCTCGGCTTGAGCAACGGTGCGTGGAAAACCATCAAACAGCAAGCCATTTCTGGCATCAGATTCTTTGACTCGTTCCTCAATCAATCCGATGATCACATCATCCGGTACAAGCCCTCCAGATTCCATATGCCCCTTGGCAATTCGACCAAGTTCAGTTCCTGCAGCAACTGCCGCTCTGAGCATATCACCTGTAGAGACCTGTGGTTTCCCTGTTACTTCGACAATGCGTCCAGCCTGCGTACCCTTGCCTGCACCAGGCGGTCCAAAGAGAACAATACTGGAGTCCATGTGGCACACGACGGGGAGACAGGGCATAAGTCGACCGGCATCAACCATTAGGTGGGAAGCCGGGGGGTAGCCCGGGAGGAGGAGATGTACTACCATGACCAGGAGGCAGCCCCGGGGGTGGTTTAGCTGGCAATGGTGCAAGACCACTGTTGAGCGCAGCATCAATCTCCGCCTGAGACACACCTCCGCTAACTAGAGACTCATTCACTTGACCGGTATCCAACGCAGCACTCATTCGTTGCTGGAAATCACCTTGATTCAATGCAGAACCAGCAGGTACCAATCTCTCATCCTCCGAAATTTGATCGAGACCTCTATTCCGGAGGCTGAAGAGACCGAGCAAAGTAATGCCGAATATAACTAGGAAAAGAATCCCTACTGCCCACGTAGGGACACCCAAACTCGTGAGGAAACCAAAGAAGCCGCCAGCATTTGTACCACTGGCAACAGTGGCTTCAAACCCACCAGCTTCAACCAGCGCATCCCCCATTGTAGCAAGAATAACAAATGTCTTGACACCTGAATTAGCGGATTCAGAGGGAGTAATTCTTACTTCGACGTCGACAGATTCACCTGCTGCAAGATTCGTGACTCCTGAAGGCTCGAACTCTACGGTCCACCCACTAATTTCACCTGTAGAAAATGACGTAGTAAGTGGAATATTCCCCCCATTCGAAGCAGTCATATTGAGGATTGTAACTTCTGAACGAGGAAGGTCAGTGAATCGATCTTCGGAGAAGGAAACTACTGGTACTGACGCCTCCTGTACCTGGATGCCTAGAGAAATTGAACGGACAAGATCGAGTTCTGCAGAGGACACGCCTCCACGAACGAGTATATCTAGTGCAATGGAGGACATGCCGGCATTGACACCAAGTGGGATCTCAAGACCAATTGTTGCAACACGCTCTTCACTCATTGCTAATGTCCCAGGTGGAGTACCCATACCCATGAAACCGATTAACCACCCCTCTGGCAAAGTCGGGAATACGTAGTCAAGAACAATTGGAACATTGCCAGAATTTTGAATTGTGACATCGAAAGTAGTTGTATTGCCTGGGAGAACTGAAATCAGCCCTGATTCAGGGCCAAGAATGACGAAGTCACTACGTTGTTCGACAATAAATCGACTCTGGTTAACTAATGGATCAGACGAACCTGTAGATGTTCTTACAGTAATCATGTTCGTGTCAAGGTTATCTGCCGTGAACGGTACAATCATCTCTGCAACCAGTGTACTGGTCGAACCAGGTTGTATGATCTCTGAATGAGGCATTTCAACCTCAATACCATCAGAGAGAAGACGCACCGGCCAAGTGGTCAATCCTGAACTCACGGTAACCTCTACACTAAACTGGATGTTACCCTCATTCTCAATCTCGATAGTAGTATTGACGATTTCCTCGTTCAGTACGGCCCGTTGCGCTGCAAGTGCAGAAGCACCTACCGGAGTGCCATCTCCCTCATATATATCGACAATAAATCTACGACTTTCTAATACAGAAACCTGTACCGATTCTGTTGATTCTACTGTTTCATCAGCAATTGAAGCAATACTGCAATCAATCTGTACCTGCATCCCTGCAGCTGGCTCTCCAAGGTAGGCTTCTGGGATGATAACTCGAACCGATAGAGCGACGAACTGTAAACGATTGAGGGGGTCAAGGGATACTGCTGAAGAGTTACCTGAACCTAGTTCTACCGCCCATCTGGCCGAATTACTACAAGAAACATCGAAAATAGTTGGCCCATTCCCTGAATTTCGCACTGTAATCGTATAACTGAGAGTTTCACCTGGAACGCCTGCTAAACCTTGGTCGCCTGCTAGGATAGTATCCAATCCCTCTACTCGCAATACCTCTACAGTTAGACGAAGATTAAACGAGACAAGAGGCGACATTCGATCATACAATGTCAGGTCAATGACATGAGTCCCGGGTAACGCATAGATTGAACCTGATGGGGCATTCAAATCAGCATCTACATCAGTTAAGGTTAGAGTAAGAGTATGGATTGAACCAACTTGGCCGCCTTCAGGTAAATTCCATGGTCCCGACTCATTCAAAACCCGAGACCATTCGTCAGCCGGGGCATCAAGAACACCATCGTCACGTACGTATTGGACTGGAGTAACTATCAATCCGGCTTCAATCATCGCTGTACCTTCATTCATGATATCCAATTCAAAGGATACTGAAGACCCGACCCTAGGGTCAAGAACGCGTGATGTCGCATCCACGAGTTCCTCAGGAGTTGATGGTAAAGCTCCCGATTCAAGATGAGGGACGATCCGGACACCAATTGCAGTTACATTGAGGTCATAAGTCCAGATGTTATTGTCTGTACCGTTCACCTCATCGTTGAGTTCACCAACTGAACCGTCAGGATCCAATGTTAGACGTAGAGTATGGATTCCGGTCGTCTGGAAGGTGTACTGAGTGCTTATCGAATCGGCTGAACCTCCGGCAATAGAGTCACGTGTCGAGCGAAGAATCACTGTTGGAGGGGATGTGGATATATCCTCAATTAAGATATCATATCCCGAGGCTTCTCCGGGTGCCTGATTCAACCACGCAGCTCGGATAACTACAGGGTCGCCTTCGAGAGGAGAATCAGCTGAGGCCCAAAGGGAGCCACTGAATACTGCAAGATCAGGGATCATGTTCTCAGAACCAATAGCAGTTGCAGTCATAGCGAAATCTTGAGCCCCTCCTCCTGCATGAGATACTCGGACTTGCCACGAACCGGATAGACCGTTAGAAGCGGGGATATGGACTCGTTCGACATTGTTGACTCTATCATGTGAACCACCAGTTGTACTCACACCTTGCGAGAATACGTTGCCACGGTATGAAGTTCCATCAGGAGAAATAACTGTCAAATCTAGATCGTTTACTAATCGTGTAGAGGACTGACTTGCACTTGAAGAACCAGGAGCGTCATTCCAAACGATTGTGATATCAATTCCATGAGAAGCATCCCAATCGTAAGTATAGACATAGGTATACCCTGGATCAAGGCTTTGATTCCAATCCATGAAAGTATTCAGAGGAACGATGCCATCCTTCGGGTACAAAGTCTGTTCAAGATCAATCTGACCCCAACCTTCGTCCATATTTGGGATATCTGAGGACCCAAGATCTTTGGCTCCATTAATCATCAAAGCTTTTAGTAGGTCAGAACGAGGAGACGCAATCGAGAATTCCTCAAACAGAAACTGACGGACCAGTAGTACATTTCCTGCCGCAGATGGTGTTGCCATAGATGTGCCATCCATCGACTGGTATAGAGGAGTGGTACCATCAACGTGGCGCGCAGAAGAACACGACGCGCCCATAGGCGACTGCGCTTCTTGTGCTCTTGCAGAACAGATCTGAACTCCTGGTGACACGACATCTGGCTTAATTCGACCGTCCAAGGTTGGACCTATCGATGAGAAGCCTGCAACTTGCCCTGCAGGAGCAGTGCCCGGACGCCCACTTGTTGAAGCCCCAATTGTGAGAACATTCTTGGAAGTGGACGGAGGAGATACACTGCTGGCCCCATTAGCACCTTCATTGCCTGCAGCAAATAGTACCAAGAAGTCGCCATACTGGCTGGCGAATGAATCCGCTGATCGTGAATCAGAGTTGTATTGGCCACCGAGATTCTCAGAACCCCAAGAGTTGCTCTGTACTCTAGCATTCTGCTGCCATGAGTGTCGAAACATATCGAATAGCGAACCATACCTTGCAAGCGCTCCAGTCTGGTCATATTCAAGTTGATAGAAATGGAATGTGGCATTTGGCGCCATACCCTTCGTAGAAGAATCGCCAGACCCATCACCAAGAATAGTAGCAGTAACATGAGTTCCATGTCCAGAATTAGTGTCAGCTGCAGAATTATCAGGACCATACTGGTTGTATACACCTCGTATACGTCCATTGAAATCACCATGATCCTGATCGATTCCACTATCAGATATCCCAATGACTTGACCCTGCCCATTAAGGCCAGGATTAGTGGAGCCTACAACAGCTGTGACACCAGTTACAGATCGAGCATACAAGTTCTCCAGCACAAGATTAGGTGCAGGTTCAATGAACAGTACGAGACCTGACGTCGCAATCTCAAGAATTGAGGGTACTGTCAGGCCATTGACCTGACATAGCCAAGCATCACAATGCACTTCACTAGATGATAAGAGCGAAAGTCTATGTTCAAGAGAAAGCAATTCACCTACATCAAGATCAGGGGCTGGAACGATGTTCACGGATTGTGTACCTTCCGTCTGTAAGTTAGGAGATATACGCCATCCTGGATGTTGACTACCAAACCATCTAACTCCATCATTAGCAGCGATAGATGAAATTGCTGCATCGAGACGAGATGGATCTGTAGGTAAACGGATTAGTATCGCGTCATCAGGTAGGACATCAAGAATATCATACCCTTGCATCGAAAACCAACTCATTAAATCGCTCATGTCAGCATCTATGTCCTGAACAATCAGGAACCCGGTAGATATGACATCTAGATCGTCATGCAACCCCTCAGGAAGCACCGGCGTGGAAAGGAGAGGGTCGAAGGTTCCAGTAACAGGGTGCAACAGGCCGGTAGTTGCTCGAAGTGACGATTTTTCAAGTACAGGAGAACCTCCAATTGACCAATGCGATGCTGCTTCATTGGATGTCCATTCAACGACATCTGGCGCATCCATATCGGTCATTTCGTCACCCAATGGAACCAGCGGAAGTAGGAAGAGGGAGACCAGCCAAACGCTCAATCTACGCTCGACCATGAATCGCGAGGGCGATACTCCCCTTTTCATGGTTTTAGGAGGATGTGTAAATTCTACTAGAGACCATAGTATGCGGAGATTGCGGCATCCGTCTTGGCAACGCTCGCACGCCAATCATCTTCTGTGTTCATCAAAGCACGGATGCAATCTACATTTTCCGGGATAACGTCACTTTCTTGATGGATCGCTTGGAAATAATAGAGGCGGTCTCCATTGAGTTTGACTCCATCTTCCCAGACAAATATCTCGTGTAAATCGCCCCACTTGCGACCGATATCTCTAGCCATCTCCATAACTTCCGCCGTGGTTGTAATTCTGTCGCCCGCACCGCTCATGATTATCACCCGGGGTGTATTTCTCCACATCTCAAGAACCGATTCAGTAGTCAATCCATGACCTTCAGGCAAGTCTGCAACAATTGCGTGCACGTGCATGATTGTTGTAGGTACTGCAACAGCAAGGGAATTAATCTCAATCTCAGGTTTTACAGTCATGACATCTGGTCCGTGGTGGCTTGGCACCTTCAAAACAGGCGCAATAGCATTGATTGGCCCCTTCTTTGAATCTCCCGGATCTGCAGCTCGCCGAATCATTGTACATTCAACTTTGAGTGAACCACAATGCTCGTAGAGAGGTACAAGAGTGCGAGAAAGTCCTGTAGTATTGCAGGATACGACTCGAGTACCAGCAACACCGAGATTGTCTGCATGATTAGCACTAGAGGTGTAAGATTGTCCAGTAAGGGTATGTTTCTCGCCCCCTTGGAAAATATACTTGATACCTGCAGCTTTGTACTTCGCAAGATTTTCTGCCCCCATCTTTCCAGGAGCACAATCAACAACTACATCTGCGATTGCAAGAAGATCAGAAAGACCACCATGACATATGTAGCCAGATTCAGCAAAGGAAGAGATCCTAGTATCATCATCAAATGTGCAGTAGAGTGGGAATCCTTTCTTAGCCGCTAGTCCGCAACCGAATGATGGCCCCGTCTTGGTAACGCCCACAATCTGCATGTCGTCTTGAGCGTCTACAGCATCCGCCACCCTCTTCCCAATTGTTCCAAATCCATTGATGGCCACTTTGACACTCATGTGATGTCCTCAGCCCGTTTCCTTCACTGGCCTTCTATCAACCATTCTCAGGCTGAATCGAGCCGAAGGGGTCAAGGACGGTCTTGACCCCCGAGTTAGCCATGGAGTCCCGTTCGGAGATTACGCAGCGCAGTGTGCGCTTAAAGCGGGACCTATCCAAAATGCTTGATCAGGCCATCCAATTAGACCGCGCCGTCAAGATTGGATGGGGCAGAGATGGTGACGAGAAACCAAAGAAACAAGAGACTGGTGTGATGACTCACCTTCCTGCAAAACTCAAGTTGCGCTTACTAGGGGACATGGGTGACCTCGTTGGTAGCGCTAACAATGGTGCTCTCTTCGAAGTAGTCGGCACTGTAGGGCACATGGCATGTGCATATCACCAGGATGGGAAGTGTACGATCACCAAAGAAGCAGGCAACTATGTCGGCCTTGGAATGACAGGTGGTACCGTAATTTTACGCTCCGATACAGGAGCCGCAGCAGGTGAATCAATGTCGGGAGGGCTACTCGTAATTCGAGGGAATGCAGGAGAGCGCGTTGGAGCAGCGATGAGCGATGGCACCATCGTCCTGATGTCAAATGCAGGAGAAAATATCGGAGAAGGAATGACTGGTGGCCGCATTGTAGTTGATGGAAGAATTAATTCAGTAGGAAAAGGGGCTAAATCACGCTCAATCGAAACTGAAGAACTCGTCGAAATCAACGACCTGTTATCACCCCATAGTTTCAAGCTAACAATGGATGCAACAGTAATCGAAACTGATGCTGACGGAGGGACTACGATCCAAGTTCCTCAAATGGGCTCATCAGGTCGATTTGACGGTCTTCGTCTATGTGCGCATGGTAACGCCCTTTCCACATCACACATGGTATCAATAGAATCTACAATCAAAATGCCGTCAGCATCTACTGGCCTTGATCTGCGAAGCCCTTGGATCCCAATTCTTCCAAAGGGGGCATCCAAGGGTGGGAATGGACTCGATGCTCAACCTTGTATGACTGATTCATCCCCTCGATCTATCGATTTCGTACGAATTAGCGAAGAGAATTACTCTAGCTTGCGAGAGGAATTATCTGAAGCAGGAGGGGCAGTTATTGACTTAGGTGGATTTCCGAATATGCCTGAATCAGCGATTCATGGACTTACTGTAGTCGCATCGGGCTTTCTCCCTGCACGTGCACCTGTACTCTTGATGGATGGTGTCGACCATACGGAGAGGCTGCTGCGCATGACTGCCGAATTGGGACTTGCAGGCGCGATTGTCGACGTCAAGACACTTGGATCTGCTCCCGCTATAGCAGCACTTCCTACAATCGGCATAGTACTCTCAAAACAGAAGGCGGAGATGTCAGTACTACTTCGAATTGATTGGACCCCGACGGCGGCAGATATACTGACAGTAGTCGCAGCGGGTATGCACGGTGTTCTTGCCGAGCCATTCATCGGAGATGAAGCCCCCCCAACCACTGTAAAGAAAATCGCAACTACCCTCGATGCAGACATTCAATCTCGAGAAAAAGAGATGCGCGGTTGGCTCCAACAGATGGGAGCGGCAAGTCTGAATGACCTAAAACGCCACCATCTAAGAGCAAAATCTTACGAATCCGCTGCGATGTCCGGGCTGCGATTGGAAGGATACCGCCAACCTCTCCCCATGTGGTCACGGAAATGAGCGAAGAGGTCAAACCGGAGAATGAACAGCTCGGAATGGAATCACAATGCCGACCGTGACCTACGAACACGCCACAATCAGGAGTCTACTCTCCCGATATGGAGTTGTACACGACCCTGATCTTTGGGAGGCACAATTATCCAATATCGGCTGCGTAGTCGAAGGTTCGAATAGCGAAGAAATCGAAATTGAAGTGTTTCCTGACCGTGCAGATTTACTCTCAGTCGAGACCATGACACGCGCTGCTCGTTCTTTCCTGCATCAGCAGCCACAGGATCCAATCCTTGAGGTCAAAAATGGAGAGATGACTATGGAAGTGGAAAGTGATATTGCTACCATTCGCCCGGTAATCCTTGCTGCGGCGGTACGTGGAGTTGATACCGGTTCCAATACTGAAGAAAGAGATGCTTTCATTCAGAGCCTAATGGATCATCAAGAGAAACTCCACCTCACATTAGGGCGACGGCGGCGACTAGCTTCTATTGGAGTCCACGATCTCAACAGCCTTGCACCTCCATTCAAAGTTCGATCTGTCGGTCGCGAACATCGTTTTGTCCCCTTGGCCATGGATGAAGCAATGAGTATTGATGAGATTCTAGAATCACATCCAAAGGGAATGGAGTATGCACATTTACTCGAAGGAATGGAATCTGTGCCTGTGATTGAAGATGCTGTAGGCCGTGTGCTCTCTTTCCCACCAATAATCAATGGAAGTCATACCACAGTAGTGGAATCTACTACAGACTTCTTGATTGATGTCACCGGCTGGGACCCAAGGGCCTGTGAAGCGTCTCTTCTCCTCATTTGTCTTGCCTTACATGAACGAGGTGGAATTGTAGAGAGTGTGCAAATGACATCAGCCTCAGGCCAGGTATTCCAAAGTCCCGAGGGTAGTGCTCGACGCCATCACCTTCCTGCAGAATTACTTGAGCGGATTCTAGGTGGTAAAATTGATTCATCTAGAATTTCCAGTGCTTTAGAACGCATGGGAGGATGTCTTGTCGAGTCTCGTACTGCAACAGAAGGGCCAAGAAAAGCGGAACGTTGGGCTGATGCTGCGATCGGTGAATTGATCCATGTAATCGAAATGCCTAGATGGCGCTTCGACATACTACATCCAATTGACTTAGTAGAAGAGATAGCAACGGGAATAGGCTACGAAAGTCTAGGCGAAGCCACTTCGACCCTTGCTCTTGAAGGTAAACCTCTCGCACGCTCATCACTTGTCCGCCGAATCAATGAGAGCCTATCGTCCCAAGGCATTCAACAGGTTCAGAGTCTAACTCTATCTAACGACGAAGTCCAATTTGAACGAATGCGATGGAAACCGGAAAATGCTGTGACTCGTATAGCTAACCCAATTACTACTGACCATACTATCTTGCGTCAAAGCATCCTCCCATCCCTTCTCTCCCTCCTCTCTGCGAATCAACACCACGAACTTCCGCAACGAGTTCAGGAATGTGGCGAAGTTGTCCGTGGCCACACAAATCAGTGGCGCCTATCTTGGGCATGTGCTGAAATAGGAACTGGATTCACAGGCGCAAAAGGAATCGCACAAGCTTTGATGAGAGATCTTGGAGCAAGAGATGAAGTTAGTTTTCATGCCATAGAAGATGGAGAAGGACCTTGGATTCCAGGTAGAGGTGCGAAAATAAAGGTCGGAGATATCTTCGTAGGAGAGTTTGGAGAAATTGACCCAACTGTATCCGAAAAATTCGGGCTCAAAGTCCCGATTCAAGGCGGAGAATTCGATGTAGGTGCACTCTCTTCTGCAATTCCTGATCCATTACTCTGAATCATGAGCCAGTTACGCAAAGATAGGAACGGGTTAAACCGCTCGAACCTGACCATGACATATGCACACCTTGAGGGGAGGATGTATCGCCCTCCTCCTCCTCCTAATGTTGACGTCTGCGCCTGTATCGGAGACAATGGTTTCCGCTGAAGATGCGGGACATATAGTTCTCAGAGAAGGACATGAGACTAACATTACTGATCTAAGCACCCTCCGTTTCGGAAATCAAGATGGCTCAAACTTTCTAATTACCCCCGGCACCTCAGTTACGATTCTAGTTAATCTGACTAACGAGGGGAATTCCTCTGAACAAGTGAATATCAGCATTGTATCCATTTCAGGATGGGGTCTAGATTGGACACGAAACGGCACCCCTGAAGGAGGAGATAATCAAAATTTAGAATCCGGAGAAATAATCTGGATTGAATTCACAGTCCATGTCCCAATAGTAGTGAATGGGATGCCGCTCGCTGGAAGTAAACACAACGTTTCTGTAATGGCTCAACCAGTATCTGGAGGACCTGTAGAAGATTGGAACTTCACCATAGAGGTTGAACCGGTATCTGGTATAGAAATTGTAAGTATTGATGCGGAAGCCACGATTGACCCTGGACATAAACTCAGACTTCCTGTAGAGGTTCGAAACCTCGGCAATCGACCAACAAGCATCCACCTTGATATCCAAGCCACTGATGATCAAGGCAATCCACTATCCAATACCACTCCCACTCATTTCCTGTACTCTTCTGGTTGGGCAGTTGGTGTCTTCGATGAATACAAAATTGCTAATCTCGCCCCAAATGAAAGTGGTGTAGCTATCATTGAATATGCTGCACCATTCGATGCAGAAGGTGAGATACACATTCGATTACTTGCTCAAGGAACTGATGACCCTTTTACAATTCTCCAGGAGAATCAGACGGTTCAAATTCTGAGAGTTAGAAATGCATCATTGACTGAAGAAAACACAGCAGCCTGTGAACGCGTCGAACCAGGAGAGACCTGCATAACTCGAGTTTTATTGGAAAACCTGGGGAATTTAGAAGATTCATTCACGATTAATGTGACAGATTACCCTCCATGGGCAATTGTAACTACCCCCCCGGACACTTACATTGTAACTGAATCTGGCACTCAAGCATCGATTCCGATTATGATATCCATCAATGAAGGAACTGACGCCCTTCAGACAGGAGGCATCTCAATCGAGGTAAAGTCAGGAGGGATTACACATGATACCATCACACGAAATATCCAGGTCGCACCTGTAATCGATTGGTCCCTAATTGCAACTCAGGATGGGAGAGATGGAAATGATGTCATCATCTCAATTACAATTCGAAACGACGGCAATGATTTCGATGGAGTCATGGTTACTTTAGACATGGATGTAGACGCTGTTTTTGGCCTAATTCCTCCGGAAGATGCCTTGCATTCTGAAGCCGAACATATCCGTTACTTCGAATGCATGGATATCGATGAGGGGATGAATATGACATTCCAGGCTTATTCTAGCGTTCCTAAAGGATTCACAGGAAATGGAACTGCGACATTAGAACTTACAGTACAGAGTATCCGAAACCCCCAACAGAATTTTTCAACTTCGACAAATATCGACTACACGGCAGTAATTCAGAACCCTATTGCAGAGGATGAACCGTCTGCAATCGCTGTTGCATTCGAAAACACGTTAGTATTCCTACTAGAATGGAATGGATTGGTAATGACGGTTATTGTCGTCGCTGTTGGATCTATACTCCTCAACCAAGCTCTTGTTCGTAGACAGAAAGACCTTGAGAGGATGAAGCACAAAAATGCCCCAAACATTGAATCTAATGAAACGGTTTCAGATTGGACCAAACGCTTCTCTAAACGAACTAGTGGAACACGAGAAATTGTTGAATCTCCAGAAGTAGGTTCAGATGCCTTTGTCGAGTCCTTCCGGTCAAAGTCTAAAGTTTCGGTAGAATCTCCTCGAATGGTAGACCAAGGCAAACTATCCCAAGCCAGCAATGTTCTAGATCGCCATGAAAGGGAAGAGAATCTCGCTGCGGCAGACAATCTCGTCAATGAACTGTTAGGAGACGAGAAGAATACCGACACGGTCTTTGACCTCGACCTATGAGTCAAGTCTATGATCGTGGGTGTTGATGAAGCGGGGCGCGGCCCAGTACTCGGCCCTCTTGTAGTCGCAGCAGTCGCTGTACCCGATGATGATCTTCAACGACTAATCGAACTCGGCATGGACGATTCAAAGACACTTTCAGCAGCAAAACGGGAAGAATTAAACGAAATTATCTGCAAAGAGCCAAATTGGATAGTCTCAATAATCGAATGTTCCCCTGAACGTATCGATTTAACAATGGAAAAGAAAACTCTCAATGATTTGGAAGTCGACCTCTTTGGCGAAGCAATCAATGGGTTAGGAATCAACAGCATCGAAGAAATCATCCTCGATGCCTGCGATACCAATGAAGCTCGCTTCGGTAGGAATGTTTCCTCGAAGGTATCTAACCTTGAAGTAGTGAAATCAGTCATTTCTAGGCATGGAGCGGATGGAGAATATCCAGTTGTTGGGGCGGCATCAATCGTAGCAAAGGTACATCGTGACAAAGTCATCGAATCTATCTCTAAGAATCGAGGATTCAATGTCGGTTCAGGATATCCATCTGATCCTAACACTCGATCTGTGCTACCCATGCTCCTCTCAAATGAATACCCTGATCAAGATCTAAGGTGGGGCTGGAAGACTGTGACGCAGCATTGGTCAAACTCAGGTCGCGGCCCCCCTCCAAAACGGTCAGAAATCATTGGAGGCCAAAGACAATCGCGGATCGACCATTGGTCTTCGGCAAGCGTCAAGAGCAAAGTCGACCCAACGGAGGATGAGAGCGATGACATCTGATCTTGACGACCCCGAAGTCGCGAAGGCGATTCGGAAGTTCGCTCTCCAAAATGCGCTAGAATATGATGGCGCAGGTGAAATGAAATCTGTTCTCGGCCGAATGTTCGGTGCTCACCCTCACCTCAAGAAGCATGCACGTGATCTAATTAGCCTAATCCAGGAGGCGGTTGATGAAGCAAATAAAATAGCGAACGAACAAGGCCTTGAACACGTTCGAAACCTTCTCGAAGAAGAGGCTCCAGAAGCGTTGGAAAAAAGAGTGAAGGAGCGACGTGAAGGACTTCGACCTCTTGAGGGGGAACCAAAGGGAATTGTACTCAGATTCGCTCCGAATCCAAATGGACCAATGTCCCTTGGCCACAGTCGGGGCGTTGTAATTAACAGTGAATTCGCCCGATTACATGAAGGCGAAGTCATCCTAAGATTCGACGACACGGATACTAAGAGAAAACCACCCTCAATCAAAGCTTACAGTACAATCGTAGAAGAATTCGAATGGCTCATTGGCCGCACCCCCGATCGAATTGTTACCGCTTCAGAAAGAATGCCACACTATCTTGCACACGTCATTGAGGATATCGAAGCAGAACGTGCCTATGTTTGCACTTGCACTGCAGGTGATTTCAAACAACTAAGAGATCGAAAAGAAGCGTGTCCTTGTCGAAACCTATCTGTTAACGAGAATACAGAACGATGGGAGAGGATGAACAACCCACAAGGTGGATGGAATGACGGAGACGCAGTTGTTCGTATTCGCACTAATCTTACCTTACCAAATCCCGCTCTTCGTGATTGGCCGGCTCTAAGAATCCAAACAACCCCGCACCCCAAGGTAGGAGATACGTATCGCGTTTGGCCTCTACTTGACTACCAGTCAGCCATCGAAGATTATCTCCAAGGAGTGACCCATATAGTACGAGGGAAAGACCTCATGGATTCCACACGGAAGCAGACATTACTCTATGACATGAGAGGATGGACTTACCCTGAAACATTGTATTGGGGTAGAGTCAAGGTTCACGAGTTCGGAGGCTTCTCAACCAGTACGATGCGCTCTGATATCGAGGCAGGTACCTATTCTGGATGGGACGACCCGCGTCTACCCACTATTGCTGCATTTCGTTCAAAGGGATTCGCACCAGAAGCAATTCGTTCCTTCTGGCTAGAACTTGGACTAACACAGAAAGATATCTCGGTCTCAATGAAAACTATCGAATCACACAACGTCAAGGCCATAGAATCCATCACCCCCAGATACTCCTTTGTCCAAGAACCAATATCTCGACGATTGGAAATGGGAATTNCATGGCCATCAAATAATCTCAGTATACCNTCTCACCCAGATAATGCTTCGATGGGTAACCGATTGTGGCCTGCTCCTAAAGATGGAGATTTTATCCACCTACAAACATCAGATATGGGTCATAATAGCCTGCGACTGAAAGAGTTCGCTAATGTTACATTCTCGGAAGAAATTGCAAGAGTGGAAGATTTCGAACGTTCTGACCGACGTCAAATTATCCACTGGGTTTTGGATCATCACTCTAGAAATGCTATTCTTCTTGTCGTTAAGGATAATCAGATTGAGCGACATTCTGGCCGTCTCGAAGATGTTAATCTTGAATTAGGAAATGTCGTCCAACTTGAACGAGTAGGATTTGCAAGAGTTACCAAAATTATGGATGATGGCACCCCCATTATGACTTACCTCCATGATTAGATTAAACGCCGGACGGTTGAAGGATAGGACGGACTTGGAATGGGCATGCGGCGGGTATCTACGACTATTCTCGTCATTGTGTGTCTGATGATGGTTCCTTACAATGGTATAGAAAATACCTCCGCGGCCAGCGGAACTGTCCATCAGGGTGCTGTTGAACACACACTTTTTTTCATCGGCGACGCTGGTGATTCCACAGGGTCATTTACCCCCTCTAAAACTCTCTTAACCAATCTACAGGAACTTAAGATTGAATCAGAAGGTGCAGCTTCTAGAACAGAGTTGTATACTTTCGAACAAACCATCGGAGCAGATGGTATAATCCCAAGTGGCACCTGGACTCATCGAATCAACTACGTTGTTGAGGGTGCATCAACCGCAGGAGGAAATTGGTCCACTGAGATTATCATTGGTGGCACCTCATTCACAGATGGTGGATTTGCTTTTGGTGGACGAGGAGGCACATACGACATCCCAGTGGAGATTGATGAGATACAAGTAAACCAAGGCGATACTCTGAAACTCATTTTCTACCTTGAGGGTGGAGTGATTTGGAATTCACCAGATGACAATTCTGAGATGTTTCTGACTTGGGGGAGTCCATCATCTGACGCGGGACTCATCATGAATTCTCCACTTGTAACAATCGATATGCTAGAACCAAATGCAGATGGAGATGTTGTGTATCTCCCAATACGTCTTCATTCAGATTATGCTGCAGAATTGGCAGATCTCCAAAATATGGAAGCAAAAATGAATGGAATCATCATGGATGATGTCCCATATATTAGTACAACTACAACGGGAGTAGAAATTGTCTATCCATGGAGTGTCCCTGCAGGCAGTAATAGTGGAACATACACGATGAATTTCACACTGCAGCCACAGGATGGCGTTTCCATTCAAGTCCAGATTTCTCACCAAATCGAATTAGATGGTAGTGAAAGTGGGGGTAGTGGCTGGAATTTTGGAAGCGAGCCGGCGAGAACAGGCGGTAGCACCCTCAACTATGATCTTGATCTCCGACAGTCAGGTGATCGATTAGAACGAGTCAGCACTTTAGATATCGATGGCGCAGTAACTGTTTGGATGCGTTGGGGACTGGATAATATCGGAAATGACACTCTTGATTCGACGTCTTGGTGGAGAGAAATTAGTTCAGGCAAATCTAGCCTAATCGATTCAGAAATCCAAGATGGAGAAATCAGCGATGCTGAAATCCAAGTATTGGAGAACCACCTCATCTCAAGTCCACAACACCTTGCCGACTTCCTAGATCGAGGATTGGCACTAGATTCTACCGCGGTTCTAGGAGCCACACCTTTCGATATCGAAGGTGCTATTGACGTCGACATTGATTTGAAAGACTCTTACGAAATTAAATCGAGTCCTCTACAAATTCGCATCCAGTCAGCAACCATTCTCGATGCTGGCGAAATCACGATGATTGAGAGTTTTGTGCGCTCTCAATCGAAGACTTACTGGACAGGAGTAAGCCTTGACGCTCGCCTCTCTACCAATCCTACGCAAGGAATTTCGGGCGTGTATGGAGACGGTATCGAATACAGTTATTTGCGATTCGGCATCTCAGAAAATGTTCACGTTAGCTTCGATGAAGATGATATAAACGACG
>PATC01000013.1 GCA_002712285.1 Methanobacteriota archaeon
GGGAGATGACTTACTGGCGCCTCCTACTCCTCCGATGGATGCTCCTCCAGCGCCTCCGGCGCCACCTATGGGTGACGGTTTGATGGCACCACCTATGCCTCCGATGGATGCTCCTCCAGCGCCTCCGGCTCCACCTATGGGAGATGACTTACTGGCGCCTCCTACTCCTCCGATGGATGCTCCTCCTGCACCACCAGGGCCTCCGGTTGATTTGCTTGGAGGAGATCTTCTAGCATCTCCTCTAGAACTAGATGGTGGATCCAATGATGATGTAGAAAATACGGCAGATCCACTAGCCGATTTTGGAGATTCTCTCGCATCTGATTTGCTTGGTTCTTCTGACGAGGCATCCGTAGATGAGCCTGATGTCGAGGTATCTGATGCATTGGATTCTTTGAGCATTGAGTCTGAACCAGTAGATGCTGGTTCTCTCGATATGCCAGTCAGTGAGCCTACTGCAGATCATACTGGTGCTCGTGTTCGACCGGTATCTGTCGTAGATTCAATCATTGGAGACAAATTACATGTCCGGCTGCATGAGGTAGAGAATACACATGTATCTAGTGACGGTTCAGTCCAGAAGCAAAAAGTCGATGGTGCGTTGACTCTTGAGAATCCAAGCGATAAAGATCGATTGTGGGATCTCGATGTGTTCCTAGCCTCTACAGATAATACGGACTTTGAGGATAGCCGCATTCGTGTGCGCGAACTTGAAGCTGGTGCAGATTCAACATTCGACTATTCGGTATCAGGGCCACAGATGATTCGAGTTACTGAAGAAATTGACACCCACCCTGAGAGGGAAAAGCCATCCCTATCTCTTTCACATTCGGATGAGGCAGTATTAGTAAACACGATTCTTAATGTCGAAAATACCGCTAATTGTGATCTTACTGATGTCAAGTTGTGTCGCACAATCCCTTCACAGTTCACGTACCATGACCATGATCACATCACTATTGATGGAGATGAGTTCGTTTGGTCCATTGGTACTCTACCTGCAGGTTCAACAACTCAACTCGCTCTTTCTGCAGATGTTATCGCTGCAGATGTGGGTGATTTCAATGCAGGCGAAACCACAGTTACCTATGAGGCCGCTGCGACACTTTCCGGTACTGGCTTCCAGGAAGTAGATGGTTGTTCACGTTGTTTCTCCTACATGAATGCGAATGAAGGTGAACGTCCAGACACTTGGGCTTGCCAAGCTGTCTTTGAGAACAAATCATCTTTTGCAGTTGATCTCGTTCTTCTACGGGTCAATATCGCAGGTGAATCCGAACCACTGTTTGACATCATGGATGTTCCAGATGATGTCAAGCCTGGAGGTCGATGGGAGAGCGATGAGAAATCGGTTGATTCCCGAGATCAGCCAAACTTCAGTCAGGAGTTGACTTACAGCGTAATACCTCGTGCATCCCGCTCAACCAGCGGAACAATCACGATGGAGCCTACAGTGCTTACAGTCCTAGAAGCTGATGTGTCTAAGGCAATGGACATGGCTGTGCTCAAGTCCTACCGGCCAGCAGACATCAATGTCGAAATGAAGGTAAAGAACACTGGAAGCGCAGACATCAATCTAATGCGAATCAGCGATGACATTCCTGGTTTGTTTGCCTCTCCTAATCTTGAATCAGTACGACTAGACATTGATGGCGATGAACTGCTTTCAGACATGTACAAAGTTGACGTAAAAGATGGTCAAACCATTGAGGAAGAGCATGTATCTCCAGATGGCCCAGGTCATACATTGAGAATAACGGTTGGAACCAAGGGTCCCATTGGGTTGTCTGATGGTTCTACTCTTCGAGTTCGTTACAAGGTCCATGCACCTGATCCAAGTCCAGACAACAAGTTAGTGACTGCGCCAGTTCGCGTTGATTTCAGTGCGGAGAAGAATGGACCTATCGCTACTCGTGGTGCCGAGGAAGTTCCAACTCTACGAGTTAGTCACAAGCGACGTAAATTCAACACTGGAAAGGAGGTCTTCCCTGCCGGTGGAGCCGGACGCTATGAGGTCCTAGTGATGTTCCACAATAAGTCGGATACTGCGCTTGAAGATTTGATTATCCATGATGTGATTCCTCATGGATTTGAACTGAAAAGCACTCGAATTGATTCTACTAAGGGCAACGAGCATGACACAGCCCACAGCGAAGAGGTTCACGATGAGGGCACCAAGGTCGTCTGGAATATTGGCGTGATAGCCAAAGATGAGCGAATTGAAATCATGTATGAGATTCTTGGTAATGCTGATAGCGAGTTTGAAGTCAAATCCGCTCAAGAGTTCCACGGTGTGACTTTCGGTGATGAAATTGATGAGGATTACAATAACCAAGCACCGGCTTTGGTTGTAGATGAGACAGTGGATGATGATGATGATGAAGGAGAAGAACCTTCGTCTGGTAAGTCCATGGGATTCTCAGATAACGTTCTAGACCGTGTCATGAAAAAGCATGGCATTGAAGACCGAGAGGGCTTCGTAGCTCACGCTTCAAGTTTCGATGATGACGACAATGGTTACCTCAATGAGAGGGAACTTACCAATGCAGCAGAAGCATGGGGTGGGGACTCCGATTCATCTGATACGGAATCACATGATGATAATGATGATTCTAACGATGACGAGGATTCTTCTGAATCGGAAGATGATGCAACCTCTGAAGAATCTCCTGAAAATGAAAGTGTCTCAGAGGAAAGCGACAGCGAAGATGCTGCAGCTGAGGAATCGCCTGTCGAAGATGAATCCACGGATGAGGATACTTCCTCTGAAGGTGAGGACGACATGATGGATGCTATGATGGACAAACTGATGGCTGATTCTTTCTCCTCTGGAGAGAGTTCAGATGATGATGTAGCAGTTGAGGCTGAAGAATCATCTGAGGCTACCGAAGGAAGCCCAATCGAGTGTCCAATCTGTAAAGAGGTCTGCCCGCCGGGAAGCCCTACTTGTCCAACCTGCTCCTTCAGATTTCTTTGATTTTTAGAGTTCAAAGTCTAAAATGTCCGTTGGAATTTTTTGACTAATTTCTGGGCCACTGAGGAGTTCATCTAGGATTTCAGATGCATCAGTTGTAGATTTAGGAGAAATGTGTTTTTCCTCATGAGGTGACGGTACTTCCAAACTAGGCATATCTTTTCGATTTAGATTCGAATTTACTCTATCTTGTTCTGCAATGGGATCCATTGCAGGGATTGGATAGCCAAGGATTGGTGCAATTTCTGTTAAGATTTCATGCAACCCTGTATGGATGGAGCCTGTTCGTTTGAATTCAGCTAATGCACTTGTCCATGCCTCTTGGTTGCGGCCTCGTAACATCCAACATCGAGAAATCGAGACCACGCCTTCAATCGGGTCCATACCAATTGAAAGAGCACGCATAAACTGTCTTTCAGCAATTTTCGCCTTACCGAGAATTAGGTTTGAGCGAGCAGAGGTTAGAACCGCGTCGAGTCGCTCAGGGTGGTTCTTGATGACCTTCTTGAGTACCTTTACTGCTGCTTTGTGGTCCCCTATTGATCGATATGATTCGGCGAGATGGACAGCAAAAGTCGCGTGTTGTGGCCAGCGTTTTATGGCATCCTTTAGGATCCTAACAGCCTCGCCCTTATTTCCTGATGATTCTGCTGACATTGCAGCACGAAGGGTCTCATCGGGTCCGTCCATACCAGTTGTAGTAAACTCGGATGAATCAAGCCTTTCGATGATGGCTCTGGACCGAATGGTTCATTCAACTTCGTTCGTCAAAATGAGATGTGGCCCAACCATCCGATGACCCTGAGGTCCCGATGGGGAGTATGCTTACCCCATTGTTGATGCTCGTTGTGATGTCATTTTTTATCTTCATCCCGTCCGTTAGGGAAACCCTTTCACTGTTTGCTGGAACCGTTCTGGAACCTGCAATTCCGTTTCATGATACTCTGTTCATTCCTACAGTATTTATTCTCGGTTGTTCAATCATGGTAGTCAATACAATCATTCGTTCTTTCTTCATGGATCCTATCAAGCAGGCACACTTCAGTCATCGTAACAAGCAACTCCGATCAATCATGAATGAAGCGCGTTTAGAGCGAAACCATGCCCGTCTAGAGAAGATTACTCGTATACAACAGAAGATGATGCCCGAGCAGATGAAAATGCAAACTGCAATGATGCGGCCGATGATGTTCACGATGGTCTTCATCTTCGGTATTTTTGGTTGGATGTACACAAATGTAGACACTTTCCGTGTAGATCATTTGAGTCTACCATGGAGGCCACAGTGGGCCATGCAAGCCCGTGTGCTGTGGATTTTCCCTGCATGGGTCTTTGTTTACATCTGTCTAAGTGCCCCACTAGGCCGAATTCTCGATCGTCATATCCGATTGATTAGATACAAAACTCATCCACTATTGATTGCCGGTGAAAAGATTCCTGAACCACTGCTTGCGATGTTGAAGGATAACCCGAAGGAAACATCGTCTTCGATGAAGGTTCGTCAATCGCAACGAGGAGGTCGTCGTAAAAGGTCGTCTAAGGAGGAATCTATGCCTAAGTCCGCCAATACGATTCTTTCTCCTACCGCAGTACAGGGTGAGTGCCCTGTATGCGATTCTTCTAATATCGTACGAGGGAAGGGCGGTCGTCTTCGATGCAATGTGTGTTGGGAAAGCTTCCGAGGCTGAGGCCATATCATGGTCCGCATTACTGTAAGTGGATTGCCAGGTTCTGGCACATCTACTCTAGTTCAAGGGATTTGTGAGGTGAAAGGTTGGTCTGCGTTGAACGGAGGTGATGTGTTCAGAGAAGAGGCGGCTAATCGTGGTCTATCTGTTGCTGATTTTTCTCAACTTTGCAAATCTAATCCTACAGTAGATCGAGAATTAGATCACCGTCTTGTTGAGGCAATGGAAGATCCAAAAGGTCCTGAGATAGTGGAATCAAGGCTTGCAGGATGGTGGGCTTATCGAAATGATATCGATTGTCTACGAATTTGGGTTGAAGTTGATTTGAATGAGCGACTAGATAGAGTCGCCATGCGTGAAGGTGACGATGTGAGGCGACGTGAGGAATCGCTTCTTCGTGAGGAAGCAGACCGGCAGCGTTACACCGAGTTGTACGACATCGACATCTTATCCATGGAACCCTATGACCTTGTAATCGATGGAACAAAGCCTTCCGCGACAGATGTTCTTCAGGTTGTTCTAGCCGCAATGGGGGGCTCATCTTGACAGTCCGTGTTCTTGACAGTGCGGCTACTACCGATGAAGCAAGTGGGGCTCCGATATGGGAGCGTTCCATCGAAGAACGTCTAGATTCAGGATTGATTCTAATCGACAAACCCCCTGGTCCGACTTCTCACCAAGTAGCTGCTTGGGCGCGAGATATCCTCGGGGTTGCTCATCTCGCCCATGGTGGAACTCTCGATCCGTTTGCAACTGGAGTTTTGACTCTCATGACTGGTCGAGCACGTCGATTGACATCTCAGGTCCTTGGTCATGATAAGGAGTATATTGGGGTCTTCAAGGTTGGCGGAGATGCAGATATGGAGGCCTTGGCCACGCAAGTGAACAGGCTTCGTGGTGAGATTTACAATGTCCCTCCTACAGAATCTGCTGTCAAGATTCAAGTGAGGACTCGTCGAATTAAGGCATTTGAAATTCTCGATACAGAAGAACGCCTAGCAGTTGTCCGTGTAGCATGTGCAGCAGGGACCTATATCCGTACGCTAGCACGCGATCTTGGTCTATTGATTGATGCCCCGATTCAGTTGATTGAACTACGACGAACACGCTCTGGTCGATTTACTGAGGAGCAGATTATCTCGATGCAGGAACTTACTGATGCAGTCCATTTGTGGAAGCAGGATGGCGATGCATCCGCTATGCTTCGGATTGTTTCACCTATCGATGCTCTTTTCGATGGACGAGCAGGTCTCGTCCTGAAGGATGGTGCTGTCGCTGCGGTTGCCCACGGTGCAGTGTTGACTCGACCTGGGATCCAAGCAATCAATGGTGATTTTGAGGCAGGTGATGACATAGTTCTCTGGAGTATGAAGGGGGAAGTGGTTGCTGTTGCTAGCGCTTCGCGTAGCACATCTGAGATTCCATCAATTGAAACTGGCGAAGTCGCACGACCCCATACTGTGTTGATGCCGTCGGAAACCTACCCACGTAAGTGGCAGGGTGGTCCGAATCAGCTCAACTCATAGGCTTCGTATACCCACTCCTCTGTTTCCACTCTAACGAGCAGTTTTTGCATCATTCACACACACCCGCTCATCGCCTCCGAGGAGGTCTTGAGCAGGCTTGTGTCCATCCTTCTGAATATCAAGATTGACGGTCTTTTTTGCATTATCCGCCCTGCGCTCTTTGTTCATCCCCGATTCTTAGGGCGCTGAGTAGGCAATTGATGAGTCCGTTGGATTTTGCTAGGTCCGAACACATACAGCGCAACGGCTCCACCACCTATCAAGATAGACAGTAACATCACAATTGGCAGAGACCTCGAGTTACTATCACTCGATGTTCCCTCTCCAGGATTTTCTTTTGCTTCGGTGATACTGATGGTAATTGAACGATCGTTGTTATTCTCATTAGTTTCATCGATTAGGCCATTCGAATCCACAGTGGCGAAGAGTATTATGTCACCGTCTCCGGAAGCTGACCAATTGCAAACAATTGAATTCAATCCACCGGGTTGAATTGTGGCAATTGTATCACTTGGTAAGGAAGCGTCCCCTACTTGGCATTCTACGTCTACACCATTGGCTTCGACAATACCTGTGTTACGGACCCATACTCGAATTGAGATGATTTGCCCCCTCTCAACTGTATAAGGTTCGGTTAAGGCTGTATCAGCATGAATTAGATCGATGCTTTCTACGGTCAAGTCCGGATTGGAGGTAGCGATGATTTCAATGGTACGATTTACAGTAGTAGTGCCATCATCTACACTTACTTCAACGAAGGTTTGTCCTGATTCAGATGGAGCGAAGGTTAGTGTCCAAGAATCAGGTTCCGAACCGGATTGAGTAGCAGTTGCCCAAGAAATATCTGTTGTCACTTGTAGATTATTGCTATCGATGTCAGTGATGTTCACAGTTACCATATGTGGTGCTCCGATTTCCATATAAACAGAGGTTACGAAACCAGTCAAAACGGGTGCGTCATCTACGGGTTGAATCGACACAGGGAGCGTTTGCATCCATTGGTTGCCTCGCTCATCTTCGACGATGATTTGCACATCTGCATCTCCACTCTTCTCTACTTGAGGTACGAGTAGAAGTTCCCCCTCTACCACCGAGGAGGTTAGAATTGTGGGGTCACTGGAAGTTGCTGTGACTATCAGTGAATCGGTTTCAGTGATATCATCATTACAGTAGAATCGGAAGGGAATATACCGGCCGGGCTCATCCTCATTGAAGGTCTGATTATCTACCTCTTGGCAGATTGGGTCTTGATCGAATTCGACCACGTATGCTCCGCTGATGCTTATCTGACCGATGTTAATCTGTATCGATTCAGAATCACCATCTGAGGACCACTGGAAACGGGCTCCTATACCAATGGTGAGTGATTCTCCATCGGTACCAAGGAGGTGTCCGACAGACGTAGATATTGTTCCGCTGGATGCAGTAATTGGAATTTCTTCGACTAGTGCTCCACCAAGTGCGATTCGTAAGGTAGAGATAGCACTTACAAGTCCATTAGAATCTCCTGAAATTGCATAGTCGAAGGTTAGCATAGGATCATTGATGTCGATTCTCAATCTCTCGATACAACCAAAGAGAATGGTTACACGTAAATCGATATTATCTACATCTAGTGGGATAAGGTCCCCATCACTCATTGAAGTCCATTCAGTTTGTCCATTCTCACGAATTTGGATTAAGGCATTTCCTTCCATCGAAAGATGCACTCGTCCCCATTGCTGAATATACGGGCGTTGTATATCTTCTATTGTCCATTTGCCTTCAGCAGATGATGATGGAGTAAGTCCACAAGATGCGACAGTCAAATCCTCTGTTATGCCATCGAGGGAATTGAAATCTAATACTGGGAAATCAAGAGATGGTGTCGTATGGACCGCAGTCGCAGTCTCAAACGCGTACCATGGCGCTCTGTGGCGTGCATGTACTGCCACGGCATCCAGTTCTAGTTGAGAATCATCGACGTTGTTCACCGAGACATAATCGACTAGAACATCAAGGGTTTCAATATCGTCCCACGTAAATGGTTCATTATCATCATCGACATTGATAATGAGGGGTGCAGACTGGGTGTAGATAGTAGGTTGGAAAGTATGACGGATTGTGTGAATCAGAATTGGACCCTCCCCCCGATCGATGATGAAATTCACTTCATCATCTTGCAGTGTATCGGGGATTTCGAAAACGAATACTAGGCTCACATTTAGCAGAAGGTTGTTGGACGTTGTTCCAAAATCGAATCCATCAACACGAATATCTGGTCCATCTGAGATAGCTACTCCGCCGTCTGGTTGTCCTGTTGCAGCTGTCGAATCAGTTGATGAGGAGGACGACCAAATACGGGTTTCAGCTGTATTTTCTGGGCGGTCGTGTTCGATAACCATACTTTCAGAATTGATACTGATTGAAGTATAGGGGGCAGGTTCGGTATCATTTCTCTCCGCATTTAGTGCCCATTGATTGATATCAGAAAAATCTCCAGCAACAAGCATTTCCACAGGGTCTGCACGAACAACTGTGACTGCTTGTATGGTTGGAGAAAAGAGGACTGCGACGAAAAGGAGGCAAAGTAGTGTGGCAGTCGACCGTCGATCCATGAGTATCGAAGGTGCCGATTCTCCTTCAACCCCATGGGTCGATGAGTATCACTTTAGGTAGTGGAACGCTTCATAAGTACCGCGAAGTTCGTCCGAATACTTCCATGGCTGTGGTGGTGTAGCGGTTAGCACGATAGGTTGTGGTCCTGTCAGCCCGGGTTCAAGTCCCGGCCACGGCCCCACTCTCGCTTATCGAGTTCGTATAGTACACTTAATTTGAAAATGCTTGATTCCGTTATAGGTTATTGAAAATTCTAATTCTGAATTATTCGAATTTCGTAACCCTCAGAATCTACGAGTGTACATTGAGTACCCCCTGATTCGTACAATTTCAATTTCATCGATAATAAAGAACAAGTATGATTTTAATTAATCGTATATTCTCGGGATGGTATGGCTAAGAAGAATGAAATTGAAGTTGACGGCGACGACTTTACTGTCANGTTCAATAATTTGACAATCACTTTACATCCAACAATTTACCAATATCTAACTGATACTTCAAAGGTCAAAAAAGGNGACCGNGTGAGCGTCATTGAGAAGGCTNTGAANGTTGGGNTACTNGCTGCACAACAGGGNCGTGTCGCACAAGCGGTGAAACTATTCAATTCTGAAATATCTGGTGAGTATAACTTACTCTCAACGCACATGGATGTGTTGCAGCATAAACTTGAGAAGGATAATAAATTCAAGACCGATTTAGAGAATGATGTAGTTACTGCATTGATTTCTCATTGCACCGAAATGGGATATGACGACGTAGTTGCAGCTACTGGGACTGAAGGAAAGGATGGTAACAAAACTGGCGATGCCCTTGCCACAATCACGATTGATTCCACCAAGCAGACGAAAATTGCCATTGAGGTGAAGTTTGCCACAAATTATCAAAAGGGGCAAACACAGAATATTACTGCCAACAATATCAGACCCAACAGAGATTCTGTTTACTCACAGCTTTTAGAATCACAGGCAGTATTAGATGGGGCACTAGGAATTTTTGTTATTGATGAGGATCTAAACCCAATTGAGGGCCCAGGGATTCAATATCTTCCAGATATACGTGGATTCATTGTCAAGGTGAATGTCCTCACTGGTGATTACGATAATCTCTGTATGTGCTATGAAGTGGCACGTCAGATGGCCATTGCTGGACGACCTGAGGAAGGAGTTGACATGGCATTACTACAATTCTTAGTGAGTGATTTATGCACATTACTTGGTCGTCAAAAATTCATTAAAGATCAAGGTGCAGAAATAGTGAAATCAATCAAGAACAATCAACTGAAGACTATCACAGAGGTCGAGAAAATCCTTGTCAATTTCGATTCTGAATTAAGAGGGCTACAAGAAGCGATGACGTGGGTGCAAAAGTGTCTTACAGGTCTGATTGAGACAGGCGAACTTAGCGCCAAGGATGCATTTGAAGTGTATACTCAAAAAGGAGCACAAATTGACTATGACGCTAAAAAGAAGCAATTACAAACCTTTTACGAGGAATTGAGTAGTAACTGATTATTGGTTTCAGAGGGTTAAACAATTGAACCAGAAGATACACGTAGGGCTTACACAGTGACCACCCTCATTACACCCTTGTGCTCAAAGTTGATACTACAGCTCAGAGCAGTTTTTATTCAATGAACTAACAAATCGAAACCATGAATCTTGAAGACGCCGCTAACCTTGGGGAACTCCTTGGAGGATTGGCGATTTTTGTTACATTGTTATTTGGTATAAGACAAATTACCGAACTGAATAAATCAAAAGAAAGTGAAGCATCAAGAGAAATTGCAAATCTGTTATCATCACCTATTTATCAATCAGGGTTATCGATTTTAATCAATAAATTATCTGACGATTTCACTCTTGAAGATTTAGATAAACTAGACAGAAAGGAAAAGGATGCACTAAATTTCTTGGCAATTAATACGAATTCAATTGGATTGATGACTTTTGGAAGACAGTTATCTTTCAATGCAGTAACTAGATTTATGCAACCAATAAACAGAATGATCGGAAGAAGACTTCGAACGCTAATTGAAGTTCTTGACAGGAATGCAAGAAATCAGGGTATACTCACTGAACAAACTGAGGTTTTAGATTGGGCTATTTGGTTATTCGACAGAATGGACGAACAGCCTCCTATTGAAGGACCAGCGCATGTAATACATCGAAACTGGAAACCATAACCCTACCCATTAATGCAAAGGAACAATCGTATTTACGATATACTACGAATCGTTAGATGTGAACAAATCGAAAGTGTTTGACCGGCTGCTAGGTCCATCAACCGATGCATTCCTAAGGCGAATGGCAATTAATTTTGCAATTGCCGGCTTTCTGCTTCATCTCGTCTGTTGTGTTTTTTTTGATTTGAGTATCATTGTTTCAAACGATTTAGAGCCATTTTTTGACTCGTATCTTGATGCTCTTTACACACCTTTCTCCATTATTCTCGCATACGAAGTATACGAATTGATTCGAGCTATACCCGACTCGTTTTCAAATTCGATTGGAAAACAATTTGAGGTGGTCACACTTTTGGTCGTTCGTGATATTTTCAAGAATCTAGCTGATCTCGGAGGTGTTGACAACGTCTCTATCGATACTGATATTCCGTTCATTGCTGTCGAAGCAATGGCTTTCATTGTTCTATTTGGGACTGCACTCCACTTTCGTGCTCAAACCTCGGACTCAAAAGTGGGTCGTCAAGAAGATGCATCCCTCAAAGCCTTTGTTAAGCAAAAAAAGGCGTTGG
>PATC01000014.1 GCA_002712285.1 Methanobacteriota archaeon
AATTTAGCTCCACATCTTTGATTCTTGATCAAACCACAATTGTTCACGGTGGTGGAACAGGCTCAGACAGTATCGTGATGCGAGTTGCTCGTACTGGAGTTGAATGGGGCCGGAAGCCAATTGCTACTGCTAACGACAGGGCTTGGATGGTGGATTGGGATTACGCTGGAAATGTGTTTGTAGCGGGTGAGCATTTCTACAACAATAGCGGCTCACATGAAATTACTTGGGGGTCAATTCGAATTACTAATGGCAGAAATCATCAGATGGCCTATGTTGTCAAATTCTCAAATGTAGGAGCAATCGGTTGGGCAATAAGGTCTAATTTTTGTTACTCAACGTCAAATTACTATTCAAGTTATCAACAATGGAATCCAACAGTTACTGTAGTGGATAGCAACATTGCATTTGGGATTCATAGTAAAGGTGACAATAGGTTATGTTTCAGTGGGAGCTCAAGTTCTGGACAGTTCTATGGAAGTTCTTCTCCTTCAGCATATTTTCTTGGAATCTCAAGTACGGGATCGATCTCAAACTCCTATTACCGCCATTCAAGTAATTCTCATATTTTTGATGTAGATGCAATTGATAATCCGAGTGGTACAGATTTTGCCTTTGGAGCATGGTCGAGCTTACCTCGACAGTATGGGGATTTTACAGGTTCAGATACATCTTCACTTTCTACTCCCGCGTCTGATGCTCCTTTCTCCCATATGGTGATTCATCAGTGGGAGGCATCTACATCCAATCCAGGCCCGAATTCTAATCTTGAGGGTGTAGAAATAGGGTTTACCTCATCAGAATGGGTTGTTGACCAAGAAAGAATAAATTCAACACATTCAGCAATTCTTGTTCAAGGGGAATCTCAAGGATTGAGATTTGGTGATTTGACTGCTGGTGGCACGAATCAAGAGAATGTTTGGATTGCAACGGTCAATGAAACAGGAGCATGGACAAATCTTGGACATTTTTGGTTTGGAGAAGATCGTGATGAGTCCAATATTCCATATGGAATTGGAATGACTACTGCTCCTAATGGTACTGTGTGGGTAGTTGTATATTGGCGCGGCTTCTTGCACGTTCCAGGTGTAGTTTCAATCACTAGCGGTTGGGGCGTTCATGTGCTTAGTTGGGTTCCAGGGAGCGGGTGGTCTTCAGCCGACAAATTAGAGGGATATCAATACTCATACGATGTTCCATTCGACATAGTTACTGATGGAAATGGCGATGTATGGGTGTTAGGTGAATGTTATTCGACAGTGACAATTGTTGGCAATTCCTTTTCAGGCTCAACTCAACATCAAGTATGTGTTGCTCAACGTTCTAGTTCGGGTTGGATAGGAGTAGCACGTTCTCACTCACAATATTATCCAAGAGTGGATGCAATTGCTGGCCATCCAAATGGTGGCGCAGTACTTTGGGTTCGAGGAGATTATTGGAATCGTCCTAGTGGAGGAACTCAGAGTCTTTCTGTCTCTGATGCCGGCGGCCTAGTTCGTCTTCACGGTAATAATCGAACAATGTGGTTGTGGGATTGGCCGACTTGTCAAGGCGGATCGGGATGCAATGATGTTGAATCAATCGATGTGCGAGCAAATGGAGATATTGTAATTGGTGGATATTTTAGAAACTCAATCTCATTTTCAAATTGCTGCTCTGTGAATTCAGGTGGCGGGTATGATGGATACATGGCATTATGGAACGCTTCTAACCATAGATGGGATTGGTCAATTGCCCTAGGCGGAACAAGTGATGATTATCTCTATGATGTTCGTTTCATAGGCAATGGAAGTATTGCAGGAGTTGGAGAAAAGAGTGGTGTTGTAAGTGTCGGTTTGACCACCCTATCAAATGCTGGAACTGGTTTTGTAGCAATGGCTTCTGATCAAGGCACGTGGTCCTGGGCACAACAACCAGTAGGGGACACAAGGATACGGACAGTCATTCCAGCAGGTAATGGCAGCATCGAAGTGGCTGGCGAACTACTCCACGATAGCAACATACGAACATTTGGCCTTGACTCTTTAAGATCGTCAGATGGTGAGGATTTGTTCGTTTCACGAATGAGCGCAGATCAAGATGCTGATGGCATTACTAACAATCGTGACAACTGTATTTCGATTTACAATCCGTCCCAAGCAGATTTTGAGAATGATGGAATTGGCGATATCTGTGATAGTGACGATGATGGAGATGGAGTTCTTGACATCGATGATTCTTGTCCGATGGGTGCTACTGGATGGACTTCATTGACAGTATCTGATTATGATTCAGATGGCTGCGCAGACGCAGTAGAAGATGATGATGATGATGAGGACAGCATCCTCGATGTTGATGATTCTTGTTTGTATGGAGCATTGAATTGGACCTCAACAGTGAGTAATGATCATGATCAGGATGGATGTCAGGATTCAGTTGAAGACACAGACGATGACAATGATCTGATTTACGATAATCTAGATTCTTGTCCACGTGGTGAAACAGGGTGGGTTTCGAGCGTAGATACAGATCTCGATGGTGACGGGTGCCTCGATGGAGTTGAGGATGATGACGATGATGGTGATGGTATAGATGATGACCAAGACACCTGCCCTACTGGTGCTACGGGTTGGGTATCGCAACCATCCAATGACAATGATGGCGACGGGTGCCTTGATTCTCAAGAAGACGATAATGACGATGAAGACGACTTCCCAGATGTGGATGATTCATGTCCGAATGGAACGGTCGACTGGCGAAGTGGTTCCATAACTGATTATGACGGAGATGGCTGTTACGACGCAGACGAAGATCTTGACGATGATGCTGATGGAGTACCCGATACCTCAGATAACTGTCCGCGAGGAGTGACTGGTTGGCGAACAAATCCAACAATTGACCTTGATCAGGACGGTTGTCATGACTACAATGAGGATTGGGACGATGATGGAGATGGAGTCGGCGATCTCGACGACACCTGCCCAAGAACTAATCTAGGCTTGTCAGTAAATACCGAAGGCTGTGCGCAAGGAGAAATTCCTCAGGGATCAGGAGATGGTGGCAGTGTAACGTATGTGAATAACACATACCAGAATAACACCTATCAGAATGATACCTACGTGAATACCACTTATCAGAATGATACCTATGTGAATAATACGTATCAGAATGAAACTTCTCAGAACGATACCTATGTGAACAACACTTACTCAAATTCCTCTACTTCAATTGCATATGAGAATGAAACATTCCAGAATATGACATATCTCAATGAAACTACAGGAAATGATGATGAGAATGTCAATCCAATAAATTCTGTAGAACAGGTATCAGATTCTGGATTCTCATTTCCGTTACTGGAAATAGTATTCCTAATTCTCCTGGGCACATTAGTTTTGATTCAGACCTTAGCTTTCCGCAGACGTCCAGAAACCCCGTCTACATTCATTGATCCTCACGATCATACGTCAATATTCAATGAAGATACCATTGTTCAAGAGGAATCAAATCAGGAGTCGTCTACTGACGTAGAAGAAGAAATAATTGAGGAGTCGGATACCGTGATTGAATCTCCACCTTTGGATTCCAAAGGCACTGTCGATGAATCTGGATTTGAATGGATAGAGTGGCCGGAGGGTAGCGGAATTAATCACTATCGAAAGGCAGAATCTCAGGATACTTGGGAAATCTGGCAATCGTGAGGTTCGCGGTGACTTCTTGAGAAGGACCCGATTCAGACACCCTGCATGTCCGAAGGAGAAGGTGCTCCACCGGTTGTGATTGTGCGTCCTGAGACGAACGTCACGAGTGGGACCGCAGTTCAAGAGAAACTGATTTCTGCGGCTCGTGCTTTCGCTGATATTTTGAAGCCAACACTCGGTCCTAGAGGCCTCGATAAGATGCTTTACAAGACAGATGGAACAACAGCAGTAACCAATGATGGTGCAAAAATTGTAGCCGAACTGATGGTACGACATCCAGCAGCCAAGGCTTTTGTCAGTCTTGCCGAATCTCAAGAGAATGCTTGTGGTGATGGTGTAACTCGCACGCTGCTCGTAGCTGGTGAACTTCTTGTCGAAGCCGATCGACTGATTCGCATGGGTCTCCACCCACTGACGATTGTAGATGGTTATCTTGCTGCGATGAAAGTGGTTGAAGAATCAATTCATGAATTATCCAAATCCATTGAAGATGTCGAAGGCGATGCTCTTCTTTCTGTTGCGAAAACTGCGTTACGCGGAAAATCTGCGGACCAAGATCTCGATAGTTTTGCTACGATAATATCTGAGGCAACCCATCAAGTAACTCGAGAGACGTCTGAAGGGCTACGGTCAGAAGCTGAAGATGTTAGCATGTATCTTCTCGGCCGTAAAGGAATCAAAGATAGTTATCTTCTTCGTGGAATTCAAGTCCGCCGCCGAGTATTATTAGATCGACTTGAAGGAGAGCGGCATAATCTCCGAGTTGCCGTTATTCATGGCGATCTCAAGGCTCGTGAATTACATCGGGAAGCAGAAATTGAAGTTGAGAATCCTGAACAATTGAGCGGCTTCATTTCACAGGAAAATGAGAGAAAGGTTGCCCTAGTTGAGTCCCTTCTCAGATTAGATGTTGGTGCTATTTTTGTTTCAGGTGAGGTTGATCGTGATATTCTCCACCATCTTGTTGACGAAGGTGTCTTTGTCGCCGATGGATTTGATGATTCAGAACTTAGAAATCTCTGCAATGTTACACAAGCGAAACTCAGTTCTTCGATTCACCATCTTGCATCAAGTGATCTTGGTCGAGCAGAATCGCTGAATTGTGAGCGAAGGACAGCAACTGATCGAGTTGAGGATGAGATAGTTGTAATCGGTGGAGAGGGTGCTAAAGTAGTAACAATAGTCGTTGGCGGTACAGAGGGTGTTGCGGCCGAAGAGATAGTCCGGGGACTCCATGATGCCCTTCGCAGCACAACTCTAGCAACGAGGACCAACTCTCTACTTCCAGGAGCTGGTGCTACGCATATTCGTCTTGCAATGATGGTTCGTACAGCCGCAGAACAGCGTTCAGATCGAGCAAAACTTGCTATGAACGCCTTTGCCAGAGCGTTGGATATCGTTCCTGCTACACTTGTTGAAAATGCAGGAGGCGACTCACTGGATGCCATTCTCGCTCTTCGCGCATCTTCGCAGAAAGAACAATTCTTTGGCATAGGAATAGACGGAAATGTTACCGCGGTTCCAGCCGATGTCTTACATCCAACAGACACAATCCTCAATGGAATCATTGGCGCTACTGAGACCACCTGCTCTCTACTTAGAATCGATCAGGTGATTTCCGCCAGAGGAGACTAAATTACCAATCTTCAAGTGGCCTATGCTCCCGTTGAGATGTGGGTTACAATGGGAGTTAACGACACCTCTAACTCATCCCGAGCACTCATTAGTGTCTATGACAAGTCAGGAGTGGTTGAATTCGCTCGACAGATTAGCGATATGGGCTGGGAAATATTGTCTACAGGTGGAACTGCCCGTTTGTTGAAGGAGAACAATATCGATGTTATCGATGTTACAGATGTTACCGGACATCCTGAAGTATTCGATGGACGTGTAAAGACACTTCACCCCGCGATTCATGCAGGGATTCTAGCCAGAGGCTCGAATTTGGATGATCTTGAGACNCTTTCTTCNNTNGGNTATTCTCGGATTGATCTTGTNTGTGTNAANCTCTATCCNTTNGAAAGTGTGGCCAANNAATCNCCNCCNGTTGANGAAGACGTTCTGCTTAGAGATGATTGACATCGGNGGNCCGACATTACTACGNGCAGCAGCNAAGAGTCACCAAGATGTNCTTGTTGTTCCACNNAAAAAATACTACCAAGAGGTCATAGATGCGCTTGAAAAGACACATGGGAATCCAAGCAATGTCCCAATGGATCTTCGTCAAAGGATGGCAATCTCCGCATTTCAAAGGACTGCTGGATATGATGTAATGGTGGCATCTACTCTCGCTGAACGTCTTTCTGTTACGACGGAATCGCCTGAAGGCATTCCGGCCCGCCTTCTTGTTTCAGGAGGTAAAGCCCACCAACTTCGATATGGAGAGAATCCACACCAGATGGCGGGTTGGTTTGACTCATCTACTACTAGCTTACCATCTACAGGTCTTGCATCAGCAGTTCAACATGGAGGAAAAGAACTCTCTTTCAATAATTATCTTGATCTTGATGCAGCACTTCGTTTCGCCCGCTCTCTCATTGGTTCTGAATGGTCAAAACTTCCTCATACGTGTGTAATTATCAAACATACAAATGCATGNGGCGTTGCCTCATCTACAGATCAAGTTTCAGCATGGACTGACGCGCTTGCATCTGATTCTGAATCAGCGTTTGGTTGTGTAATTGCTTTCACTACAACAGTCACTCAAAAGACGGCTGAAGCCATAGGAGGTCACTTCGTTGAATGTATTATTGCACCTGGATTTGAGCCGAGTGCTATAGAATATCTTTCACAGAAAAAGAACCGTCGATTGTTGACGCTAGATCCATTTCTTCCTCTCACTGACGAAGTTCGATATCGGCAACTCGATGGTGTTTGGCTAGCCCAAATTGAAGGAGTTCCACAGATTAATTGGGATTCTGTAGAGTGTGTCACATCGATTGGAATAGAGTCTAGTGACAGAGACCTTGCTCGATTTGGTGTTGCTGTATGCGCACAGGTGAAGTCCAATAGCGTAGTACTAGTAGATCGAACTCCCACTGGATTCGCTACAGTTGGAATTGGACCTGGCCAGACTAGTCGTGTAGAAGCCGTTAGAATTGCAGCCCGAAGAGCGGGAGATAGAGCCAAAGGATCTATGATGGTATCAGATGCCTTTTTCCCATTCCGTGACGGTATCGATGCTGCCCATGATATCGGAGTAACATCCATTGTTCAACCTGGAGGTTCAATTCGTGATCAGGAATCAATCGATGCAGCAAATGAGCACAAAATGTCTATGATTTTCACCGGAACGCGTTTGTTCCGCCATTAATCTGAACTGCGTGTATTCACCTTTAGGATAACATAGAGGATTCCGAGAACCCCTACTCCCATGATGGTAAATGCACCGAGAGCGAATTCATCAGCCCCAGTCCACGTGTTAGGTTGTAGCAGTTTACCCTCTTCGCCACGTGTAGATACAGTCCAGACGAAATAAGCTGAAAAAGTGGACATAGCACCAATCATTATGGTAATAATTGCCTTCACGTGAGATGGCAATGTTTTCCCTGTTGCATAATATTCGAATAAAGAGGCTCCGAAGAATCGGTTTGTCAAAGTAAATCTGAAGAGTCGTTCGTTTGAGAGNGAAAATAAGAATGCTGCAGGTACTGCCCATGAGACCGTCGGCCAGCCAGGTAAAATAACACCAATCCCAGCAAAAACCATGCATATACAACCGATGGTAACGTAGATGATTCGACGTACAGGATTGCTTGATACAGCATATTTTTCGATGATATCGTCGACACTCTCAACCCGCTCTTTCTGTATCATCTAATTCACCTCCTGTCACTGGTGAGGTAAAATGATGTGGATATCATTCATAATGGTCCATATGCTCAAGACGAGAATCTCCATCCCTATTCCATGATGGCTCCACGGGTAGGAACACCATCCTCTCCTTTGCGCCTCGCGGTTCTAATCTCGGGTGGCGGTTCAGGTATGCGTGCTTTACTCGACCAAGAATCTCGGATGGATTCTCCTTGTTTCATCACATCTGTTGTAATCAGTGATCGCAAAGGTGCTGGTGGCCTTTCAATCGCCAATGAATACGGTATCGCAACTGAGGCAGTGCCATTAGATGATGTTGCTGAAGAATCACAACCATCTCGTCGTCACGCTCATGAAGTGGCTTTACAATCAGTTCTTGAGAGATATGAGGTTGAAGTCATAATTCTCTCAGGATATATGCGGATTTTGACTTCAGATTTTCTCAAATCTTGGTCGGGAAAAGTCCTCAATATACATCCCTCTCTTCTTCCCCGCCACCCTGGAGCACACGCACATCGTGACGTTATTGCATCAGGTGATACGGTTACAGGGTGCACAGTACATTTCGTAGATGATGGTGTGGATACTGGTGCGATTATTGTTCAGTCTGAAGTTCCAGTATACAAAGACGATACCATTGAGATGTTACAAGAACGAGTTAAGGTGGTAGAACACCTTCTTTATCCTCAGGTGATTTCTGATTTTGCAGCAGGNAGATTTCGACTTGAAAATGAGATAGTTATTTGGAAAAATCTTCAGGACGATTGAGATTCAACAAACAATTTGGATGGCATCCAGCNTGCTGAAAATCATCTGTATAAATTGGNGAGAATTCGATTTTATTGAACAATGATCGAAGTGATTCAGGAGGTTGTGAGAGCATTACTTGCAATATTTTTCCTGAACGGAATCGAGATAATAATGGGTGACTTCCATGGTCATTAATTGGTAATACTCCAACAGATTCAGGTATGTGTTTCATTTTTTCTTGAAGTAAATTTATTGCCATATCGTCGAACCACGGTGTATCTACTGGTAGAAGTTGGACGATTTCTTTGTCATTTAATTGTTGAAGCATGGCTACTAGGGCTTCCCATGGTCCTTTGGTATCTGGTGGATCAAGATGGAATGACACCCGTTCACCTAACCTATTACGATAGATATCTGCTTGGCTACCGTCCTTTACGAGGACATGGATTGATTCCACACCCGAATTTTCTAGGTTTTGAACCGTAATTTCAAGCAACGTCATTCCATTAATTTTCATTAATGCCTTATCTAAACCCATCCGAGACGAATGTCCACCTGCAAGGATCAATCCTCGAATACACTCACCTACCTGAGTTCATCCAATCTTTGGGCAGCATGTTCAATTTCAGCGAGGAGCTCTCGCGTTCGAACAATCAAAGCTTCACGTTCGCGTCGTTTAGTGGAGGCTGTAATCCACCCCATTAGAGTTCGAATATCCTCTGCATCACGTCTAATCGTCCATTCCAATACTGGTTCGACCACAGGTTCCTCGGCAGGGACGAGGGGTATGCCCATGGTTGAGCCTCTCACCTTGGTATCTTTCATGCTTCCGTGCTGGAGAGAAGAGTATCACGAATCCTTCGAAGCAATCCATCACCTTTTGGAAGATTTAAATTCTTGAGAGCTAGAAGGACTCCCTCTGGAGCTCCACCTTTTCGATATCGTTGATGCGCTGCGAGAATTCCCAATGCCTGCATCGAATCATTGTCATCAAAGATATCGTTCAACAAATTCAATGGAATTTCGATTCGTCCCGCTCTTGCCATTTCTTCGATATGTAGGAGCATCACTTCCAAAGGAATACTTCCAAATTTTGTTCGTCGATGTTTAATGAGATCAATGAGTGTTAACCAACGCCAATCTGAATTGTGTGTTCCATCTGGTAGATTAGCGAGTAGGAGAGAAGAAAGGACGAGGTCTTCCCGCCCAAATCGAAGCCATAGTCTACCAATCAATGTCTCAATACGCTCTTCTTCTCCTTCCATTCTAGTGAGTACCCAAGATGCAATTCTTTGCAGTTCAGGTTCAGGCGTACCTAGATGAAATGAATACCCTGCATGCGCTCCAATTCGATCCGTAGTCGATTTCATTGCTAAGGCAGGTACTCCTATTGGATAGGNTTCTCTGAGATGTTTCATCAGCCGTTTTGGTCGTTTCAGCATCTTCGATGTGACTTGTTCCAGATGATCATCAAGAGGGTCGGGCACGACGTCACCTTCCGAACATCCGTCGGAATCGGGATGAAATTGTACTCGCATCTTCAACAGGGGGTTGAGAGGTTGAGCGTAGAGGTTTGACGAGTTCTTCCGCTTCCTCTTTTGAAAAGTCAAGAACCTCCCTCAATCGTTTCATGACAGCTGCTTCATCAATTGACTCATCATCATTGAAATTGACAGTTCTCCATGATTTTCGGTATACTTGTACTCGCTCGTTTCGAGTAAGCTTTCTTCCACCTGTAACGATTTCACCTTCAAGCACCGCATTGTATACTCGAACTGGATCACCATCGTCCAACTCAAGTTCCCGCCCGATCGTGATTATCAATCGTTTTTCTTCTTGGGTTAGCACGCCGTCGTTCAACACCGTTTGAACAACGGCACTGAACACCGAGAGTGTCTCAGGAGCGCTGCCCATACAAAGTGTAACCCTCTACCTGCCTTGAAGCCTGTCCANANTNGNAACANNNNANTNNNTANNNTNNAATGACGGAGGTTTAATCCCACATGGNCNGNCCAGANNCAANTATTCGAGTCACGTTCCTGGCCNCNTTGNGGTCTNCGTGCCCGCCGGATGGCGGGATTCTTCCCGCNTCTGNGGCACAGCNNGNNTCGNNNNAANCAANGNGGAATCAAAAATGGCAGAACCGAAGTATGTAATNGAGGCAACCATCCGCACGGATGGAACCGTACAGAGAAAGGATGTGGTCGGAGCAATCTTCGGTCAAACGGAGGGACTACTCGGTGAGAGTTTGCAACTTAGAGCAATGCAGCGTAAAGGACGCATTGGACACGTAGATGTTGAACTACAAAATCAACGAGGCAAAGTGCAAGGCATAATCCGTCTTCCGACAATGATTGATCAGGTTACTACTGCAGTTATTGCAGCGGCTCTAGAGACCATTGATCGTATTGGACCATGTCAGGCGAATATCAAAGTTCAGAAAATCGAAAATGTTCGATCTGCTAAGCGTACTCAAGTCGTCGATCGCGCCAAGAATCTCTTGCTTAATCTTGTGAATTCAGGTGCGGAGGAATCCAGCAGTATCCTTGATGAGGTCCGTTCTGTGCTCACACTTGGAACCGAAACAAATCATCACGGAATGACTTGTGGGCCAAATGCAATTGAAAGTAATGCTCTAATCATTGTAGAAGGTCGAAATGATGTTCGAAATTTATTGAAACATGGGATTAAGAATGCAATTGCTACAATGGGAGCAGGGATTACTAACGAGCTTGTGGAACTCGCGAGTAAGAAGAGTAATGTTACGGCATTCATGGATGGCGATCGCGGTGGTACCTTGCTTCTCGTTGAACTTGAAGGTGCATTGGGTAACAAATTGACTCATGTAGCACTAGCACCCGAGAGTCGTGAGGTGGAACACCTCGAAGGCAAAGTAATCACAAAATGCCTCAATCAGAAAACGGAAGCGAAGAAAATAATCGGCCGTTTGAAAGCAGATCTCGAAAAGCAGGATGATGACGTCCTTGGTAAGAAAGAAGATTTGGAACCGGTTGAAGTTCCGGATGCAGTTCGTGAGTGGAAGGAATCTCTCGAGGGTCTTGACAAGAATAAGGCATGTTTTGTTCTTGAGAACGGTGAATTCAGTGAGCCAGTAGGAGGTTCTGGAATCTCAAAGGCAGCAGAAAATCTCTCTGGAGGTGCAATTGGTATGTTGTTCCAAGGGCGTGTAACGAAGCGCACTCTTGAAATTGCATCCACGGCAAGCATTCCACATATTCTAGCCTCATCTGTTGGAGAGGATACCATGGAAGGTGTCGAGGTTTTCGTTCTTAGCGATCTCTAATCATGCGGCTCGAATTCCACCAGCGGTTCGGATTTTCTGACTTGCAAGAATGCCAATTTCATCAATAATTTCTTGAGTATTTTCTGGAAGTTTACTATCATCGAAACCAATAGGAAGTTGAATGCCTGGGCCTGGTACATCATCTAGGATATCCAATAGTCGATCCATTCGTTGGATGAGACCTCCATCACTATCCCAACAGCCACGGTGCTCACTTCTCACACGAACCCATTGATCGATATTATCCAGTAAAGGTTCCAATTCAATGGCAACCTCGGTCCATTCAGTTGGTTTGAATTTAGATTCAATCAATGGAATTAATCGAAGAAGACGTTGAATTCTAAGGTCACGACTTCGCGAGGATTCTACAATTAACGGGTCTTTTCCATTAATGCCAAGACGTGCCCTCAGATACAATTCTTCTTTGCTTTCAATGACGTCTTTTTCTTCAACGTAAGGTAATTGATCCACATCCTCAGCATCGATATTTTGGGTAGGCTCAACCGTTTCTTTCAACTCAATTTCTTGGACTTCTTCATCTACATTTACTGTATTCTCTATCAGATTTTTTGATTCAATCATCATCATATTATCTGTTGTAGGTAAGTGTAGAGGTTTCTCCCAAGTTGACTCTTTTGTCTGCATATTGTAGTAGAATAGTTTGCCATCAGCAGCAGTCTTTTCTATCCAGACGTCATTGAAATCTTCTTTTTCAGATGATTCTTCTTTTCTTTCTAAATTCACATCTTCGTGTTTAATTTGTTTTTTGAACCACTCCTGCTCAAGTATTGAATTTCGAAGTTCTTCCGCTTCTTGCCGTTCTTTCTTCCGATTCCGAGTAATTTCTGCGTTTGCAATCCGCTTTTCAAACTCATCCAATGTCCATTCGTTGCATCCTTGGATGTTCATGCTGAGGGTTTCTGCTCTTGAGATCAACATGGAACGATGTCGTGTTTGTCGGTGTTTGAGACGACCAATTTCTGTGGATATTCCATCAAGGCTACTCTCTACCAACCATTCTCTTTGGATTGTAGAACGAATAGTCTCAATACGCACTTTATCCATTGATTCATCAAGAGAATCTAGGGACTCAAGAAGTTCTTTTGCTAGAGATCCAGCACTTCGTTTTTGTCGCACATTTTCGTCAAGAGCATGAGCCTCTATCCCGACGAAATTCTGAACATTTAGCCCTAATGAATCCCATTCACTAATCTGTTCTTTCGCCTCTTGTTCAATTTGTGAAATTCGACGTTCCCACGCATGTACTTCTTTGATTAATTCCTCAGAATAATCACCACGATCGATGATATCAAAGTTTAGAGATACACCGAGATCGCGAAGACGTTGAGAAGCATCTAATGCACTCTGCCAATCGTTTTCTAATTCTTCGAGATTGACTTCAATTGAAGCAAGGTCCACCACTGATAGAGGGTTATCGTAAGGTAGCAGAAGCCCCCGTTCTCTCCATTCAAGGACTTTCTTTTTGATGATTACATCTTGTTCATTGATGTCAAGAATCTCGCGGTAAACAATCTCCTCAAGTTGTTTCACTGCATCTATTGCTGGTTCTTTCCTTATTGTCTGAATTTCTTTCATTAGTGCCTCAGCCTTTGCTGCACGCCGAATTACAAACATTCTGATTTGATTTTCAATATCCTCAAGTTGGTCTTCGAGATGTAGCCACTGATTTGCCTCTTCAAATCGCTCAATTAGATTAGATCCTTCACTAAATCGAATGGTCCAGCCTTTCTGTTGAAGTATACTTACGAGATCTTGTAGGACCCCCTCTCTTTCTCTCTGTTTTGCTTCGAGCGCCTCGATGTATCGTCGGATTGAATCTCTCGGTGCGACTTCCTCAATTGCTCGTACCAGATTGATTACATCTTCGCCTCCTCCTCGATCCAAGGTATTCAGGCGTCTCATCCAAGCTTGAAGTTCAACAGTTCGCCCCTCCATAGACCAAAGTTCTCGAGCACGATCTGCAGCAAGAGTCCAGGGAGCAATACTTCGCAGATGTGTCATGTATTTGTCTCTGATTTCATCAACATCTTCTGGATGATTCAGTAGATGTGCTTGCATAACTGTCGGGATTTCGTTCATGATACTTGGAGCATCATCCAATAGTGTGATGAGTTCAACAGCTTCTTGGAGCCGGTGTTCTGCAGAAGCGACAGATTCACTGTTTGGTTCAGTCCCGAACAGAGCATCAACTGCCACTGAATCGAAGCCCTGTTTTATCCATCGTTCTCGATGAGCACCCCAGTCCATGCCATCACCGATAGACCTCATTCGGTGTCATGGGCCTTCAAGCATCTGTTGATTCGAGTTCTAAGCGGTCGAAGACTACCATTCTGGCTAATTGCCGAACACCTCCGAATCGCTATCTTCACTATATTCTGTAGGGAAGCGGCTAAGTGTGCATGTATTTGCATACGCTCGATGGAGCCTCTCACGAGTGCATTGATTGCCCTTCTTGCTTTTACAATAGCAGGTGCCACTTATGTTATCCAGAAGATGAATCGGCGCCTTCTTGAGATGGAAGATATCTCAACTGAATCTTCTATGGCAATTGAACACGATGTTTCCATTCTCAATGAGGCTTTACATGGCTTATTGGATGAGACAGATGCAAGCCGTCAGTTGAATGGTTCCGACGCCCTTCTCAAGGCGAAACGCGCCTTAGCCGCTATAGATCCTACATCAGATGATTCCGTATTGGAAATCTCTTCTCACTTGATTCCTATTCTTGATCGCCTCCATCTTGAGGATACGGTTTCTGAATCATATCGTCGTTTAGATGGGAATCGAAGAGATCTCCTCAGAGATTTAGTATCAGTCGCCTCTATGAATTCATTTAGTCCCGCGATGATGTTCGGAACCAATGATCTCATGCTTCGTACTTTTGCTGAGGCTGCCCTAATCCTTGGCGAACGTGATATTGCAATTTCAGCACTAATTGAATCTGAACGTTTAGCGCCACGTAACGAATCTACACTGAGACTTCTTGTCAAACTAGCACGAGAAAGTGGCGACGATGTGGCACTGAAGGTACGTCTAGATCGATTATTGGAAATCCACCCCGATGATGAAACACTTCTTCGAGAACGCGCTCATGTTCTATCAAGAATGGGTGACCTTTCCGCGGAACGCGACTCCCGTCGTCTTGAGGCACTAGGTGTGCAAACTGCCTCTGATCGTGCTCTTCTAGCTGGTTTACGCGAGCGTGCTGGTGACCCTGCCACCGCTCTTGAAGAGGCAGAAGCGGCCCTCAAAGAGGACCCATTGAATCTTGATGCTCTTTTTTTGAAGGCACGCTTACATCATATTCGTGGCGAAAATACACGTTCTTTGCAGGCTGTTGAAGCATTACTAGATTTAGACCGTCAGAATGGTCCGGGTTGGACGTTACGTGCTCGTATCCTTGAGCTTGAAGCAGAACATTTGGATGAGGCCTTGAAATCAATCATTCATGCTGTAGCGATTGGTGAGCCTGAATGGGTGTTAAAGGCAGATCTTTTGATGCGTTCTAATCGTCTAGAAGATGCTCTTGAATCTCTCTATTCAGTGCTTGAAAAAGATCCTACAAATGGGATAGTTAGAGCCTATCTTTCATTATTGAAGATGAGTGAGGGAGAGATAGAAGAATCCTCAACTCTTCTCCATGAAGCACCTCAATCTGCGTGGGAAGTAGCAGATATGCACATCCAACGTGGCCGTTTGATATTGTACGCTGCCGATAGATCTAGAGATGGTACTGGAGTACATGATCGCGGCCTCATACGTGGTGCCCTTTCCTTCTTTGATTCAGCACTAGAGCGTGACCGAGAGAATGCTTTAGCCTGGTTAGGTAAAGGTCGAACTCAACGTCAACTTGGTGAAATTCAGGAAGCTGAAGATTGTCTAGTTCGTGCGGGGCGATTAGATCCTAATGAGACTATGATTAGAGTAGAACTTGCCCTCCTTCGAATCGATCAGGATAGATTGCAGGATGCAGAACGCATAATCCACGAGGCAGAATCTGCCCTCAATGATACGAACGTTCTCCATTATGTGAAGGGCTTAATCGCTGCTGGGCGAGGTAATAACGATGAAGCAAGGCGAAGATTCGACGATGTCTTGGTTCGAGATCCATCTCATGTTCGTGCTCGACTCAATCGAGCAACTACAGCAATGTTGGTTGGAGATTATCCTGTTGCTCTCGAAGACAGCGAACGTCTACTGGATGTACATTCTGAACTCGATTTAGCACGCATTATTCGAGCGGAGGCTTTGATGGGTTTGAAGCAGTGGGACTGGGCTGAAATTGCGCTACAAGAAATACTCGATCGTAAGCCTCAGCATGTCCCAGCATTGATTTCCATGGGGATAACACTCTGCGCATTGGATAGAGCCGAAGAAGCGCTTTCACCATTAGATGAGGCTATTCGCTTGAGCCCAGATAACCCGGATGCATGGCACATGCGCGCACAATTCTACATCGAGCAAGGAACGTTATCTGCAGCTCTTTCAGATCTTGAAGCTGCAATTCGAGTTGATGCCCGACATATCGATTCTTTACTTCATGCTGCGGCAATTCTCCACGAAACAGGTCCTTCAGACAAGGCAGAACTTGCCTGGCGGCGTGTTCTCGATATTGAGCCCACTCACCGTCTCGCGAGAACTAGACTTACCGAGATTGAAAACTCTTCAATCAAGACAAGATAGCCGTCACATTCAATGACGAAATTCTGCTCCTAGGTCCATGACCTCCGTATCGGGCTTAGAACCAGGTAACAAAGCTGCAGATTTTACTCTTAAGAATGCTAATTTGAATGTCGGACCGGATACTATGAATCTTGCAGATATTATTGGGGATTTAGGCGGCATTATTGTATTCACTTGCAACCATTGTCCATATGTTGTTGCGTCTGAATCACGTATTGAGAGCATGGCACAAAGATGTAACTTAGCAGGTCTTGGATTCGTAGGAATCAATTCCAATGATCCAATTGTATATGCAAACGATGATTGGGACCATATGGTCGATCGTGCAAACTCGATGAGTTATCCATATCTTCACGACCCTGAACAAACTATTGCTCACGCTTACGGAGCACAGAGGACACCCGAATTCTATCTTATCGATTCGTCATTTACAATCATCTATCGGGGTAGAATGGATGATTCTCCCCGAGATCCTAACGCTGCCTCTACGAGTGAACTTGATGATGCTGTTACAGCTCTTGTAACCGGTAATGCTGTAAAGGTCCCACGAACCGAATCGATAGGCTGCTCGGTTAAGTGGAAGAATTGATTTCCAACTTACTGAAAAGTTCTGTAGGAACAATCCAGTAAGCCGAGGGTTCCGGAATCAATCCGGCTGGGGCCCAAAGGGCGGTAAGTTTAGTCTGATGTTCAGACTAATCCTGCGACCATATGGCGAGTCACGATAACTTCAGCATTGTCTGAGATGTCGATGTTTGCGAGGGCATCGCGACGAACCATGCGGTTGTCTACGAAGACCCAGCGCTCGCCATCCAGAGCATTGACTTCGGCACGGAGGGCATCCGCATCGAGGTTCGCTAGGACCGTGTCGCCAGTAAGGTCGTGGATCTTGAGAGTAATGTTGCTCATTCGATCTTCCTCCATTGTTGACGTCATTCATGTTCGTTCGTTTAGCGTCTTTGAGACAATAGTAGCTTGTATTGGGGGTATATCAATCATTCAAGATTCGATAACATTGGCAACTAGACGATTGATGAGACCACCGAACTTGTCAGTGACTGTATTGACTCGTTGTCTACTCACGCAGAGTGCGGAACTAATTTTTTTGAACACACGCTGACGGCCCTTGTGTTTGTTCATTCGGTCACAGAAACTAGCGGCAACAGCCCTCATGTTCTCGCCTGAGAGGCCACGATCTTTGGAAGCAACTCGCATCAATCCTCCAAGAAGTCTAGTGAGACGTCGTCCTTCTACAGAACCATGAATCCTCTCCATCGAAGGACCGACACTTTCGAGGACGGCCATAATCTCTGCTTCAGTCCACCGTGGCCGACCCATTATTTGAGCAGCATCGAAATTCAGAATACTAGACGTTCTCTTTAGCTTCATTTCTGCACTCAGAATACTTTTGAGGTAATTCAAGATATTTTTCTTTTCAGTATGGATTACTTTCGGACTAAGACCGAATTCTTTGGCGACACGTTCAACTGAGAATGGCCTACCAAGCATTCGTGCAGCAATTGACATTGCAGCTATTGCAGCAACTGTTGCCGATTCACCCTTGTTGTTTCGAATGATAGTCTTTTGATCGCCTTCTTTTTTGGTGAGAGCTTGAAGGTGGCGGACTTGATTCAGTGGATAAGAAGGCTTTCTTCCGCCATTGTTATCCATCATTTTCTTGATGAGTGCGTAGTCAGAAGAATGCCGATTTTCTGACACAAGGTCATGGGTATCGAGTAGGATGCAATTAGCAGTATCTTTTACCGAAGGCTCTCCTGGCATTCGGGAACTTTCAATGATACGTTGTGCATTGCGTCGTAGGGTCGGACGTTCCGCCAATTCATTTCGTTGAATAGTTAACAAGCGTTTGTGGTAAGAACGTGCTGAAGGTGATGCACTACCGTTTATCGGGCCATTCCAAGTTGCATATGGACAACTACCAAGCCGATTCTTGTCACTACGTGCATAGATATCTCGACCACGATTACCAAGGTCACGGCCTATGTTTTCAATATCCGAAACACCTTGAAACACATCACAGTCGTCAAGTACATTCGAACGAATAACAATACCATCTACGGCGCAGACGATCTCTCCACGCACTGAATCTTCGATAAATTTAGACCCGCCACATTCTGGACAGATGTCTTCATCCTTAGTGGGTGCACTCTGTTCCTCCTCATTCCAACTATCATATTGCTCCTCTACTATACGAACACCTCCAACGCGGACTTTTTCATTTATATGATATAGTTATTAAACCTTTTTCTTAAAACTACTATCATAGCACATACTTTTACAGTTATTACTCAATTCAGAGTAAATTTGTGCTAACAAGTGTTTATGGTATTCAGGGTATTTAAATCAATGATTTAGAGATACTCACACATTGGGTCCCATTTTGTAATCGGATTAGTTGCCAACTGCTGATTAAAAAGGCGCTCATCATCAGTTACGTCCTCTCCAATCCAATCAGGTATGTCATATGGTCTATCTCCTTCATATTCTATTTCGGCAATCTTGAGTCCTTCATTAGCTCCTTTGAATATATCAAACTCCCAAATGTAGCCATCCTTTGCTGGGATTTCCCATCGTATCTTTTCAATTGATGGAAATTCAGTTCTGGACAACTGTTCCTGGACCCATGAAATATCTGTATCTGAGAGTTCCCACCCCAGTTCGATTCCTTCATCTCCTATCTTTGGACCTTTGACCTCAAGTTTAGCCTTATGCTGATTTTTAATCCTTACACGTATTGCTGAACCCGGCAGTTCAAGTGTCTTCTCGAGCAGGCCACTCGTTCTCCATTCTATCTGTTCCAGTGTTTCTTCCGGAACACGTTTGTCCATCAAGAAGACCCCCTCATCGATCTTAATGCTCTCTACATCAAGGTACCATTGTTGTATATGTACTCCATTAATTTCTGGAATACCATCTTCCCATGGCAGTTTTCGAATGAGATGTTTACGTTCTTTCTCAATGGGTTCTTCACCAGCCATGCACTTTTCCCCCTCTGCTTTTTTGTTTGAAGGTTCCACTTATCTTACGTTTGGGATTCAGACCACTGATCATGAGTTTTGATGGCCTGAGTAATATCAACCGAATAAATCCCAGCAATACGACAGGCTTCGATATGACCTAGGATTACTTCAATCAACTCATTCGTGGGCTCTCTATCCAGATGTTGTTCAATCCATTCTGCTATAGATTGGCCTAAGTTATGCTGGTCAATTGTTTCCCTAAGACGACGAACATCATCGTCTTTTGGTATTTCGATTTTCAAAACTCCACCCCCGAAATCACCGGATAATATTGGATTTCTTCCTCTGTCCACATATTGAGCGGGTCTTCAAGACCATCTGGCAAGGATTCACCCATTTTCAAACGACATCTGGATCGTTTCCAATGATCATGGCCGAGGACAATTGCCACCTCAATGAGGCCAGCGAAATTACGTAATGTAGCCCGATCGGTAAATGACCAATAAGCAGTCCAAGGATGTGTGTGAATCCATAGTCTGAAAGGTAGTACTGCTCCGATGGGGGGAGAAAGTCGTACTTCTCCTGAAGAACCAAGGTCAACGAACACCGTACCATCAGCATCTCTAATCCAGCTAACTTCGATTCCTAATGCATGACTCACATTCCATAATTCATTCCAACGCTCTTGGATGCCAAGAATGCGTAGTGATTCGATTACCTCATCTTCCTGGTGGGCCCCATTTCTGATTTTTTGACAGAGTTGCTTCGAATCTATTTCAGAGGTTTCTAAAACAGTCATTCTCCTACCTCCGCATTTGCATTTTCACGACTCATTAGTCGTCTTAATCGATGGAATATAGCATTCGGACTGCGGCCTAATTTTCTTGAAATATCATCGAAATTTTTCCCACTATTTTCAAAATCATCCAAAAGTGTCAGATCATCTTTGTCGGTCCATGGTTTAGTTGCTTGCAGAGCAATATTTTTCCTTGATTGAATCGGAGTCCCAAAGATGTCAATACGCCCTCTTGAGATAGAGTCACATATTGAATCCGGGAATTCAGTTTCTTGGCCACACCTTCGGAGTAAAGAACGCATGACAGCATCTGCAAGATGAACAGCAGCATTTGCAAATCCAAATTGGATTGCGCCAGATTCGATTGCACCTTCGGGTTGACAGCTTGCTGGTAGATGTTCAGGCGTTAACGCATCTACCATTTCAGTATCCGTTCTGTCTGAGAGGAGTAATGTGAAATCTCCCATACATCTTGAGTCATACCACTCTGTATTTCTGAGAGAATGGACAATTCGACGAGGCTCAGGTCGATCAACAGCTACAATCACAATATGCGCATTCGATAGCAAATTTGAGTCCCGGAGATTGATGCTGTGAGGGATTACTTGTACAGCAGAGTGAATGACGCCTAAAGTTTCAGCGAGAGCATCGACTTTTGCCATTCCGATTTGATTCAGGGTGAACCGTTGATGTATAAGATTCTCTTCTTCGACTTTATCGGCATCATATAGATGAAATTCTATTTCACCTAGTTGTTCAGCCAGGACACCATTCCTTAGTGCATTCACAAGCAGAATACATGTGTTTGAGCCAATACCTCCTGCTCCTATTATGCTGATGTTCAGGGGTTCAGTATTCATGGACAAGTTGTAAAGGCATCACCCCCCTTAAACCAAACACAAAAAATATCGAAAGCCTCTGTCACTCCTTGTAGATGGACGAAGACGCCCCATTTTCTCCAGACGCTAAGGATGCCCTGTGGCTAGTGTCTATGATTCATGAAGAAATGGATATCTGGGGTCCTCTCAAGGAATCTGCAGCAATTCAGAGATGGCGCCGTCATCCTCGTATTCTCTTACATGATAGAAACGGTCTTTTTGGTCATGCGGTTCTTGATCGGCTTGGCTCTTCAATAGAGTTGAGAACTGTTGTGCTTGATTCCCGGGTTCGGGGGCAGGGTCGTTCCCATGAGCTAGTTGAACAAGCAGTTTCAAGATGGTATCAAGATGCTCTTCTCCATCGAGTCACACCCCCGCTCGAATTATCTTCTAGGCGTCCATTGTTATCTTGGACTCGGAGTGCAGCTCTTGCTGCAACATACCATCGCGCTAGATTTTCTTTAGTGCAGCCTGAACGCCGATGGAGCCGCCTTTGGCTCTTCAAGTCCTCACTTGCAACTCTGCCTGTAAGATTGCAGATATCTGTTGCTTTGAATCGAATATTTCGTGGTATTTCCATGCTGTTTCAAGATCCTAACAGACTTCGATACCAAATCCGGCATTTGCGAGAATATCACTTATTCATTTTAGATCCAAAATCACCTATCCAGGGATTATCTCGTGCACATCCGATGTCAGAGATTACTGCCGTCACAGGTCGGCATTTAATTGACATTGAAGAGAGCCAATTACAGGCTTTTGTCGACTGGGACTCAACTGAGGAGGGATGATGAACGACCCCGTCTTGCAACGTTCAATGACCGCTAATCCGTTCAAACCAATCGACATTCGCTTTGAGGTTATAATCGGCACACTTCTCGTCTTCAATACCCTTCCATTTGGCATTGGTTTTGCAGGACCATGGGAAGATGTAGGTTTTACACGCGGTATTGGTGGACTCATTGGCTGCTATTTCTTCTATCGAGCATGGTTTTTTTCCACCTTCGGATTTCATGGATTGATACCATCACTTCACCTGTGGAGTAATCCTAGTCGTTCAACTTCTCAACTCACATTGATTGGGGTGGCAACCCTTGTTTTAGGATGGGTTACTGGGGGCCCTATGGCCTTTTTGTTCGCAGAACCAACAGGCCTAATCATCACTTTATTCGGTTGCCTCATGTTGTTAGTTGCAGGTTATGCTTGGTTAGTATTTGATGGTGGATTGAAGGATTCCAATGAAGAGGAGTAATATTCAGAATTTCCATCCAATGAAGATTTGAACTCCTCCTACTAATGTTAGAATGGACCCTAAAAGAAGTGAAAGATATGCATTGTAGGTGTATTCAATAGTTACACTCTCCCCTGCTGCTTCCATCGAATTACCTGCAACAAATCGTATGTCTCCACCTTCTAGAGCCCAATCAAAAGATCCTCCTGAATAGGGCCCCCCTGCTAGGTATGTTAGACTATCACGTTCACATACAAGGTAACCATCGTTGCCATTGGTACAGTATTCTTCATCAGATGCAGGCACAATAGCAATCCATACGTTTTGTGAACCCCAGTCAACAGAGATATCTGCAGCCAAAAGAGTAGCCGCAGCATCAGGAATGTTAACACCATCTTCCACCATAATTACTCGGTCACAAACATTCAATCCGAGTATTCCGGAATCACATGCAGGAACATCTACATCCAAGGTGCCCGAACCCGAATATCCTACTAAACCTGCAGGTACTGTGACCAGAATCATGATTATACCAGAAACAATCCATGCAAACTTCATCACATTGAGCAAAACCCCTCTGTCCTTGAATCACATGGTCATACGAGCGATGATACCTCTGTTCTTACGTGATACACAATCACTCAACAAAGCCGAGTTGTTGATATATCCGGCGAGATTGCCAAGATACTTCCTGTAGGTGTAACCATGGAACAAATGACATTGAATCAGAAGATGAATCAGGCCAAACGCCAGACTTCAGCCCTTACATTAGTGGTGCTGATGATTATGAGTACCACACTTGCATTACTTCCCGTTACAGCCGATGATGGTGATATTGACATGGGCATTTTCGGCCCGGCGGGGGATCGCACCCCAATTCAGTCTGCTAATCAGGGCAGCCCTCAGCAAGGTAGTGCACCCGTACCTGGAGCCCTAGATCAATCACGCCTTAATCACCCTGCTCTTAGAGATCCGGCTTGGACCGACATTCTTGCTGGCACTGGAAAGGTTGGAGATATTTCAGCTCTTCAACTTCGATCAGAAGCCTACTCATTCCTTCTTGAAGAGACCAATCTTGGTGATCATGACAATGATGGCATAGGTGATCTCGACGACCTTGACGACGATAACGACGGTATCTACGATTTAATTGAGCGATTTGACGGCTGTTTTGGTACTGATCCACTTGATCACGACAACGACGGCATCGTAGATGAGTTTGATTTTGATGATGATAATGACGGTATCCTCGAGGGGCCAATTGATTACACACAAGGTGCAGACCCGCTGAATGTTTCTACTGATCGCTATGTCGAACCTTCGACGATTCACCCATGGACACTTACTGCAGTTGGTGTAGGATACATGGTTGATCAGAATCCATTAGATCGTGACAATGACGGAGTGAATGATGAAGATCCAGATGGTAGTGGCCGCGAATCCTTCGATGAGGATGATGATAACGATGGCCGCCTTGATCAATTCAAGTGGCCTTGTGACTTCGATTATGATGGAGTTCAAGACTATTTCGATGATGACGATGATAACGACGGAGTTATGGATTATATGGATCGCGATCCATACAATTCTAGCATTACCCAGACCATGGAAGCGGCTGCTGGAGCAAGCTCATCTGACGAATTAGTCTACGATGAAGCAGTCCCCTGGACATTCAACAATTACGCATTATACTCTTTCAGTATCGATTATGTGACACTTGAATCGCAATATCATCCTAACTCTCCAGCATTCACATCGATTGTAGATGGTGACCTTGATGGTGACGGCATTCCGAACTTCCTTGATCCAGATAACGATGCAGATGATTTACCAGATTCAGCGGACACAGATGATGACAATGATGGCATTTTGGATATGTTCGATCCTGACGATGACAATGATGGAATCAAGGATGTCTGCCTTCGTATCGATACTAACGGCGATGGAAACATAGACTATCCTGGCGTTACGGGAGCACTTGAGACTCCTGGAATCGATTGCGAGATCGATTATGATAGAGATTTAGATGACGATCGTTGGCGTGCAATTGATCAGGATTACGATCTAACTCCAGATTGGTTTGATACGGATATGGGCGGCCTTGCATCACCAGACAACGATCTCGGCCCCCCTGCTGTTAACATCAATGACGAACCCTGGGACTGGGATAATGATGGTCTTCAAAATGAAAATGATTCGTTCATGAATGCGACAGTGGCTCAAGTTGGACCTAATGGATGGAACTGTCCTACTCCAACTAATAAGAATCCAACTAACCCTGCACCTGAGTGTTTGACAGAACGAAAATCGTATGTTGGGAATAACGATTGGGATGGTGACGGTATCAACAATTGGTATGATTACGATGACGATAACGACGGATTGCCAGATTTCCTTGACATCGATTGGAATTGCGATCTCGATGATGACAATGATCTGCATCTGATTAATGGTTCACGATTTCTCGATGATGGACCAAATTCCATTGATTCTGATATCGATGGTGACGGACTCAGCAATGATGAGGATTGGGACGATGACAATGATGGAATCAATGACCTCTATGATCCCGATGATGGTAACTGTGGTGTTTTGGATATCGATGCTACGGATGATTTCTCTCAGCCGTACTTCCCTGTCTCTGATGGTGCCGATATCGATGGTTCTCTAGATGGTCAATTGTACAACACCAACATGTCTGACTTCTGGAACATGAGTCACACCACGAATCCATTTACGCTTGCGAATGGATTTGTTGTTCCATACAACGGATACAATCCCACTACGAACCCAATCACTAACGGTGCAGTGCCTGAGTTCTATTGGTACTACATCAGTCGATGGAGTCCGTGGAATGGCGACAATCATTGGGATATTGATTCAGATGGTGACTCGCTTGTCAATGGACTTGATGTCGATCAAGACGGTGATGGTTTACCTGATGGTTGGGATCAAGACGAAGGTAATGACGGAGTTTTAGATATCGATGATTTCCGCATGGGTGGAACTGTAAATGCCGAGGATACTTGTGGATGGACTACAGTAGCCGGGTATACTTGCGGATATGAATACGCATTCAATTACATGCTTCCATTGGATCAAGGTACTAATTTCCAGTATTCGAAGGCATACAGTATTCGGCCTGATTCAGGATACACTGATGGACAGTATGACGGAGCGAATAGCAATGGTAATTGGGATTGTTTCGAGGTTAGCTGTTGGCACTTCGAATTCAACGGCCAAGTAACTGCAGCCGTTACTTACGATCAGATAGCCAATAATCGTGATTTGATGATTGCATGGCTCGGTCTAGGTCAGGGCTTATTCAATTGGAATGCAGACATCAATGGGAATTTCTTCCCAGATGAGTACGCTGATTTGCTCAATGATAGCGTAGACCCAGACGATGATTGTGGGGCACCCAATGCAGGTACACCTAATCCACAGTGCATGTTCAATGATACTGCGGATTTAGACGATGATTTCGATGGAATTTACGATCATTGGGATGTTGATGATGATAATGATGGAATTTGGGATTTCTTTGAGATTGATACAAACGACGATCTTGATGATGATGCTAATACCCTACCTCCTGGCAATTTCTTTACTGGAACTAACTGCTTCGATAATGACGACGATGGTACGGATACTGATCCCGATGAGGATGGCTTCTTCCAAGCAGTTTGGGATAAAGGCGTGCTTGGGCAGGGTCTTATCTTCCCCGAGTACTATGATGTGGATAACGACAATGATGGAATCGTAGATACAGAGGATCCGGATGATGACAACAATGGTGTACTTGACGTCGTTCAAGAATTGACTTGTTTCATTGGTGAAGAACAGCATCCATTTGACCATGATAATGATGGAATTCCAGATGGTAAGGGAGAGACTGATTGGGATATGGATGGTATCTCCAATACTGTTGAGCTTGCAAATCAAACCCCTTGGATTAGCCCCTGGGATCACGATAATGATGGAATTCGCGATGACCTTGATCTTGACGATGATTCAGATGGTATGCATGACGAGGACGAGATTCTTCTTTGGCCTCAACGTTACAACAACGAGTCCACAAATCCATGGGATCACGATGATTTCGGTGGCGGACTCGGCATTGCAAACCCATCTGATCCATCGACTGGACCAGATGTTATCGACAATGATGACGACAATGACTCGCGAATTGATGTAGATTGGGACCAGATTGAAGACAATGAGCTAAGTTCAGACTGGGATAGCGATAATGACGGAGTTCTCGATGAGGATGACAAGATTCCAACTCGTGTCAATATGAGTATTCCTGGAACTATGTGGATGGATGGCAAGAAGGCAGCAATTTTCTCAGGTTCTGTTTCATGGCTTGACCCTGCATTGAACCAGTTCGTTCCTGCACCAAATTTGCCAGTCCAAGTGACCATAGAATGGGCTGGGAATGGTACTGAAGCAGTACAGACAATCGACGTCCTATCCTCCCAGTTTGGTGGATTTACTGTTGGACAATTCCTCCTTCCAGAAGATCTTGATGTGGGTCCAAATACAACCTACAATGCCTATGCTGAGGTCACAGAGATGTTCATCCATGATGGTAGTACCTCCGAGATGTATCCACTTGAGATTCGAGCGAATACAACCTTCGATTATGTTGCTCCAGAGTACTTACGAAGCGGTGAAAACCCCCTATATCTCGACTTTAAGACACATTATTCTGCAGATTGGGATCGTGGAATTTTCAACAACCGAATCAAGTATGCTCCCGTTGCTTTCGATGTCTCCGGAGGACCGTTTGGTGACCGTCAGAATCCATCTACCTTCGATGGCGCTGGTCAAGGATTCCGTGCTGATTCTGGTGGATATGTTTCATTGACATTTGTCCAAAACCAAGGTGCTCAAGGTGAGTGGAAACAAGTCCGTTACAATGCATCTCTCAACAACGGACCAGGTACAATCCCCGGTGGTTACGAGGAAATCATTTGGAATGGCTTCCTGAATGACCATGATGTTGTGGGTACTTACGTGTACACGAATACTACTCTTCCCAAGGGCAATTACGAGTTCAACGGCGAGGTCAATATGTCCTATGCCGGTCCTAATGAGTGGCCCTTCCCCTGGCTAGAAGGAGATGAAACCGATGCATTCGTAATCAAATCAGTAGAGCGTATGTTCATTGGTTCACGAATTATCGTCCCTTCACACAATCCAGTATTCTTCTGGGATTCACAGCAGTTTACAGGAGCATATTTCGGTGCTTGGCGCCCAATGTTTAGTGAAGCCGGATTGGTTAATGCTGGTTATGATACGGACATGAACAATCAGATTTCACCCTCAGAATTTGCAGCTGTATCTTCGGGTCGCCAATATGCAGTTCTTTGGAATGACAACCCTGCAGATCTGCCACTTGGTGATGCATCAGCAAACATCGATTCCCCATTACGTGACTTCGTGACTACGAACAGTACTCACTGGTTTGTTTCGATGGTCAATGGAGCAGATTCGAATGTGCCACCTTGTGGGCCAGTAGACCCATTAGATCAGAATAGTCCAGTCCGTTGTGAGATTGTTCCAGAAATGAATACAGGTGAGACATTTGGAACAGTTGGCGATGTGAAGAATCGTACCTTGGTTCCATGGACTGACGGTGCTACAGTTCTCCAGGTAGATTTAGATCAAGACAGTGTATTTGCTGGCAGCCGTGAGAGCGTGAATCCAAAATATCCAGCTCTATCTGGAGGCCTTGCGGTTATGGATTTCAACTGGACATGGCGTACTGAATATCAGGCTTTGACCTATGGAGTAAAGGTTGACTTTGTAGATTCCAACTTCTTCTTCACGGGTAATCAGACTTACACGCTTTCGCCTACCGGTGCTCACGTGAATGTTTCAGTGGTTGGAACAACGGATTTCCAATTGAATACAGTACCTGTACTCTATCGTGGAATGAATACCACACTTGAAGCGCGTTTGATTGACAACTCGTTACAACCGGTTCCCTTCCAGCCAGTGAATTGGACCTGGTCTGCGAATGGCACATCAGGTCTCGCACAGACTGATGTGAATGGTGTCTTCAAGATACCATTGAACATTAGCAAAAGCCACGATCTCGGAAATTTCTCAATGACGTTTGGCTTCCCTGGGACACAGCGTCTGAAGAGTTCGAGTGTAACTCAAGCGCTTTGGGTCGTTAGCAGGACTTTCATCAATCTTGAAGCAACGACTTCAGGGGAACGATCCAGTGGCGATGTATGGTCAGTATCAGCTCAAGTTACTGATGATAATCGAACGCCATCAATTCGTGATCTTGGACAAGCTCTTGACGGCATTGGTGAAAATGGTGGACGAGTGTTACTAATCTTTGAAGGAACGGATTTTGATAATCGGCAGCATAGACGTATCATTACAGAATTGACGCCCAATGCAGGCTCAGTTTACCACGAGATGCTGTTGAATCCCCAGTTACTGAAGGATGATCCAGAATCATTCCTACCGGATGGCTTTGGACCAGTCAATGTAATTCTTCGATTTGAGGAGAATTTACCTCATGAGGGATGCGTCGCTCTTGAAGAATGGATGCTTTCGATGCAAGGCGCATGGGACCCATGTACATCGATTCCTAACAACGAGCATTTCCGACGTGAACTGCAGTACAATGTTGACGGCTTCTATCTTCGTGGTCGAACTACATTGGATGTTGATGATCAGATTGTTTACACGAGTGAAGTTAACCCAGTTACGGGCGAGGTTGTCGAAAAGCCGATGACTGTCACAGGTCGTTTGACTGATGAACTTGGAGGAAACTTGTCCAACCGTGATATTCAGATTAGTTATCAGATGACTGGATCAGCAGCCGATGTACCACAATGTGAAGCTGGACGTACAGATCAAGAAGGGTACTTTGAGATTGATTGCCCATTGAATGGTGTTTTCGCAGGTCAAGCGCAGGTTACTGTTCGATATAATGCGGATTTGAACAATGACGGCTATCGTTTCAAGGATGCTACCGTAATCAAGAATTTCGCAGTTTTCTCAAACAGCACTCTGAATATCGAAGAGGTTGGACCATTCCTTACTGATGTTGACCGGTATGTCTTCGCTGGTAATGGGACCAGTATTCCAGTTCTCTATCTCAAGGAACCATTCCATGTCCATGCCGCACTCTCCCAGAGTAATGGGAATATGCTTGGTGGACGTTGTCTGAATATCTATCTCAGTCCTGAAATCAACCCACGACCAATCGCATCTGCAGTTACAGATGATGCAGATGGCCGTATTGAGTGGTATTCAGGAGATCCTGAACAGAACCCAAGTCGTCGAGGTGTTGAACCGATCGGCGGACAAGGTCTCGAAGGATTCCGTACTCTTCGTGTTGCATACGAGCCTAAGATGGAAGTCAGTGGAGGCTGTGGACAGGAAGCAAACGCTGTAGTCAATGGTTCACACATGGACATCACGGTACTCGTACGCAGCCGTGTTGACATCATCCTGAAGGATACTTGGTCTAAGGCGGACGGGTACCAACCAGATGAATGGGTAAACGGTACTGTTCAAGTCATGCGTGATCGGCTCGATGTACCGGTTTCTGGTGAACAAGTAATGTTCATTCGCGAGTACTGGAATGGTACTGATTGGGTGCTTGAGAACATCGATTACCAGACAACACTCGACAATGGAGAAGCCTCCTTCGCTTGGCAGTACACTGCTGAGGATGTAGCCGGTAGTGACGAAACTGCAGTGGGTGGTAAGTGGCGTATACTTGTGCAGTTCAGGGATTCCCCTCTCTTTGAGCAGACATTCCTCAATAATACACCAGAGATTGTCCTTGGAGATGAGCCAATGGCTGAACAGACAAGTGGTTTGTTCACTGCCCAGGTCATGCTTCCACTACTGATTGCCCTACTTCTTGCAGCAGTGATTGGTGCTGTGATGTACCGTAACTATCAGGAACGTCGGCGAATTGAGATTCTCCGAGGAATCCTGACAGATTCTCTAATGTCATTACGTGCCTCTAACGAGTATATTCAAGCAATTTTCGATTGTTGGAAGCAACTAGTTTCGTTCTTCCGAAGTAAGGGTGCGATGAAGAAGGTCTACGAAACCACACGTGAGTTTGAGGACGCAGTTAATCGTATGCTTGGAGGTATTACACCACCTCACGAGTTGGATGCATTCCTCAGCCTCTTCGAGGAAGCACGTTATTCTGATCACGAAATCGGTGCAGCTCAGCGCGACCGTGCAATCCAAACTTTGCAGGCAGTGGTGAATAGCCTCACTCTTGCACTCGGCGAGACTCAACTTGCGAGAGCTGTTGATGAAGGTAGTCGATACGAGAATCTGACTAAGGCCGGAGAATTCGTTGATGCAGATGGTCAACTACGCCAAGCTGGTCTTGGTGAGGATGGCGCAGATAATTTCTCTCTGTGATTTCTCATTGACTAGAAGGAATGGGCCCACTGGGTTAGCGATAGCGTTCGTGACCTATGGTCACGAAAATTAACATTCTTTAGATCTTAATGGCGGTGTTGGTGGCATGATTGTCACTTCTTCATACGGCACGGATGCTATCATCCAGGTCTTCGGCATGATGGTCCTCGGTGGAGTTGGAGCTGCAGCATGGCTCTACTTCGATGAGATGGTCCTCTCTGCAGAAGATGCGGGGAAAGCCCGCGAAGCATCCGAATGATACTTCACGACCTTCGTTATTGTGAGATTACTGTCCTTTGGACCCAATGACATGAGGTGAGAGGCGGCCTCCTCGGCTGCTTCTCCCTCTATCCCTCGGGATGAGGGATTGGCTAGCGCCCTTCCTTCATCCCGGCCCTTATTCTTCTTTTATTCTCCGAATAAGTCATTTGACATCTATTCACCCTTGCATCTATGGGACGCTGGATCTATCTTAGCCTCGCAATCGTATCGGAGGTCACAGCTACCGCTTCTCTGAAGGCTACAGAAGGATTCAGTAATCTCATTCCTTCCGTGATTGTAATCATTGGCTATTGTTCAGCTTTCTACTTCATGTCCCTTACTTTAGACACAATTCCTGTAGGGGTAGTTTACGCTATTTGGTCCGGTGCTGGCATAGTAGGAATTGCCATAGTGTCATACATTGTGTATGGACAAAGATTAGATCCTGGGGCGCTCATTGGGATGGGGTTGATTATTGCAGGAATTCTCGTGATGCGACTATTCAGTGACGCATCTTTTGAGTGAATTCAAATCATGTTACCCTTAGCATCAAGGACCTCAACAGTGAGGCCTGCTTCATCTACTTGAGAAGTAATCTCGTTGTGTAGAGAGTCGCTGAACTCATCTAGGCTTGCGAGAATCGATCCGGAGTTTGGATCGACCAAGTCATCGATAAGGTGATTCAAGACGCAAGACACACCATAGGACTGTCCTGTACGGAAAGCATGGTCTAGGTCCCCAGGTTCTGCTCCTTCTGCCTTTGCTCGAAGGGTAACTGCCTGGACATAAGCCGAAAGTGCGCCATATAGAGACGTCATTGCCGCAGACACTTCTTCTGATGAACCAAGAAGTGCTTGTACTTCGGCCATTGCTGCGTCTTCACATTGTTTCAGTAGTCGATGAGTTGCCACTACATCGGTAGTATCGCCAGTCATCGCCTCGGTCATCAGGTCCATCCAGTTGCTCATGATGCGCACAGAGAGGGCTGGACGAATGAATCATTCCCCCCTTTTTGCATCACATCCCTCGTCGCTGTCTCCCATTTTCGCTCAAAGGGTTCATATCGGAAGGGTCGGTCGCCCGAATCCCCAATACATCGAGGGAGTCACATGGCAAGACAGAACACGAAGACCAATGAGGGCCTGGTGGAGCTCATCTCCGACCTTAAGGCTCAGACTCGGTCCACTGGTGCTGCACTGTGGCGAGATGTTGCGAATCGACTTGAGAAGAGTCGAAAGAACTGGGCCGAGCCCAATCTTAGCCGTTTGGAGCGGCACATGCCTGAGGACGCGACAGTTCTCGTGCCTGGCAAGCTCCTTGGTAGTGGATTGGTTTCCGGCAAACGCACCGTCGCCGCCTACAGTGTGAGTAGTGGTGCTCGAGTTAAGATTGAACAGGCAGGCGGACGCGTGATTACGATCCGTGAGCTGATGAACGAGAATCCGAAGGGAACGGGGGTGCAGATACTTGGCTGAGACAACCTATGTCTACGATGCATCTGACAAGGTGCTGGGCCGTCTGGCTAGTCATGTTGCAAACCAACTACTCTCTACTGCAAAAGCAGGTGACGGTGCGCGCGTTATTATTGTCAATGCTGAGAAGGCTGTTGTGAGCGGTAAGAAAACGGAAGTATTCCGAGATTACAAATCTAAGCGTGAACTCAATCATCCACGTAAGGGTCCATTTTTCCCACGTATGCCTGACAAGATTCTCAAGCGAACGGTCCGAGGTATGCTACCTTACCAGAAATCTCGTTCAGGCCGTATTGCTCTGCGCAATCTTCGCGTAGAAATTGGCACACCCACTAACCTCAAAGGTGACCTTCCTGACGGACATGAGTGGGGCGACACTTCGAAGTTCGATCGTGGTCTTCCGAACAGTTTCGTTCGATTGGAAGAAATCTCAAAATCGCTTGGAGCAGATATTACTCGGTTCGGAGGTGAGGCATGATGGCACGTCGTAGCAAGAAGAAGACCTCAGTCGAATCTAGTGGTAAGCGAAAGACAGCGATTGCTCGTGCCAGTGTCAAGAAAGGCAAGGGTCGCGTCCGAATTAATGGTAGTCCTATCGAAATCATGCAGCCTGAGATGGCTCGTATGAAAGCGATGGAACCACTTGCAATTGCTGATGCGATGAACCGTCTTGGAAAGGCTGATATCAATATCTCTGTTGAAGGAGGCGGAACCATGGGCCAAGTCGATGCAATTCGGACTGCGATTGCTCGCGGTCTTGTGTTTTGGAACGATGGTGCAGAGGGAGAAGACGACGAACTCCGCGATGAGTATCTACGCTTTGATCGCAGCCTACTCGTTAATGATCCTCGGCGCAAGGAGCCAAAACATCAGATGGGCCGTGGCGCTAGGAAAAAGAAACAAAAGTCTTACAGGTGATTCAAGATGCTACTTCCAGTTCGATGTTTTAGTTGTGGTAAGGTGCTTGGTCACCTTTGGGATCAGTATGATGAACGACAGAAATCTGGCGAAGATGCTGGCGAAATCCTAACAGATCTCAAGATTGAGCGTTATTGCTGTCGCCGAATGTTTGTTTCCCACGTAGAATTGATTGATGATGTCGCACCTTTCAGTACTACGCGGGAGATTTGATCCGAGCCCTGCTCGGGACCACGGGTCCGTGGGTTAGCTTGGCCTATACTTGGCGGCTGGGGGCCGTCAGACCCCGGTTCAAATCCGGGCGGACCCACCATCTTAGGATATGACGATTCAACGGCATGGATAAGAGAGATGCCATCTATCCTGCATACATGAGGCGACTCACTTCCCTTCTCATAGGCCTTCTTTTCCTAGGCTTATCTGCTGGTCCAATACTTAGTGTCACAGCATCTCAGAATATCACAAACAACACAATATGGTCCGGCTCCCATGTTGTTGATCAAGCAGTTACCGTGGCCCAAGGTGCGACATTAACGATTGCTGCAGGCGCAGATATTGACATCAGCGAAGATATCGCAATCATAATCCAGGGAAATTTAGTCATTGAAGGGACAGAAGGCAACCCATCCGAAATCTATGGAACCTTTCGTTATCCAACTAGTGATCGTCCTGTGTGGCAAGGTTTCCGAATTGATCCAAGTGGTTCTGCAATAGTTGGACAATCTGTTATTACACATTCGCGTGGAGGGTTCGATGTAGCAGGTGATTTGTCAATATCTTCAGGAATGAATCCCCTTGTTGAAGGTGCTCAGATTGGCTATCGAATCGATGGAGGTACAATTTCAGTCCCCACAGATTCGAGTTTACGTTGTTCAGATTCAGCAATTGCGTGTTTGAGCCTGACATCAACTTCGCTTGAAGTTCCCCTTGTTGAAGCAGTAAATTCTTCTGCGATTGTATTGTTAAATTCTGGAGGTGATCTCACCGCTTCGGAACTCATCGGAGATGATATTGGCATAGGAATTCAGATTCATGATGGTGCAAATCTGTCAGTGACTCATCTCAATCTGACTGATGCAAATGTAGGCGTATCACAGAACGGAGTTGCCGATACATGGATTGGTTCAATTCATCTAACTGGTGAGAATGGCATTGTCGTAGATTGGTCGTCATCTTCAGATGCTATCATTGACAATATTACAACGACTCCTGGAGCAACAGTTCGAGAAACAATTCATGCAGAGGGCGTCATCGATGGTTATGTCGCCAATGTAACAGTTGTAGGATCGGGAACGCATCCTGCTCTCTATCTCGGTGTAGATGGTACAATCAACATTCAATCATTTTCAGGAATTGGATTTGCGGAAGGAGTGTTATTACGTGGGTCGGGAACGGCTAATCTCGATGAAATAGATATTTCAGTTTCGAATCAATTAATCGATACCATAGGTGCTGCAACACTTCATCTAAGTAATTCTGATTGGATTACGACAGGAAAGTTTGGAACCCTAGCTAGTGCATCATCAATTTTGAATGGAGTAAATATGACAGGTAACTCTGCCGTTGAGGAAGGTTTGGAACTCATCACAGGAAATCACCATCTAGATGAGGTATATCTCGAACGACCATACACTGCATCAGACCGTGTTTCTACAGGTCTTCGTTGCATATGGTCGGAAGTTCAACTTACATCTGTTCATTTGGTTGGTTGGTACCATGGAGCAATTCTCGAACAGGATGGACATGTTAGTGCACAGGATTTCAATATTTCAGGAGGAGGTCGGGATGGAGGCAATTCAGTGATGATTGATGGTGGCTCACTCCAAGCGACTTCACTTCATACAGAAGATGCAGATCATGGAATTGAAATCTTGAATGGTTCACCACTTTGGGATGCAGGGCCATCTATCCATATCGATCAATGGACGGCAGCTAATCACCGTGACATTACTCTGTTGATGTCAGATGAGACTGCTGTTACGGTACGAAACCTTCCAACTTTCCAGACAACCGCTTCCTACGATGCATTTGGTGATGGTCTTCTTCTTTGGGGAGGTTCGAGTTCAGGTCGTATTTCTGTATCGGAATCCTACCATCTGATTGAACACGGCCTCATTGTCCAAGATTTGGGTGGTCAGCCAGTGGTTGATGCAGATGTAGACAGTCTTGGATTCAATACAACATCTGCTGCTGATGGCTCAGTCACACTTCCTATTCTCGAAACTGGCTATACGTCAGTGACGGCGACTAGTGGAGGGATTGGAACAACAAAAATGACAGATTCTAGCTCTAGTATTATTCAGATCCCCCTCTTACCAACTAGTGGAGATTGGAGAATAACTTCGGGCAATACAGCAGTTCTTCAGGATGGTGATTTCTCCATACCTGGAGACCTAATCATTGAGTCTGGAGCGGCCCTACATCTAGTCAGAGCTACTTTGACATTAGAACAGGATGCATTCTACACTTCTGAGGGAGGAGAACTCTTCGGAGATTCTGGTTTGATAACTGGAGGGACTGGTAGTCATGGTTCTGTATTATCTCCTCTTGCATACAGCGGCGATCTCACTGTTGACCAATCTGTTGAAGTGAATTGTACTGAGAACGCAACAGCCGATGGCCACTTCCTTTCCGAGCTTACAATCGGACCTGACTGCACTCTTACAATTCATGGTTCGGTTAATGGAACTGTGATTTTGTCTACAGGTTCGAGTGTTCTTGTGGAATCATCGATTCAAGTAAGAATTCTTGATCGAGGCTTTCCTGTTGAAGGAGCGACAGTGATTGTAGGCGCTCTTCAGATGAATACCCTGAGTGATGGAATAGCCGAAGGTAGCGTAGTATCTGCAAGGTATGAGGAAACTGAGAATGTTATTACAGGGACTGTAACAATCGTTGTTAGACAACAAGGAATTGAATCTCTACGATCTTGGGATACATCTGTACCATTCAATGAAGATATTAGCGTTTCAACTCTTGATTCTGGAACTCTCACAGGATGGACTCGTATCGAACCTCAGTTTTCACCAGTTCACCTTCTTGGAGACCTAATCATTCCTCCAGGTGTAACGTTGCAGATTTTACCTCAAGCCTCCCTTCGAATCGGGGCTTCGATGACCGTAGATGTCCAAGGTAATCTAGATGCTGAAGATGCAACTATAACGGGATATGACTGGCTATCTCTACATATTTCAGGTGATGCAATAGTCCGTGGAACGCAGATTACCGGCGGCCCAATTGATGTAGCATCTGATGGCGAATTAACAGTCATTGATTCGGTACTGAACGGAGCTCCGATTGATTTGTCTTCTTCCTCACAAGTGACACTTCAGACCTCTCGTTTGCTCGGTTCCTCAACCTGTCTCTCTGGCACAGATCAAAGCATCTTGGTTGTTCAAGACACCACTTTTGAGTCGTGCCATCAGCAGGGTATACTTGCTTTCGGATCAACGGTTGAATTTACTGATATCACATTGGCGCCAGGTAATGGTAGAGGTGTTTGGTTACAAGCAGCAAATGGGAATGTAACAAATCTCGAAGCAACAGCACACACCGGTAAGGCAGCACTTTTGTTAGAAGACGTAGGTGATTTACGAGTACGAGGCGGTACTTTCAATGCAAGTCTTGAACCAGCAATTATTTCGCAGTACACAGAATCTCTCGATATTATTGGAGGCAATGTAATTGCGAGTACAGGGGCGCTATTAGAGGAATCTTCGGGTAATATGGAATCCATGATTTTCGAAGGAGGGGGCACGGGTGCCGTTGGACTTAGGGTCGATAGCTCAACCTCACGACTGTTGACATTACGCAATCTCTCTTTCCAAGGATGGGCTCATGGAATCGAACTTATTGGCGATAAGGATGATTTAGAAAACCCTGCAATTAGAATTGAGGAATGTAATATCGATACTATTGAATCGATAAGCAGTGTTAGCCTTCCATTCCTTGTTGCTTCGAGCATTCTCAGCGGTTCTGTGAATGTCTCCACAACTGCATTTTCTTTCGAAGCAGCTCTCATTTCATCTATGCCTGCAGGGGGGATCCAAGTAATTGATCCAGCTACAGTACGTATTGCTGAAGAACGACGTATTACTCTAGAAGATCAATCGGGAAACACACTTGATTCAGGTCTAATTGAGATAAGTATTCCAGAGTTCCATGACACACTCTCAGAACAATCTACCATTGTCGAAAATGGTGATTCAGTCGTACTTTACCACAGAGTCGTGACTCAAGATTTTGATCTCACATATCCACAAGTTCAACTTGACTCTACAGCAGGTGGTTACCTTTCTACGGTTGATTCAGCAGAGATAGGAGATGGCATGTCATCAGATATTGTAATCCAGATGATTACTAACACCATCCCAACAATCACGATTACTCAACCAATTGATGACGATGTATCATATCTGGGCGATGAACTTCTTATCACAGTACAGGTAACTGATCCAGACAGTGTTCAAGCAGGTGCATTAGTTGTAACATATGAGATATCTGAGGAAGGGCTTTCAATGTCTCAACAGATTGGAAGTGAGACTGGATTCTCCTCCCCGTATGCTGAACTTTCCCAGAATATTTACCCAACGGAGTTGGGTACGTATACACTTACCGTGTCAGTCAGAGATCCTGCGGGCGGTGTATCCATGGATTCGATTATTTTCCAAATATTACCACAGGATAATGATGGCGATTTCATTGAAACCTGCCAGACTACTGGAGATTATGCTTGGTATGATCCGGTAGAAGAGGTTCGTTGTGGGCCGGATGAATATGATGACGACGACGATAACGATGGGATGCGTGATGCAATCGATATGTTCCCGAAAGATCCCTGTGCTTGGCAAGACACAGATGATGACGGCGATCCTGATGAGATTGTAGTATCTTGTGTAACGGATCTCACTGAGGACAAAGACGATGACGATGATGGACTTCTAGATCAAGACGACCCTGATCCAAAGGTTCCCCTTACAGCAGTTGAGACTGCATCAGAGGATCCCCTCATTGTCACATTATTATCTCCTGGAGTGGTTCTACCTCTTCTCGTGATTGTAGTTGCTACTGCATTGCTTGCCCGCCAACGACGAAATTCCGATAGTTAGGTGATATTTTGAGCGGTGTATTCGAAGCATTCGATACTACTACATCGATAGTCGGTTTTGGGGCGATTGCGTTAGTTTCGATGATTGTCGTTATCGATGCATTTCGTTATTTCATGATGGAACGTGAAGTCCCTCGTCTTGGGATTCTACCAAACGGAGGTTGGGCATGGTCAACGACTGTTCGGTATGAGTATGAACGGAATTGGGCGAATGTAATCACACTCGTTATTATGGGTATAATGCCCTGGCTCCTCAATCCAATACTCGATATTCCACCATTGCAATTAATTCTCTTTCCATTAGCATTGTTCGGGATGTTGATTCTTCAAATCGTTCCAAAGCGATATGCAGTAACACGCGATTTGCTTTCTGCAGATGGTTTCACCTTCGATTGGGATAGAATTGTTTGGAAGGGATGGGATGGAGGGCGTAGAGTCGTCCTTCAGCGAACTGGATGGTGGCTGTTCGCGCCATTACCTCTTGGTGGTTCCCCCCATGATCTTGAGCAGGCTACTCTTCGCATTGAGGCAGCAGTCACTAATCGATGGGATGAGATCATTGAATTGCTACAAGAAGAAGAATGACCTTCTCTCGCAATCATCAAAAGACGGACCCGAGAAGCATTTTCTATGGCCGACTACCCTGACAACGAACCCATCCTCTCCTACGCCCCAGGGAGTGTTGAGCGAGCTGAGTTACAGGAGGAGATGGATCGACAGATGAGCGAGGTAGTGGAAATCCCTTGCATCATCAATGGAGTTGAGATATTTACTGGTAATACGATGACACAAGTAATTCCTCACAAGCATGGCCATATTCTTGCTAATGTCCATCTTGCTGGACCCGAAGAAATGCAAGCTGCTTGTGATGCCGCTGTCGATGCACAGATGGATTGGATTGCCATGGGTCTCGAGGCTCGATGCGCGATTTTCGAGCGTGCTGCCGACTTACTTGCAACCACGTGGCGCGCTAAAGCAAATGCTTCTACAATGTTGAATCAGTCGAAAACAGCTTTCCAGGCAGAGATTGATGCTGTTTGCGAACTTGTAGATTTTTGGAGATTCAATGCATACTATGCTCGTCAATTCCATGCTGACCTTCAACCACTACATTCTCCAGAAGGTGTAATCAATTCTACAGAAATACGTCCTCTAGAGGGTTTTGTCCTTGCAATTACACCGTTCAATTTCACAAGTATTTCCGGAAACCTTCCAAGTGCACCAGCACTTGTTGGTTGCACTGCAGTTTGGAAGCCAAGTCGTAATTCTATATTCTCAAATCATGTAATCATGAAGTTGATGATGGAGGCAGGGCTTCCTGCAGGCGTCATTAATTTCGTTCCTGGTTCTGGTGAAGCGATTACTAGTATCGCTTTAGAGAACCCTCACTTCGCAGGAGTTCACTTTACTGGTTCGACCAACACCTTCAATGGCCTATGGGAGCGCATTGCCTCATCTTTAGGTAGTCTTGCATCTTATCCGCGAATTGTTGGAGAGACTGGTGGCAAGGATTTCGTTGTCGCTCATCCAAATTGTGATCATCGTGCCCTAGTTATTGCTCTACTCCGTGGTGCATTTGAATTCCAAGGTCAGAAGTGCAGTGCAGCTAGCCGCGCCTATATCCCTCGCAGTGTCTGGGAATCGATCAAAGACGAACTAGTAGAGGAAGTAGGGCGTATTACAATGGGCGATGCTCGCGATTTTACAAACTTCATGACTGCTGTTATCGATCAACGCTCTTTTGACAAAATTACGGGATATATCGAGCGAGCACAATCTGATCCAGGTTGCAACATTGTTTGCGGAGGTAATAGTGATGATTCTGAAGGTTGGTTCATCGAACCAACCATAATCGTCTGTGAAGATCCAGATTATGAATCGATGATTGAGGAAATTTTTGGTCCTGTTCTGTCGGTCTATATTTACGAAGATGACGACTTCCTTGATGTGTTATCTTTGTGTGATATCGCATCTCCTTATGCATTGACAGGTTCAATTTTTGCGAATGATGAAGAAGATATTCAGATAGCTTTCAATGCGTTACGCTTCACAGCAGGCAACTTCTACATCAACGACAAGCCAACTGGTGCAGTAGTCGCTCAACAACCGTTTGGCGGGGCTCGTGCAAGTGGAACCAACGACAAGGCGGGCGGTCCCCTCAACTTGCTACGTTGGATCAGTCCTCGTTCGGTTAAGCGCACACTTTCACCTCCACATGAATGGGGCTACCCATTCCTCTCACCTGATGAGTGAAACTCATAGCAGCCTTTTACAGGCATCAACTATGTTCAATTTAGCATACGAGAAGAGTTGGTGCTAATAGGAGCAAAGAGGTTCATTTCCTGTAGTGTAGGTGAATGGGTATGGGGGGGGAGACTTTGGAGCGTATCGAGCATCTCGCAGCAGAGATTGCTCGCCATTCTCATCTATACTACAACCTCGCAACTCCCGAGATTAATGATGCAGAATTCGATACATTATGGGACGAATTAAAGCGACTATCCCCCAATCATCCCCAACTGAGACGAGTTGGTGCAGAAGTACCTGCAGGATCGGTAAAAGTCGATCACCGATTTCCGATGAGGAGTCTTGACAAAGCGACGACAGACAAAGAGATATTCCATTTTGTTCAAGAAACGACAGCAGAAGGCCGGCGTTTCCTTGCTCAACCTAAACTCGATGGTTCAGCGCTGTCTCTTGAATATCGACGTGGCCGATTGGTTCGTGCGGCTACTCGTGGCAATGGGGAGCGTGGTGAAGATGTTACAGCAAATGCTCTGAGAATTCCAAACATTCCTCATCGCCTTACTTGGGATGGGGATTGTCATGTTCGTGGTGAAGTTGTGATGTCCCTTGATGTGTTCAAAGAGAAGTACGCTGACATTGCGCCCAATCCACGAAATCTTGCAGCAGGATCCCTGCGTCAAAAATACGTGGATTCCGGTAAGGGTGATGCTTCAGATCTCATTTTTTTAGCCTATGATGCTCGTTTCATCTCTTCAGACGATGCTCACCCGGATAGTCCAAATCCCCCCCACTTTGAATATGATAGCGAGATAGTCCATTGGTTACGTAGTGTTGGAATTGAGCCAGCAGGGGATTTTGTTTGTGAGGGTGATACCGTGTCTGCTGTAACTTCTGCAATGATTTCTCAGACTAAGTATTGGACAGATAATCGAGATGAATTACCTTGGGAGATTGATGGCGTGGTATTCAAGCTCGACGACCTTTCCAAGAGGGAATTGCTAGGAATGACAGCCCATCATCCGCGCTGGGCTCTTGCATGGAAGTTCCCTCCCGAGGAAGCAGTGACTGTGCTTATGGATGTAGATTGGCAGACGGGCAGGACAGGGGCAGTAACACCAGTTGCCCGTGTCGCTCCTGTGGTGGTTTCTGGAGTAACTGTCGAGAATACGACTTTGCATAATGCAGGCGAGGTTGAGCGGCTTGGCATTCATATTGGGGACAAGGTCAGAATTGTTCGCAGAGGAGATGTAATTCCAAAGATCATCGAAGTATTGGGGCCAGCGAAATCAGAGGATTTAGTTGGCCGTTTCCATGGAGACGGTTCATCATTCGAAGCAGCACTTCCAACTAGGTCAATGCCTGAAATACCGTCAACTTGTCCAGAATGCGAATCTTTGCTTGAGATAGATGGCGCCTTTCTTCGATGTAACAATCTCGATTGCCCAGCTCGAGTAATCCGTACTGTACTATATTGGTGCAGGGCTTTGGAAATGGATGGGATTGGTCAAAAACTTGCAGAACAGCTCTGCGATGTAGGACTCGTTCGAACATTACCAGATCTTTATCGATTGAGTATGGCCGACTTACTTTCCCTTGAACGAATGGGTGAGAAGAGCGCCTCTAATGTTCTCACTCAATTGGAATCAACCCGATCTTTGATGTTGTCAAAGTTCCTTTCGGCCCTCGGTCTTCCTGGAATTGGTCCCGAACTTGCAACATCTATTGCTGCAGAAGTTGGTAATTTAGACACGTTGATGTCAATGGTTGAGGCGAAAGACGATGTCACAGACATGGGTCATAATCCGGTGATAGAGCGCCTTGTTGCTATTGATGGGGTCGGACAAACGGTTGCATTTTCACTTCTTGAAGGGTTGGCAGTACGCTGTTCGATTGTAATTGATCTTGCGGATATACTTGAGATAACAAGCGAAATTCCGTCTTCAATATCATCTGGTGTATTGGATGGCAAGACATTCTGTATCACGGGCACACTCAGCCGTCCTAGAAAGGAAATCGCTCTTGCAATCAAGGCATCCGGTGGCAAGGTTGTCAGTACGGTATCAGGAAAATTGGATTATCTCGTGGCTGGAGAATCGGCCGGGTCGAAATTGGAGAAAGCCAAACGTCTCGGGGTTTCAGTTTTGAACGAATCTGAGTTAGATGTGATAATGTCCAACAATGAAAATTCTGACTCTAAAACTACAGCGAACTCATCCATCCAACGGTCTGGAACCTTAGATGATTGGATATGATTAACCATAAATCATCGATGAAGGGCCTGCATTCTCTTCATCTTCGGCCATCTTTCCTAGATGAACTTGAAGCATTTCTCGAATTTGCTCCTCAATCCGCTCAGCTTCTTCAATCAGGGGTTCGGTAGGAAGTGAGAGATTAGGGAGAAGCGCGTCAAGTTTCTCGATGATACGAGCAGCAGCTCTTGCATCGGGTAGCCCTGCACCCGGTGGTCCGTTTGCTTCAGCAAGAATCGCGAAAGTATCGAGTCCTCTACGCCGACATTCACCAAGTAATACTCCAGTCATTCCTGCAACAACGCCTTGACTCAGTAAAGGCACCCCCATCTTTTCTAATCGTTCGCGTGTAGCTACAGTCGCTCCAATACCTAGGATAGTTTCCTCTGTATCATCATCATCAATAATTTCGTGAGCGTGTTCATCGGTGTGAGAGAAAGAATCGATTAGAACTCCTCCTGCGATTTGTGCATCTTTGGACCAGTCTAGCAAAGTTTCAGTTAGAGGGAGAACCATATCATTGCGCACCGGTATTTCTGAGACAATTAGAATCAATTTGTCACAACCATCCACTGTACAAATTGGCTCACCTGCGTAGAAGCGGAGAGGAGGCATAGGTTGCCCATCTTTGACAAGACAAACCGCAGGTAGACCAGGTGCACGAACCCCCCCGCAGAAACGCAATTCAAGTTGATCTATGAGGTAATGAGCGACGATCGAAGTCACATAACCTACGGACGGAAAGCAAGTGACTACTAATGCACCTTCGGCATCTACATCATTAGAAATCTTGAGAATTGGTTCACTGGCCATATTTGCTGACTGGGGCCGATGGTGTTAATCATTGGGCTTGACTATTCGCAGTCGAGGCTCGGACTATGACTACTCCAGCGCACCAATTGTCTCCATCTTCCTGGAACAATTATGCATCATGTCCTCGCAAGTATTGGCTCTCAAGACAACGTCTTCCACGAAAGGCAGGTATGGCTGCAACGATAGGAACTGCAGTACATGACAGTGTAGAGGATTTTTGCAACCTTGATCTTACGGGGCAGGACCCAGATGAAGTTGGTTGGCTACCACCAACTGCGAAACGAATTCTCGATCTTCATTGGCAGAAAGAGAAGGAAATTTTCCTCGGGACGCCCCGACATCCGGCTTTCAAGGATGGCGAAATAGTTCGAGCACACGATCTTTTGATTGGCTCTCTTAACATGCTTATTGCGAATGCGAAAATTGGCACAACTAAGATGTCGGAAGTATCCATAGCCCAATGGCGTGAAGTGCAGGAAACGGTTTTGGCAGCAGAAGGAACACTTCGTTCACCCTGTGGTCGTCTGATGGGGCGACTCGATCTTCTTGTGAAAGATCTCGATGAAGACCGCAATCCCGTAGGTTGGATAGTTGCTGATCTCAAAACTGGAAGACCTCCACCCGGAGGTCTTTACGAGACAGTCAGCCGCCAACTTCGTTTTTATCGCGATATGCTGTTAGAGAATAATCCGAATGCCCCAAATGTTCGTGCACAGGGGTGGTATTCTGCTGGACCAAAGGTGTACGAAGCCGAGGGCCCCTCCGTCCTTGAGGATGCTTTCCGTGCATGGGAAGGGATGGCAATCACGAAAGAGCCGTTGGAGGCAACTCCTGATGATGATGCCTGTCGATTTTGTGAGTGGAAAGCTTGGTGTCCTGCTTGGTTCCATGCTCGATCGAATGGGGTCCTTCCTGCACCAACTGGAATTTTCCGCGATGAAGTTGCTCTCGTGCTCCAATTCGATGAAGCAAGTGGTGCTTGTATGGTGGAACTCGTAAGTCCCAAGGATGAGGTTGGAGGGATTATTCCCACCGGACGAACAATTGGTTTGATTTGCAAAGGTCAAGCCCTTGATCAAATGAGAAATGTCATGACTTCAGATCACCGCGGAGCTGTGTTCCTTGGCTCTATTCGAACCAATGCCAAACCGTGGGCGATGGGTGATTGGAGTGAGGTAATTCCATGGACTCCGATTCTTAAGTCGCTTCGCCATAAGTCCGAAGAAGAGTGAATCATTCAAAGTAAACCCATCACAACATCAATTGCTTCTTGATTCAATGGTCCTGCTGGCGAACATAGCCAGCGTATGTAACCCGGTTCTTCATTCGCAATAACGAGAAGATCTCTTGCTTTGTGCTTACCGAATGCCAAGACTATGCGTTCTCCATCTCTGCGAAGACGCCCACCAGATCCCGGAATTGCCTCAAGGTCATCTAAGGAAGGCCCGAGTGCATTTTGACTACCACTTCCAGCGGATATCCATGCTTGTAACTCCTCGGGAGAACGGCGAAATTCACGAGGATGTCTTGACATCCAACGCCAAAGAAGCATCAAAGTTGCTCCAGCATCAGCAGCTGCATTGTGGGCGTTGTTTAGGGTGATATCTGCCGTTCTACATAGAGTCCCAAGATCGTGACGACCAGGAATTCTCAATCGCTTAGCGAGACGTAGTGTGTCAATCATCACTGCAGGTTCAGGGGGTAATCGACCAATTCGCATATATTCAGAAGTAAGTAAGCGCCAATCGTAGCGTTCGATATTGTGTCCTATTACAACAGAACCATCTAAGATTTCACTGATATGACTCGCATGTTCCATGAATGTGCCCGCAGAACTGACATCTGAATCTGTGATGCCATGAACCGCACTAGAATTACTAGGGATGTGCTGTTGAGGATTAACAAGAGATTCTACTGTAATGGTTGAACCATCGACATCGCTTCCAATTAGAGCATATTGGACAACCCTATCCTTACGGACATCGAGTCCAGTAGTTTCTAGATCGAACGCGACAACGCGACGACCTGAGAATGGGTCGTCCACCATACCTTGTCTTCAAAGGTGACCGTTTTTCATATCTCGTAGTTTCAAACTTGAATCAGAATACGATGAAAGCGAAGTTTCATGGCGTCACACATAAACAGGGTGAGAGGGGGCTATGGGGTCATGGAGGGGAGACAGGTCACTAGCGGGCTTCTCTTGGCGACCCTGATGGTGTTGCTTCCTTTAGCTGGATGTACTGGTGCGTTTACCACTGTAACGCCAACCGCTCGTCTTTCAGTTGATGTAGATATGATTGATGTGGGTGAAGCGGTAAATTTTGACGCACGCGCATCCACTTCTCCAGATCCAACACTCATTGTTGATTATCACTGGGATTTCGGTACATCTCAAAGAAATACTACTCAAGGATATGTAAGTCAGGTTTTCGATGAACCTGGTCGTTTTGAGATTCGTTTGACTGTAATCAATGACGTTGGAGGCGAAGATTCCGATGTTGTGACAATCTACGTCAATGAGTATCCTATTGCTGCTGTTTCAGGCCCAACAGTCGTCAAGACTAGTACCATCGTCACAATGGATGGTTCGACCTCATCTGACCCAGAGGGAGGTATTCTCGAATATGCATGGGATCTTGATTGGTCTGTGGATTCAAATGCAGATGGTAATTTCCAAAACGATATTGATGATACCAATGAGAGCATCTCATTTTTTGCAGAAAGATCTCAAAATCGCACTGGTTCATTGACTGTGACAGATGATAGAGGTGCGGCGACTACAATTGTTTGGGAGTTACGGATTCTAGAAAGAACATTCAATGTCACTTGGAGACACCAGACCATGAAAGTAAGTTGGGATGGATATTTGCAGCAAGGAGAGAGTTACGAAATTAACCATATTCCTGGTGAGGGGGGACGAATTCTCGAGTTTAATGGCACATTAGAATTAGATCGAGATTTTGTTCCAGCGGGACTACCTCCTGAAGACAATTTCTCAATGATGTTACAGATTCCAGATTCTAGTTGGGCAGCAAAGACAAAGACTACACAGCATAATATCACGGAAGCATCGACAGGTTCGATTGAGGGCACAGGACTCAATCCATACTCTACAGAACCACAGACCTTCACTGCTGATTCTGAAGACGAGTTGTTAGCCACACTACTCGCAGAGCCTGGTGCACGATTCGGCCAAGGGGACTGGATTTGGACCATCACTGCCGATGAAGCAGATCCAGATATACCGATTGATGGAGTGGACCCCGATGAAGGTAATAATTGGACTCTAGAAGTGGAGTTCGTTGTGCTAATCCCTATTATTCTCGAAGTTGGATTGCTTTGATTCTAGATTATTCCTTCAAAGGAAGCCCTTAGAACCCGGACCGGGTGGCAGGGGCAATGGCGAACTCCATTGAGATTACCAAAGCGACTCTTCGCGAACGCGTTGTCGTTGATGTCACTGTCTGGATGAATGATCCTGAAGACTATGACTTCTCTCCTCGTGCGCACATGTCTGAAGGCACACTACATATCCAGAATGCGGGACAGGATGGTGTTTCATCTAACTTCGATCTCGAAGAAGAGATGTTGATTGCTGCTGAACGAGACCGCCTCATAGAACTGAGAGTAAAGTTTGGTGTTCATGGCATGCATGGTACATTGACACACAAACACCCTCTTCCCAAGGATGGCCCAAATTCCAAGAAACTCGCCGAACCCCGTTGGAAGACTCTTCTTCCTTTGGAATTCGTACCAAAATCTCGTTGAGTGATATTGGGCCCCAGGGTCTCCCCAGATTGCCTTGAAGTGCTCACCAGACAACGTATACCCATGGGCAAGCAACGCGAAGCAAGGGAAGACCGATTAAAGCGTGAGATTCGAAGATATGTTTCGGATAATCCTGAATGTACTGCAAGCGACATTGTGGCCTACTTGAGTATCGATCTACGTATGAGAAATCATGGTTTGACTCCACGAAAGGTCGGCTTCTTCATCCCTAGATATGTGGATGGTGTGAACTGGAGACTTGATAGTTCAACTGGAAAACGACTCTACTCTGCCGCTCATTGATTCAACCGTCGGGGTTAAACCAATGGCACATCTCGCCGAGCCGCTGGACCCATAGTGTAGCCTGGATATCACATGAGCTTGCGGAGCTTGTAACCCGTGTTCGAATCGCGGTGGGTCCGCCATTCGCCACCTTGGTGAGCGTTAGCGAAGTGAATTTTTGATTAGCCGAATCTTTGTATTCTGATACTAACCAATCAAGAGTTTGAAAACCGTGTGTAAGAATCCGAAGTCATGGGGGCTGGGGGCGGACCTCACATCAACGAGAAGGATCGGAAGCCTTGAGGTGAGACAATGGCCGTTGAACTCTCTCGTAGAATTGATTGGCCAATGATTGACCCTGCCAATGTTGTCTACTACCCTCTGTATTGGGATCTAGCTCACAGATTCTTTGAGGAGTCCTGGGAGCTGATTTGTGGTATTGATTACCCAACAATAATTTCCGAACACCGTCTAGGATTCCCAGCAGTTGCTACTAATTCTACACATCATGCACCATTACGATACGGGGATACTGCACATTGCCGTCTTTGGGTCAAGGAAGTAGGAACATCATCAGTCGTATGGGAATACCGCTTTGATGATCAGAATTCGAATATTGTCTGGTCTGCTGAAGTAACTACAGTATGTGTCAATCTCGATGATTTCCAGCCTCAACCTATTCCCTCCAAGATTGCTGAATCTCTACGCAGATGCAGCGAGGATTGATGCGTGATTGATATCACCGCATCCCATGGAGGAATCTTTCTCTATCCGGTGGGATGAGGATGAAGATGCATCAGAAGATGTCATCATTGCTGTTCCAATTAGACCTCAGCCAAACACCCTCCGAGTTATAGGGGCAGTATTGGTAATCGGGGGGCTTCTTGCATTGTTTAGCGGGGCCTCTAACCTCTTGACTGGAATGGATGATGGACCAACGGATCCGGCAATGTACGAACCGGTTGCCTTACAACTTCAGTCAGCAGGCGAGGATGTCACTTCACAAGAAATTGCAGCCTACTATGATGCGATAGCAGAGAAAGGGTACTATGAGGTCCTTGGTACGTTGGAAACTTGTGCAGGCTTCCTCCTTATTGTTAGTGGGGTTTTGTTATTTCGCCGCCATAGCTATGGTATACGAATCGGCGTGACAGGAGGGTCCCTACTTCTGTTAGATGCAGTTGCAGGTTTGTACTTCCTTCGTTCTGTTGAAGCCCCATCTGCTATGCTATCATTGACACTCAATATCCTTCAAATTCTAGTCACTACCTGTGGTCTGTTTTGTACTGCGTTGCCTTTACTTCCGTTATTTTTGTCAGGCGCGCGCGAGGCTTTAGATCCGAATTCGAACCAATTACCTATACCGATTCGAGACGAGTCCGAATAATTCATTCTGGTTTTGGCCACTTCTTCGAGAGTGCTTTGCGGAGATCATCATTCATTTTTGCATCCCACCAGTTCGCCCGACGCCAGATAGCATATCGGCCACGAACACCGCGTAAATCAGCTCCATCCAACTTAGCATCTTGAAAGTTTGAGAGATTGAGTTTCGCCTTAGTCAGTCGTGCACCGCGTAAATCAGCACCATCGAGTGCACACTTCATCAAATCAGTTCCAACAAGTGATGCATTTCGTAAGTCAGCGCCAGATAAGTTGGAACCTTTAAGATTTGAACCATCAAGAATAGCACGTCTTAGGTTTGCATTCTGTAAATCAGAATCCCTCAAATCCTGATCAATCTTTGATTGGAAAGACCAATCAATTGGCACCGGACTATCATCTTGGTCTGACATCAATTCTTCACTGGGCGGCACGTGAGTCAAGGTGTGCACGACCCTCGTCAGTGAGGGCCATGAATCGATTCTTTTCAGGCATATCTTCAGGGTAATCAAGCCGGCCCTGTTCTCGAAGACGGTTAAGATAGAGGGAAATATTCCACTTTTCAACATCATCTTCATCATGGCCTGCGTCGATGAAGAGTTGCTTAAGTTCTCGAGGAGGTGAGTCCTTCTGTCCTTCTACTTCACGAAGATAGTGAATTGCAGCGAGAATCAAATCGGGCTTCTTCGTCAAACGACAGGTTGAGACGAGTGAACTGAATGCTGACCCACGCTCGGGAAGACCAGTCTGCATTGCAGCGATTCGTGCTGCTTCAAACGCTTTTTCTCTGGTATCACGTACCTTATCAAGAGCTGCAGACCACTGTTCGTCGCCACGCAACTTGAGAAGTTCAGCAGTAACAACCTGCTCGGTTCCTTCAAGATCAATTCGGGAATTACCAACACGGATGGATAGACGTGCTTTCGTCCCTTCACCCGTATCGTCACTCATTGCAGCCACCGAATGCTCAACCATTCTCAGACTTGACTTAACCGTTCCCGTTGTTTCAACTGACTTTCCAAACCGATTTTTCGCCGATTCCTTATGAGTGCGAGGGGGGAACGGGAGTCGATGAAACCCCTCTCCGTGGAGCCCACCGCATCCCGCCTTGCTGGATTTTTCCTCGTTTTTTTGATGCTGGGGTTGTCTTTCAGTCCACTCATCTCGACCGTTAGTGCGACCTCGTCGTCTATCACGACATTTAGTGGTGGCAACAGTACTGAGACAGTACTTGGCAATACAACGGTGGATATAGCGTTGGAACGGAATACCACAATTATGGAATCAAGTTTTGAGTTGCAATATCTTTCCTCAAATCCAAGTCCAGGTGTTGTTCAGATGGACATAGGTAACGACAGTTTGTTGGAGTGGTCTTTTGGCGGTAATCGCTATGGAGAACTGGGGTCCCAAACTCGATTCAGTTCCAATGGGTCAACTACATCCAGCATGCCAACCCAGAACACATGGTCGCCAATATGGTCATTTGATCTTCCGTCAGAAGCAGACGTAGACATGGCTGAATTGAACGTATCCTATGCTCCAGTAATGGGTGGTGGTATGGTGGCAACTGGTGGATCTATTGACGACATGGCAGTTGCAGATGTAGACAACGACGGAGAGGCAGAGGTCGTAATTCTCGACCGAGACAAGGATCCCGGAAATGGGTCTCATCCGCATGTTGGAATCATCGATTGGACTCTAACATCTGGTTTCTCATCAATTTCATGGGTGTGGACTTGCGCGGGAGGAACTGAATTAATGACAGGTGATGCGAATTCAGATTCTCGTATGGATGTGTATCTAGTTGATGAGCAGAATGGCTCTGTATGTTTACATCTAGCAAACAGTACTGGATTTGCACCTTTTACAAATATCTCGCTAACTTCTCCTGGATCACTAGGAGACGTCTATGTCGATGATATTGATGCAGATGGCTATTCAGATCTAGTATACAGTACTTCCAATGGAAATCTCTGTTCGACCCTTCATCGTTCTGGAGGATATTCAACCCTCTTCGTGAATGTCACTGTGCCTTCTAACTCAAGCGGGATGGGTGGCCCGGGCGGTACTTCAACAACAATTTCGGATATTCTCTCTGTTAATCTCTGGTCGGGAGTCAAGACGGCGGCTGTAGCAGAGGACATGGAAGGCTACGTCTCGTTCTGGAATTTCTCAACTAATCAACAGGGTGGTTTTGCTTGGGTTATCAGTATGATCAATGCGACGGATTTGGAAGATAATATCCAAGCTGTAGATATCGATGGTGATGGAGATGACGATTTGTTTGGCGATGCTCCTATGTCAGGTACGACAATGTCAGTATTTACCGCTGGTGGAGGCTACCAATCAACTCAGAGTATGAGTTTCTTTGCAAACGAACCCGTGTTCGCAGATTGGGATGGGTCTGGAACAATGACAGCGTTGCTAATCGATTCAGGAACAAGCGACGGTAGTGATGTGACATTTACCGGAGATATTGATGTTCATTCAGTATCGGCATCTGGTATTGCTTCGAGTAGCACACCTCTGATAGAACTTGAACCAATCACAGCACCAACTCGTATGATTATTGAAGACATCGATGGCGATGGTGTTCCAGAACATATTGTTGCAGGCGGTGAAGCAACAAACAGTATTTTCATTGCCGGGCATCACAATTTACTCGTTGATTTTGATGGTGATACCACAGCGGAGGTGAATATCAGTGGGTATGCAGGTAATGGAAGTCAGGGTATTGACGTAATCGAGTGGATGGACACAATGGGTAGTCTTCCAGGAGTCATTCAGTCAGAGCTTACGGCGAATACTCCATCGATTACAGATTTCTATGGAATTGATCATTATACATTGCAACCAGACGCGTATGTTCGTGGTGAAGGCAATGTTCTCGGCTCTGAACTCCTAGTTACCTATTCTCTTACAGTTCGCGTGGATACTAATCCTGGTCTTGGGAATCTCACCAATGCGTTGAATCGGGAGATGGTAGCGGGCACAGGTCCGTTTGATGTTGGACTTGTTTTCAACATGTCATCCTCGACAGGACAATTTACACTCCAGAACCTTGCTATTACGCATATTCCAGGTGCTACGAGTATTGACTTACCAACTGAACCAATTTTGATTCAGATGAATATCTCAGAAGAGATGTCAGCACAACTACAAGCACCATTCATTGCCTTTGAATGGAATAACACTTCATCCGACGATGAATCGACTTTCATGATGTATGAGATTCATAGGACTAAGGACAATTCTCCATTGAATTTGATGACTCCTTATTCTACATCCCAAGGGTCGTTTTTCATGGATCAATCCCTTCAACCTGGGACTTACCGCTACTATGTTCGTGCAATGCACCAAAATGGTGTCAACTCAAATCTTAGTTCACCTTTGCAGGTTACAATTGATCCTCCTCCGCCTGACACAACACCACCGGATCCAGTAACCAACCTAACTGTATCAGATGTGCCAGGGGATGAAGGAGGCCACTTGGTGATCTCTTGGGATGATGGTGGATCGGATGACCTTCATCATCATCTTGTTTTTGTCGATATGGTGCAATTCACGAATGCGTCTACTAGGGTTCCTGTTGCAAATCTAACTGCAGGGAATACCTCAGTTGTGGTTAACATGACCTCAGATGTTTTGGATAATACCGGCGGTGTTCAACAGTCTGGTGTGACGATTATGGATAATGTAGACCACTACGTAGCAGTAGTGGCAGTTGATACTCTTGGAAATCTAAACGAAACCGTAGTTACATTTGGCCCAGTACGTGCTCTAAACAACTCAAATATCATTTCATCCATCTCAATAGATGTTCTAGAATCCACTGTTGCACGTGGAGACCCACTCACAATTTCTGGTGTATTAGATCTTGAAACAGAATCTGCTTCTGGACGTACAGTTCAGATTGACTTCAGTGATGACGTCCATAGTACTCAAGTCGTCGCTGTTACGGATACGACAGGCGCATTCTCTGTAGCATATACGGACTGGTCGGATCTTCTTGATTCGACTAGTCGGTTTGTTGGAGTAGTAAATGTCTCTGCTACATACGCGGGCGGTTCGACCTCGACGCAACAGGTGATACTTGGGTCATCAGCAACATCTTCATTCGAATCAATCATGATTGCTGCGGTCAGTGCAGTTGAATCCTCAGTGCAACTTGATTCGGATAATCAAGGAAAAGCCCGTCTACAAGTAACAACAGATTCGAGAGATCTTTCACTACTTGGTGCAATATCTTTTGATTGGACTCTTGGAAATGCAACGGAGTCTATAGTATCATCCACGGGCACCTCGACTCTCGATCAGACAGGCTTCATTGAGGAAGAAATCGACTATCCAGGTGGGGGGGAGATTGAGTTTGTTTACGATACGAACAGTCGACCATTCTGGCTTGTGCTGAGTCCATCATCTGTGTCGATTGATCTTTTACCGCCACCTGTGCAATCAGACACAGTTGAAGACACAAACGTGACTGAGCCAACACCAGATCCATCCTTACTTGCATTGAATGTGGATTGTGGTGATCAGATATGGTCTATGAGTGTGAACACTTCCTTGTGGTCTACAGATAATGCGAATCACCTTGAGTGCACAATCACTAATCCGAATGAGAACATTGTCTATGTCGATCTTGAACTTGAGATGAATGTGATAGGCGTGGAGATTGAATCTGATCTCGGAGGCTCTTTCAGTATTCAAGGAGGCGAAGATCAGATCCTTGTCCTTGAGATGCAAGATAATACTCAGTTCAGGGATGGTAGCGTCGATCTTAGCCTGACAGCATCAGCACCAGATTACCAAGACAGCCTTACTACCTTGACCATTCAGTTTCAATTCATAGATGAAACCATCAATCCAGCAGGGCCTTCGGACGCTTCTGAAGGAGGTGCGAGCGGGAATAACAATCTCGTTCTAATTGGTGGTATTGTTGCTGTAATCCTCTTACTCGGAGTAGTGGTTGCCATCATGCTCCGTTCTGGTAATGATGAGGATGATGAAGACCTCTTTTCTGATGGTGATGATATTGGCTCTCTTCCTATGGCCGTATCTGGAGGAGCGAAAGCTACCCGTGAAGAAGCAGATATCCCGAAGGGTGTACCACTTGATGAACTCATGAAGCAGGGTTCGCGCCCGGCTCCTGTATCGATGTCAAAGTCGAAGAAGCCCTCTATTGTTAACACTGAACCTGAGGAAGAATCCGAGATCGAAGAAGAGATGTCGTCGTCTGAGGTTGAAGATGAACCCTCTGAAGAGGATTATACTGATTCAGATAACTACCATGTTGATGATGATGGAACAGAGTGGTGGAAGGATGAACTCGATGTTTGGTGGTGGCGTGGACCAGATGACGAAGATTGGTCAGAGTACACAGAATGACTAGACGAGGATTGAAAACGACCTAAGGTGAGATTGGACTAATGGGTCTGCCACGTCCTTTCGAACTTGTCGTCCAGCACGGCACCGAGCGAGAGCGACTTGGAGGGACCGCAATCTGTGGCTTTACTACGAAGGGGGCTGTTGGTGCCATTGCAGTAGATTGGGTCATCAAAACATTTGGAATGGAGCAGTTAGGGTCGGTTCTAAGCGAATCATTTCCAGCAATGGCTCTTGTACGTGGCCGTCGTCCTCAGCATCCAGTTAGAATTTACCAAGGAGATGGGATAGGGGCCTTTGTCAGTGATATCGCCTTTCCTGATGAATTCAATCTCTCATTTGCTGAGACCGTAATCAAATGGTTCCGTGATGGAGGTTTTGACCGCCTTGTAATGATCGATGGAGTATTCCTTCCAAACATGACTGGTGAAGACATTCCTCCTGTATTTGGTGTCGGTTCTACTGATGCATCTAGAGCCCGTCTTGAGGAGATTGGCTTGGAATCTGTTGAGCATGGAATCGTCCCTGGAATCACGGGATATCTCTTAGCAGAGGCTGATAGACAAGGTTTCGAGGCTTATGCAATCCTTTCTCCATCTAATCCAGGATTCCCTGATGCTCGTGCAGCACTTCCAGCACTCGAGGCTCTTTCAGAGATGCTCGATCGAGATATACCACTTGAAGGCTTAATGGAGAAGGCAATTGTAATCGAACAGAAAGTACGAGAAATGATGCAGGAGCATCAACTCGCTTTACCTGAACCTAAGATAGATGAAACATCTGATGATGATCCGATGGTTCTCTGATTTCAGTAGAACGGATTAGTACCAGCATCATGGTCAGTCATGTCAACGATTCCAACGATTGCTGGGACCTTTTCACGGATTACTACCTCGATACCTTGTTTCAATGTGACATCCACCATCCCACATCCTTGACACCCGCCTCCAAAAGCGATGACTGCTTTGTCATCATCTACTCCAAGCAGTTCAACAGTTCCTCCGTGAGTGGCCACCATTGGACTAACATCGTTGCTAATCACTTCAGCAACGGCTTTGGAAATGTCATCGACCCACATTGGATTTGGATTCTCAAATTGAAATCCACCTCCCATCAGTGTCTCTACGAAATCTAGGGTTGCACCTTCCATGTATGGAGCACTACGCTCAGCGATGAGTACCACCATATCATCGACTTCACAGGACACATCACTGTCATTTTTTTCAGCTAGATCGACGAGGTTTAGATCATATCGAAATCCCTTATCTCCCCTTCCAATAATTTCTACTCGAAGCACTCTTTCGATTTCGTCATCTGCTGAGTTTTGGAATTGAGTGAGCATCTCGCGGGCCTTCTCAGTGATGCCAATCATGATTACCCCACTTCGTGATGGGATTTGAATCTGAGTGATTCAATTTAATTTTGGAATTCTGATGTTGGTGATTCTTGTACAGGAGTCGAAATGGGCGGAGCCATTTGGCTGACTGGTGCTTGCATTTGGCCGACTGGTGCTTGCATTTGGCCGACTGGTGCTTGCATTTGGCCGATAACATGGGGCCCACCTGCATTAGGAACAGGAATGTATGCTTGCTGCATCATTACTGGTTGTGGTGGATTTCCTCCAATTGCTAGGCCAATAATTAGGATAATCAGACCAATTGGTAGACCACAACACAATGCTAGGAATGCAAGCGAACCTCCGCCAAACAATGCTCCCAAATCACCTAACGCTTTTTCCATCAGATTGATTGTATATGCATCTTGGTCGAATAGAACGAAATCTTGGCTTTCATTTGAATCTCTTAACATTACTTCAACAGTATATTCTGCTCTTAAATCGCATTTATCTGAACCACTTAATTCGGGAATTGTGCCACAAATGTCGCTGTGTACGACTTTACCATCATGGATTTGATCTTCAGCAGTCCATTCATCATATACGCAAGAAACTCTACTCACATTCTCTGTAACATCGACCCCGTCTTCATCTGTGACTTTTACTACAAACCCATTACAATTGTCGACTATACCATCATTGTCCTCATCGACATAATCTAAATCAAGTAAAACTTGGAATGCTAAGCTTCCTGCTAAATCTTCATCGATGAAGGCGAAAGTGGTTGATCCCCCTTCTGAGGCGGTGTAGAATGGCTGTGGACTATCATCGATATTCTCAAGATTCTCCCCTGAGTTTGCAGTAATTGCTCCACCAGCGACAGTTAGAATCACTGAAAGAAGGAGAATTACCCCTCCAGCTATGGTCACGCCTTTGTTCATACAACTCCTTTTGTTGAGTCGTATTTCAAGGAATCCTCTTTTTCCACACTGTTTGGGCAGAGGAGAGTTCATCGGCGTCAATGGCGAAGAATGTACATGGCGGCCCTGTTTGATCGACGGGGTCGCTCATTCCGCGATCTCAGAATCTCTGTGACTGATCGTTGCAATATGCGCTGCGATTATTGTATGCCAGCCGATGTTTTCGACTCCAATCATGACTTTCTTCCACGTAGTGATTTGCTAACTTTTGAAGAAATCAATGAGGTTGTGACTTCACTCATACCTCATGGACTGAAGAAGATTCGAATTACTGGTGGCGAGCCGTTGCTTAGACGCGATCTCGATGTCTTAATCAGAATGTTAGCCAAACACCCCTTGGATTTGGCATTGACAACAAATGGCCTTCTTTTTCCTAGTCGTGCAGTAACTCTCGCTGATGCTGGCCTAAATCGTGTCACTTTTAGTCTCGATAGCCTCGATCCTGAGATATTTGAGAAAATTACTGGGAAATCAGGAGATTCGATTCATCGAATCATTGACGGAATTGAGATGGCAGTAACGCTGGGACTTAGTCCAGTCCGAATTAATTCTGTAATCCGTAGAGGTGTGAATGAAGAAGATATTGAACGTCTGATAGAACGTTTTAGACATCTTCCAGTAGCGTTACGATTCATTGAATTCATGGATGTAGGCAATCATAATCGTTGGGATCTTGCATCGGTTGTACCCAGTGAAGAAATACGTAGACTAGTGAAAGACCGCTGGGATATTCAACAGATACCTTCCCTGCATACTGGTCAAGTAGCCAAGCATTGGTCCTTGGATTCAGATACAGGATTCGAAGTCGGATTTATTTCATCAGTTACAGAACCCTTCTGTGGAGATTGTAATCGAGCAAGGCTTTCAGCAGATGGCCATATCTACACATGTCTATTTGCAACATCAGGACACGACTTACGTCCTGTTCTACGGAATCCTGATTGTCTGGAAACAATAACAGAACGTTTCCAAAAGATTTGGTCTGATAGAGAAGATCGCTATTCAGAACTTCGTGCACAACCAAGAAGTTCTACTACGATTCATCTCCCAAGAGTTGAGATGTCCTATATTGGTGGCTGAATCAGTTCTTTGACGTGGTTAACTCCAGAGCTAGGTCGTGAATTAGTGACCAAGGAGCAGCGGTGCGGATGCCTGGATTTGGATAAGCAGCAACACAGGAAGAATGCCCTGCTTCTGTAAGGGCTTCCGCAAGTTTGCGAGGTGATGGAGGGCCTTGGAGAAGGACATGAGGATGAAGTCGATCAACAAGAATCAATGAAGCGTTAGTTGGAACAGTGGCTTCTTCCTGCAAATGACGAATAGCACGCAAAACATTCTTTCGAGATTCCTCGATAAGTTCTACATGTTTCGATGTGTCGAAGCCCCACCGTTGTAACTTTTCAGTATCAGGTACACAGAGTCTAAGTGCAGTTTCCTCATTGAATCCAAGTAAAACATCAGAGTTGTGTAGTGCTCCAATCCACATTGGCCCGCTGATTCTCCGATTTTTGCCTGAGATGTTATGTGAGGTTGGATGACGGAAAGGTAGGAAACAGAATGGTTGCGATTGTTCAGGGTTACCATGAGGGTGCAATCCTGCGTCGATGGAAATTTTTAGTTCATCTGGGGTAGGGCCCCATACTCGCCAACCGATGTTATCTTCAACATTCGAAGCACCCTGTTTTGAGCGACGGATTGCAACACTAACTCGAAGATGATGTGTTTCCCAAACGGAAAGTAATGGTTCAATTGCACGATCGTGGCATGCAGCAACTCGTGCGATATTAGCTAAGAGAACCCTCAGGCCTGAGTCATGAGCCCAATCATTGGTGCGTACGACTGCTCCGTACCGTCGCATTGTTGGCCCCTTGCTCGAACCTGTTAGTGCAGCCGAATCAGTTGCACTCACTTCCAGAATTCCGGTTCGAGCGAATGCTTGAATCACTGGATCTAGGAACGTGACTGGCGAGCCAAATGGATCGAGGTCAATCCAATGCCAGCCGTTACTGAGAACTCGTGCTCGCAGATCACCTTCAATCAAAGTGAGTGTCTTCCCTTCCTCAAAACGCTCTTGATTTTGTCGAGCCCATTCTAACGAACTGGGTAGTATATCGCACACATGTGCATCGATTCTTTGTGACATTTCCTCTGGGAGTTCGTTAATCCAACGACGCGCTCGGATTCCCGAAGCACCCAATCCGTCCAAGGCTCGAAGAGTTCCTTTTGGTAACCATCCGAGTTCGAACAATCGATGCATCAGAAGCACAGAACGGGTTCGACTACCATTCATTGCAGGGTTGTGAAACACTTCTCTTGTTGATTTGGCTCCAGGGCCACGTCCGAAATGTTCGTCGATGTTTTCAGGGGCGGGTAGTAACATTGGCGTTGCACCTTCAAGACCAAGCTCAGCCCCCTCCATGGCATGACCGTAGCGTGGATGGCTAAGGCCCTTCCGCGGTTGAAGCAATAGGTCTAGTATACCGCAAGACCTTGCGAATAGCTTCGTTTATTGTGAAAATTTGATGCCTAATTTCTTCATCATTCAGTAAGCCGAGGGCCACAGTACAGATACGATCTCCGAGAGGCAATTCATCAGCAGCATCGAAAGCGCAAATTTCCCTGAACAAGACCTCGTTGCCACCAGGTGTTTGAGCCACTGGCCGTATGATGTAAGGTGCCCCATGAGCTCCTACACCTGGCGAAATTCTCCAATGTACGCCAGATGAGCCTGCGATTCTCAAATGTCCTCTATCACACCAAATACCGGGCGCCCCATCCACTACAGACCTGAGCAAGTAGAATGATCGCTCTGTCGGATTAGCCACTTCACCTTCATCTTCATTCCCTGAATCAATTGCCCACGCCATAGTTAATCCACGAAGTCGACGAGCCAAATCAGGCCCATCTCTACCGTTCCAGATGGCACTGAATGCCTCAATAGCACGTGGTGAATGTGGAAGCCGGAGAACGTGACGTTTCCTATTTTCATCTAAAATCGTAATATGAAATCCATCAGGAGTATAGTTGAATGGAGGATCTTCTGGCCATTCAATAGCCTCTAGAATAAAGGGACGAACTGCGCCTGGAAGTCGTATATCTTGAATCCAGAGTTGTTCCTTTCTCAATTCCATTCGATCTGTAATCGAGCGTAAATCGATGCCATTCATTCCCATCAATTGTTTCATCAAACGAACGAATCGTCCACCAGGATCGTTTCCTTCACTCAGGATTAGTCGAAGAAGAAGATGTCCTGGACCATATGTAAGTGTCCAATCTCCAACCATTGTCAGACCTGCAAAGGTTGTCTGAACATGATGACCGTTGAGTAGGCAGGGTCTGACGAACATCTTTCGGTATCCATGAGGACGGGGCGGAGCATCAGCATTGAATAATGGTGATTCTTCATCGAGACAATGCCTCATACTCGTGAGTAATGAGAGAATAGAATCGTCAGACCATCCATCTAAAAGTGAGTTAGTTGAAGAATCTGGTAAGAACCAAGAGAGTATCTCTGCCCATCCTTCATCGTTCGCTTCAATTCCGTTGTCACGAACTCGTTCTAAATCAGCCATTGCCGCAACATCATCCATTGCTTCAATCTGCCATGAAGGAGTTCTTTCGACAAGATCTCTGACAAGATTCCACCATGGTTCACAGACGGAACACAATCCTCCATACAGAACCGTTGCATCAGTTTCAGTTCTACAGAGTTCACAATGCGCCATCCAATGTTAAACACCTTCAAGGGTATTTCAAGCACAGAGAATAGTCCTTAGTAGTGCTCAAATCGAATACTTTGATTCACGTGTGTGACTATGCCTGAATCATTTGTTCTACCAATGATTGATGCACCTGAATCTCGCTCTTTTAGCCAGTTGAGAATAGTGTCAGCTGCCTCGTTAGCAACAATGAGTATCATGCCAGTACCCATGTTGAAAGTGCGATGCATTTCCCGGTCGTCAACACTTCCCATTTCCTGAATCCAGTGAAACTCAGGCAGTACCGGAAGGGGTGAATCGATGTGATATCCCCGAGATGGATGGAGTCTAAGAAGATTGGAAAGACCTCCACCGGTAATGTGCGCGATACCGTGCAAATCCTTTCGATTAATTTCATCAGATTCGTCCAGTGCATCGATAAGGTCCTGAACTGGATCTACATAGATACGTGTTGGATTAAGCAGGACTTCTCCAAGAGTAGCGGGGCCAGATGTCCATCTACGAATAGTCCGATTTGGATGCTCAGAATCGAAGGGAGCTGGCTGCGTGAGGTCTGCACCTGTCCGCTCCAATACTGCTCTGACAAGGGAATAGCCATTCGAATGAACACCTGAAGCAGGGAGCCCAATCATGACATCATTAGATCCAATATGTTCGCCCGTAATTGCAGCATTTTTGGGCATCCATCCAAGTGCTGTACCCGAGAGATCAAGCTCTCTGACTATGCCGGGTAGGGTTGCAGTCTCACCTCCCGCGAGAGTAACACGAGCAATAGAGCAGGCTTCCGCAAGTGAGGCGCCAAGTGCAGCATGCTCATCTGGTGATGGCTTGGGTGTCGCGATGTAATCAACGAAAGCGATTGGTTCTGCGCCAACGCAGAGTAAGTCATTGACATTCATAGCAACACAATCGTGTCCAACACCTTGTAATCGACCAAGTTCGTTGGCAATCTGGAGTTTACTTCCAACACCATCAGTTGCTAAAGCAAGCCATCGGTCACCAAATTCAAGCAATCCGCCGAATCCGCCTGGAAGATCTACTGGGGCACCTTCGGTTCCAGGCTTGCGGACAGAACCACTGAGTGCTCCAATCAAGGAAGAGACAGCAGCACCCTCGAGGTCGATGTCAACCCCAGATGAAGCGTAGTCAATACCTTCATCCATGGACTACATCCTAGGTCGACGCCACATCAACCAATCGCCGACTTTAACCAGGTCTTGGAATCCAATCACAAACCAATTGGAGCTGAAATGAAACGAGCTTCAAGGTTCCATTCGTTTGTTTCAGCGATACGATTCAACCAGTCGGCAGTAGCGCGTGGTCCGACAGTCTCTGTTGCGTGGTGGCCTGCGAGAATCAGTAAGATGCCTGCTTCTTGAGCTAGGATTGCCGACTGAAATGGTCCTTCACCACTTAGCAACGAATCAACACCCAACTCTCTAGCATCGATAACAGCGCCTCCAGCAGCACCAGAACAGATGGCAATTGTATCAATTGTCTCTTGTTCCAATTCCCGATCTTCTGGGAAAATTCGAACAACCTCGGGACCAGTTTGCTCCATGCCCAAAATGTTCTGAATTAGATTGTTGATATCGCTTCGATTCATTGGGGATGAAAAACGTCCGTGTAGACCGATTTCCATAGTTAGGCGACCATCTTCGAGAGTCTCAATTTGAGGCCATCCTTTTGAGGTCGAATGCTCTTCAATCAGTGTCGAATCCAATGGACTAGGGTATCCCTTTGAAGCGAACCATGTTCCTTTTCTTTCAATTCCCATCCCATCTGCGAGCATGGCATTGTTGCCAAGTATTGGATGAGCGTCCATGGGTAGGTGGAGTGCGAGAATAGCCAGATTGTTGGCAAGCGCAACGCGAGTCCTTTCGGCTTCAACTTCATCTGAAGATGGCAATGGAATCGCACCTAGTGTCCACGTTAGTCCATGATGCACTACGAGTAGGTCAGCGCCTTCGTCAACAGCTCGTTGAATTACCTCCAGACTCGCATCTGTAGCAGTCATCACCTTCTTGCAATTGGAATTAGGATTGGGAATAATCTGTGGTCCATTCCACGCTCGACTTGAATCTGGAATTTCATTGACTCTATACTCAGTACACAAAGCTGCCATCACATCGTAGATGGATGGGGCTTGCATCTTTGATCACCTTACTGGAATTCTAGACGGATGAATTCACTTCCTTCCAGTGGACATCGCATCATAGGCATAGATTCTAGGATACGAAGATGGATTTCTGCAGTGATATGGACGACGGTTGAGAAAAGATGTCCACCAACAACCTGGTGATCATCGGTCATTCCTGTAATATGTAGATGAGTGAAAGGCTCTCCTTCATGCAGCGCTAGGTTTCCCATTAGTGTAAGAAGTTCCATTGGTTCAACTTGATCAATTGCTCGATAGATTCCTTTCCCATCGAGAAATCCGGCTGATGTCTCACGAATCCGTCCAATGCCGCTTGTAATTGCCGCTGCTTTCACTCCATTCTCTTTTGCCCATGCCTTGAGTGATGCATGTATTTCTTCTCCGGGATCTAAGCGAATCATCGCATCTCCGCCAACTATCGCGCTGTCCATGTATCAGTATGTGGAGGGCTCAGTACCTATCCGTTTCGACCGATATATTCCTGCATTGGAAGGCTTTGATATGCTGATATGATGGACGTGATAACCATCATATTTCCATCGGAAATCAACGGGTTGAACGCCATTTTGCCGTTTGGTTCATACACCGTCGAAGACTCCCTCTAAGTCCTCGGTGAATAGAATGGCGCTCCAGTTCGATGATTTCGGTGCGCGTTGGGAGACCTTCTACGATGAGGTGATGATCGGCCGAATTCAGAGCTTGACGAAAGACTCTACTCATCTTAGAGTACCATTCAATGAGATTCAATCTTGGGACCCTGATTTCGGGGCTCGAATTCTAAATCAACCTAAATCGCTGATTGATCGCGGTCAGCGAAGTCTTCGTGACAAGTGTCGAGAAAATGGAATCAGTATCGAACCGACATTATTGCTAGAACATCTACCTGCGGATGTTGAGACGGATTTGGGTGAGATTGGTTCTGAAGATCTGAATCGTCTCCGTGCGGTCAACGTAGTTATTACGAAACGTTCTGAAATTCGACCTCGAATCTATTCAGCAGTATTCTCTTGTGAGAGTTGTGGAGCACATACTGAGGTTCGCCAAGACGATGAACGAGAGCTGAAGGAACCGCTCGAATGCGATGGCTGTCAACTCCCACCTGGTAATGGTGCCCAATCCACACGATTCAGTATTGATTCAGATCGTTGCACGTGGATTAACAATCAGTATCTGGAAATTCAGGAGCTCCCTGAGAGGGTCAAAGGCAGTGGACAACCTTCGAGGGGACGAGTATTGATTGAGGGAATTCAGTGTAACATGTATTTGCCTGGAGAACGAATGACAGCGAATCTAATTCCGTATACTCAGGCAGGATACCATCGTAACAAGAAGACACCCATGTTCGAAATAGTCTACAGTCTACACTCAGCTACTCGGGAATCCCAACCGTTCCATGACATCCAACCTAGCGATGAAGAGAGAGACGAGATTCGAGAGGTTGCCCAACGTCCAGATTTAATGCGTCTAATGCAGGATTCAATCGCTCCTTCGATTATTGATGTAAATTCGAAATTGACTTACGTCAAGCGAAGTCTCGTAATGCAACTATTCGGAGGTGTATCTAGACGCAATGCGGATGGCACTCGTAGCAGAGGAGATATCCATATTTTGTTAATGGGCGATCCCGGTGTCGCAAAGTCACAATTACTGACATACATGTCGAAGATTGCCCCTCGGGCTCGATTCGCTTCTGGAGGAAATATCTCTGCAGCAGGACTTACTGCGGCAGCAATCAAGGATTCGTTTGGAGATGGTCGTTTCAGCCTTGAGGCTGGTATTTTGCCTCTATCAGATATGGGGATTGCTTGTATTGATGAGATCGATAAAATCAGTGCTAGTGACAAGGGCAGCCTCCACGAAGCAATGGAACAGCAATCTATCTCAGTCAGTAAAGGTGGAATTACAACCCAGCTTAGAGCACGTTGCGCAGTTCTTTCTGCTGCGAATCCAAAGAAAGGGACCTTCACGGTAGGGCCTAACCAGAACTTGATGCTCGCTTTCGATCAGACAGGACTTCCAGTCCCACTCGCTACTAGGTTCGATATCATGTGGTTGATGAAGGACGAGGTCAACGAGGACAATGATGCAAAGATAGCTCGCCATATCATGGAAGGAAGGCTGTCTGGTGTTCCAGAGAACCGAGTCGAGGAGGATTCCTTTGAAGATCCTGTGAAGAAGGATGAAGAGAAATCAATCAAGACAAACGGAGATCGAGATTACCTATCTGTACCCTTCTTACGGAAATATGTCGCCTATGCAAAGAGAAATCATTCTCCTTTGATTGGTGATGAAGCCAAGAAGTTGATTCTAAACTATTACACCAAGGCTAGGAGCACTTACGCAGACAACGAGCAAATGGCAGCGAATTGGGATGATGAGAAGCCTATCCCTATCAGCGCCCGTGCTCTTGAATCTCTGATTCGTCTTGCTGAGGCACATGCTCGTATGCATCTAAGGGATGAAGTGACGGCTGATGATGCACAGATGGCTATCGCGATTTTCTCTCACTGGCGCGAGGAGGAGAAGGTTCCCAGTGAGGTTGCAATGGCTACAGGTTCCAAATTCAATCAAAGAGAAATGGTGGATATCATCAAAGGGACAGTGGAAGAACTAGCCAAGGAAGGCGATGGAATCGCTCATGAAACGGATATCTACAATCGCGCGATGGCAAGGGGAATGAAGGTGGAAGATGTTGATCGTATGATCCAACTTTGTCGTCAAGAACATTTCATTCTCATGGTTCAACCAGGTCAATGGCGACCAAACTGAGAGGGGGGCGCTCATATCCCACCACCACGTCGCAACACCATGGTGGGCGAACCAGTCGGCGATGTATCGTCCTCTACCACCCTTGATCCCAAGGCTCTCGGATTCATGTGTGGATTAGAGATTCACCAACAACTTGCATCTGGAAAGTTGCACTCCCGGCAACCAAGTGTTCTGTATGAAGCGAGTATGGACACCCTTTCATCGGATTGGAAACGTGTTGAACGCCGCCTTCATGCAACTTCAGGCGAATCTGGTGTTGTCGACATCGCAGCTCGTTTCGAGCAGCGACGAAATCGCTCATTCGTCTATGTTCAATCCCCTAACTCAGGTCTAATTGAGTTAGATGATGCCCCCCCTCAAGGTCTAGATCCTGAAGCATTGGATATTGCACTAACAATTGCTGCACTACTCGAAATGCATCCTGTTGAAGTTCTGCAAACGATGCGCAAACAGGTTGTAGACGGATCGAACACATCGGGTTTCCAACGCACGACTCTCATCGGAACGACTGGCAAGATTGAGACAAGTCGAGGTGATGTTGGTGTTGGCGTTCTTCTATTGGAGGAGGATTCTGCACGGAAGTTGGACTCTGAGAGAACACCTACTGGTGAGAAGGTGTTCTACATCCTCGATAGGCTTGGAGTCCCTCTTGTTGAGATTGCAACTGATCCAGACATTCTTGATCCTGATCATGCAATGGAAACAGCGCGTACAATCGGGACACTTCTTCGCTCCACTCGTTCTGTTCGCCGTGGTCTTGGTTCGATTCGTCAAGATCTCAACGTATCCATTGCATGTGGCGATCGTGTTGAGATAAAAGGGACTCAAGATTTGGACTGGATTCCTCGCATCGTTCGTTTAGAGATGGCTCGGCAACTTCACTTCTACAGGTTAGCGAATGAACTCCGCTCAGAAGCGGGGCTACCTCCACTTCCTCCGAATCGTGATGATGACGATTCAATGCTAGAGGCATCTGTTTTAGAGAAGGTTACAGCGCGCCTTCCGTTTGAACCAGTGGATCTCTCAGAACTCTTTTCTGATTCAACTTCAAGCATGGTTGAACGTGGATTTGCATCAGGAAATCAAATGTTAGCAGTTTGTTTGCCCGGTTTTGCTAATCGCTTGGGATCCAAGATTCTCGATGAAGATGGAGCACAAATGCCTCGACTTGGTCGGGAACTTGCGGGTGCTGCTAAACTCGCAGGTGTTGCAGGAATTTTCCACAGTGATGAACTTCCTGCCTACGGTATTGAGCAGAATCATGTGGACCGCGTTCGTGAAGCTCTTTCTCTATCAGATTCTGATGCATTCGTTTTGTGCATGGCTCCTGAATGGCAAGCTCATCTTGCACTCGAATCTGTCATTG
>PATC01000015.1 GCA_002712285.1 Methanobacteriota archaeon
GATTCCTGAAGTATCTACGCCAAGAAGGCCAAGCAAACCAAATGGACCATTTAACGCACTGAGAACCGTGCCAGGTGCATCAAACCAAATCCTCTCAATTCCAACTTCAAGCGAGGTGTCTTCCGGTGGGATTGTGTGATGAGTATCAATAACCCAAATGTAACTCGGCCCAGGTGATCCAAAGAACAATGATTCAGAATAGGTGAATTGCTTGAAGAGAGAAACTCGCAATGTCTTCATGGAATCCCATACTGAATCGCCCGGCTCCGATGCAGGCGTTTCATCACAATCACTATCGAATGTTGAAACGCCACCGTTGAACATCTTCACACTGAACTCTACAGTTGGTTCAATCCAGATATTCGTACCTTCTACGCCCCAACCGTCTCCAGGATCGATTGCAATTGTTAGTCCAACCGAAATATCGTATCCACAATCCCCATCCTCGGTAAGGTCACCAGAATTCTGATTTGTTGACGTAGAGCCATCGTTCAATAGATTGTCAATGTCGATTTCATGGAGGAACGGATCGGGTGTTGGTTGACCTGGTAGAGGTGGAAAAAGAGAGAGTAAACTAGCAGAGAAATCAATCACTTCGAATTTATCTACAACTTGACCATCTGTAGTTTCATATTGTGTCCAAATGACATAATCAGTGATATTGATTAGTGTATTCAGAATACTATCTGTAGCACCTGGCGGTGCGCTCGAAGGATCAAGGATTATCTCGTAAGGACTAGGGTGCTGTACCGGTTCAATTGTGATATTCTTCCATGTGGCATCAGGGATTGGGTCGTCCGCAGCACCCAAAGCATCTGAAGAAGTTGAATTACGAACTGATGAATCAACAGAGGCCATCGAATTGGCGGCTAGATCTGCTTCACCATCGTCGATTAGTAATTCAGAGCGAGTGTCAAGGGCATTGTAGAGTTCTCCAAGAACACCAAAATCACGATCTTCAATCTGTATTGCCCCACTAACTGCGGGGACCGGAAGCCATACGGATAGAAGCATAATGATGACCAAGACAAGGCTCTTCCGAGGAAGATTGCTCTCGCCGGAGTGATCCATCAACTGTAACTTCCACGAACTCATCTTTAGGCTATTCCCGTGGTTGTGCTTCAGAGGCTCATCGGGATACTGTTTGAATCTCGCCACATGAAGGACAGGCGGTCCGACCAGAAGTACGTCCTGCAGGAAGTTCAACCTCGAAACGAGTACCACAGGTGATGCATGTCGCTTGTATCATCAAAGAACCTGAAGGGCCCGACTTTTCTGCATCATCAGCTGATGCAAACGGTGCCAAATCTGTATCAAAGTCAGGTATCTCGATTCCAAGGCTCGACCGAGCAGGCTTCGATGAGGAAGATTCTGGCGCCTCAACTATCGAAGAACTAGTAGAATCGTTATCGATAGTTGTCGCCTCAACAACAGGAGGCGTTTCCATCTTATCATCTTCCGAAAAAAGATCATCCAATAGAGGTGAATCGCGATTGTTCGAATCCCTAGACACTGAAGATGAGTAATCAATACCCGCTATTGAGGCGAAGTCGTCTCCACTACTTCGAGAGGCAAACATAGCTGCTTGCTCCTCTGCCGTAGGTGGGGGTGTAGATGCTGCAGCTTCCTCTTCTGCCTGGCGTTCAGCAATTAGACGGGCAGCCAATTGATTTGTACTTCGACGCCACAGAAGAAATCCGACTGCGATAATGAAAGGAATGATAGTAAACAAAAGGGTTGCAATAAGTGTACCATGAGGAAATCCACTTCCACTGCCCTCTGCATCAGGGTTGAGGATAGTAATGGATGTTGATTTAGATGTAGATAGGCCCGCATCATTGATTGTAGTACAGATTACAAAGCGACTACCTGCTGAATTGAACTCTATCTCCACGGAACTCCCATTGCCATCTATGTCGTCATCTGGAATTCCGTTACCGTCAGAGTCGACCGTGCTGTCAAAGTCCCAAGTGAAATTGAGTTGGGAATCTTCGGGGTCAAATGCTGTAGCAGAAAAGGTGGCAATCGCTCCAAAGTCAAGAGAACTTGGTCCTGTAACATTACTGATAATGGGGGCAGTTACATCGGAAACTAAAATTTGAGCCGAGTCCTGTTGCGTATTTCCAGCTCCATCATGCACAACAAGTGTAACAGTATGTTCACCCACATCCGATGCAGAATCGAAAGAATACGTGAAGCTCGAACCTGAACCATTGTTACTCTGCTCTAATTGTTCATCCACAAACCACTCTTCTTTTTGCACGAGACCGTTGTCAGTAGACCTCGCCGTAATTGTAAATGATTCACCTACTCCACGATCGATTAGGCCTGATACTAGAATCTCCGCAGTAGGATCAGTCTGATCCACAACTGTAATCTGAACTGAACTCGTTGCACTTCTACCATCTATTGAATCAATGGTCAGTTCAACCGTCCTACTGCCTTCCGTAGTCCAACAGAGATCAACGCTGGAACCACTAGTTGATGTCGCACAATCTGCAAGTGCGGTATTCCAGACGTATCCATTCTCAGCGATTTGATTCCAATCATTAGCAGAATCGCTAGCATCAATATTCACGACCTGCCCCACGTCTACTTTCAAAAGATCAATCGGGCTAGTTAGAACCGCATTCACGACAGGTAGAATGGAAAGAACGACACCCACACGAGCAGGAGAAGTCCCGGAACCTCCACCTGTTGGTAGAGCAGTATTGTCAATCATAAGATAAAGAGGCTGATTGGCATGTACCGACGGAACTGACCAGGACCGAGAAGTCGATGTGTCGATTGAGAGAATCTCCGTATCGGAGATTCTGAAGTCATTGGAACTGTCCTGAAGATAGAGGTCCCGCTGTTGCTGTGTCATAATGAATACATCTGGAGAACCATCAATTGCAAACGTCTCAATCAATACCTGTGTTCCTTCCATTAATGTGAATGGACCTGCTACCTCAACGCCCTCGTCAGTATTGAGTAAAGTAAGTGCATCATGGAGTGTCCATGAACGAATTGTTGCGGAGTCATAGGAAATGGAGCCTGTTGCAGCGGATCCCCCAAGTGCTCCTTGATCATCATCTTGTGGGTGATTCAGATTATCGATTATGAGAATCCAAGATGTCTGGCTCCGATCTTCCGGAGCTGTCCAACGCCAATCAGCTGTGCCATTTAGTAACTCAAGCGTGCCGGTCTCCGACCAAACGTTCGCGGAACGATAGGACTGATCATTTGAGTAAACAGCGTATCCAGCAGCACTGAACATTAGTACGTCCACTTCAACATCTGAATCGAAACTAAACTGAATTGTATCGCCAGGAATAATGCTGCCGAGATCGTACATGATACAACCTTGGTCAGGAAGAACCCAAGCGCCATCACCAGATGCTTCAGAACATTCCTGAGCACGTGCCGAGGTGGCTAATGTCGTCGGAACAAATGAAGAAAAAAGGAGAAGAGTGACTAGCAGAATCACCCGACGCATGGCACTGAACAGAACGTGCATCTCTTGAATCAAACCGCTAAACGCTTCATTCCTATTCAAGCTCTAGAATCGAAACCCAAGCATCCGTAGTTCGACGATCTACTCGAATCATTCCATCACGTTGAATTTGTAATCTGTCTCCATCCTCTAACAAATGACAGTTTGGATGAACTTCTGATGCTTCATCTCCTAGGTGTGACAAATCTTGGAAACGTGATGAAAAGTGGTTCAAAGCGACCAAACGAGCCCCCATTTCCATACCTACTTGAGCGGCCTGTCTCGCTGTGCTATGGCCGTATTCAGATGCTTTCTTTTCATGAGCATCATCAAAAGTTGCTTCATGCACAAGAACATCCACTGGGCCGATAGATCCGTTAAATGATGGGACATCGGCAGTAGTATCGCCTGAAAGAATCAGTGTTCTCCTTGGTCGTCGTGGACCTCGGTGCTCATCAGAATCCGAATCTTTAGCAATATCCCTGATAGATTCCTCATCCAACCCAGATTCACGTGCATCCTCAATGTTGAATCGACCAGGAGTACTGGGTGTTCGGATCCTATAGGCAATCGATGGAACACCATGATTAGTAGGAAACGCATGAATCTGAGTTCCATCTAGGTTGAGTATCTCGATCCCATCCAAATCAATGTCATCTAAGGGATGCAAATGCCATTCCACATCAAACCGCAATGTACCTTCTTTCCCACCGTGTCGACGCCACCAATCAAACTGAATCGCAAGATCACCTGGATGGATTCCTGAAGCTAAACTAGGTGCCTCATTATGACCCTCTTTGACCCAATTAAGTGCCGCACGAGAGGTTGGACCGTGTATGGCTAATGGAGCAGTTCGGCCATCCTTATCCATTGTATGGAGCATAGGGAGGAGGCCCCAGCAATGATCTAGATGCCCATGTGTCAACAGCACAGCACGTACACGACCTAGGCGTGTCCGTTCCTCTGAACCAATTTGGCGTAGCCACCGATCATGTACTGCGATTCGTTCCTGCATTCCTTCGCCACAATCGATGAGTACGGCCCCACCTGGTGTCGTTAGATAAGACCCTGAAACGCTCCTCCCCCTAGTCGGCTTTGCCGACGAAGTTCCGAGTACATGGAGAGAGAGCACGTAGTAGGAACCGTGGGCCTCTCTCATGAATGCATCCGAATATATTCAGCGCGACTTAGGGACTGGTGTTTGAGGGAACCATCGGAGAAGAACAACATCACCAATGGAACGAACCCAACGCCAAGGAATGGCGATATGTACGCCATCTTCAACAAGATGTACAGGAGGATTAGTGACGAAAAGATGTGTGATCGATGTAGTCTCTGTCTCGACTATCGCATCATGGACAACACCCAGTGCACGACCATCCGGAAGAATCACGGGCAAATTCCGCAACTGTTCCGCACGAATGTCTGACATCAGGCGTCAGACAGAGGTGCCGACCATTGAACCTTCTCCGAATCAGAGAAGATTACTTGCCACGATTTCTGTTAGCTGCAAGGCTCGGACGTAGCTTCTCCGCACCCTTACCCTTGTTGAGGAGTCCACGACCACGCTTACCCGCACTGGTCTTGCCACGATGGGCGCGACCACGGTTGCTGGAATTAGTAATTGCACCAAGGTGCTTGTCAGACTTGATTGCTGGATGTGCTGGATCAATACAGATGACTTCGAAGAACTTGTTCTTTCCATCTTCACCAACCCAGTATGAGTTTAGGACCTCAAGATTAGGATAGCGACGAGATACACGTTCCTCAGCAATGCGCTGGGTGGACTTTGCCATCGTAATCTTCCGAATACCAGCCTTGGATGGCTTTCGCTTCATGTGGATTTTACCCTTGCGAAGACCACCACGGCGAACACGAGTGCGAATCATAACAACACCTTGCTTAGCCTTGTAGCCCATTCGGCGTGCTGCATCTATACGAGTTGGCTTAGCAATGCGCTGGAACACAGGTTCTCTTCGCCACTGAGCCTGACGATCGCGGCGGTGATGAGTAGACATGTTAGCCTTAGGCCGCTTCCAAGCTTCTCGGACGTGATGATACGCTGACTTGGCCATGTCATACACCTCTGAGCAAGCAGCCGACATGCCCCCCATATAAGAAGAATCGGGCGATGAAACGATTGGTATTCAATCATCGATGTAGGCGTCTTTGGCACCTGCAACATCTGCCTTACGGATCTCTGCCAACTGACGTAATGCCTCCATAGCCACTTCAGGATCTTTACTGGATTGGGCAATTTCAGTCAATGTAGAGATGATAGCTTCCGAACCCTTAGCCTGTGCTTCAACACGGACACGTTCTCTCTCTGCCTCCATAGCCATTCGTTCTTGTTTACGTTGCTGTACCGCATCGAACATATCCATTGCAGCCTCTTTTCTTGTACGTTCAGCTTCGAAAGAAGGCTCCTGAAGAACACGCTGACGTTCAGCTTCAATCCGAGCAAGGGCTAACTGATGATCACCATCGAGAATCTCCTCAGTCCGACGAAGATTCTGACGATCCTGATGAAGAGTTTTGACTTGTTCCCAGCGCTCATTGTCAATATCACCCTGGGCTCTAATACGAGCGAGTTCCATCTCAGCCTTAGCACGCTCATCAGCAGCGAGAGATGCCATCGAGGCACGAGCCTGCATCTCGGCTTGCATTAGATTCGCTTGAAGAGAACGCTCCATTTCCATTGATGTCTGCTCATCGATAATCGCGTTTTTCTCAGCAAGGACTTCGAGATCAGCCCTCATCTGAAGGACCCTCTCAGCTTCTGTAACACTCCAATTGATGAAACTTGATTGAAGAGTGAGTCCTAGTGATTCCATGGTTCCACGCGTACCCATCTTGATATCCATCATGAGATCCTCCGTGGCTCCTTGATCCTTCAGATCTGTCTCCAATGTCTCACGCACGCGAGGTGCGATTGTAGCATTGATTTCAGCTTCAATCCTGGACACTAGATCTCCAATTGTAATAGTCATAGTGCCCTTCGCAGGAATCTGTAGAAGGCGTGGTACTGTTTCTCTTGAAAACATAGTACGAAGAACAACGAATCCATTTGCAGTCCGACCATCCTTAGTAATGGCTGATACCTTGATGATTAGTTCATGAGGTCCAAGAAAAGCAAACAAGAAACTACGCTTTGGATTCCCACGACCGAACATCTTGGANAGGAGNCCAGCCTCNGGGTTGACCTCCATATGACGNTGNGATGCGACACCNGCAATTTTNCCATCCTCGATTACAACACAGGCTTCNTTNGGNTTNANAGTCACNTCAGCNCCATCAGTTACCTCTCTNTCATGCATGTACCTTGCNATAATNGCAGGGCTGTTTCTCCATCTGAATGCGTTCTTACTCATTTCAATCNCCTCTTTTCCAATCCATCAATGTACATATTTCGCTCACGGAAATGATTCCTCGCTCTACCGATTCGATCATGTATTTCCGCCATACTAGGCGCTTCCTCATCGCTACTCAGAATAAGATTCAGCATGCGTGTTGTATCCACAAGTAAATTCAGGGTCTTCAAATCGTGTTCCACAATCCGCTTGCGTCCTTTGCGACTAAGTTTTCCAACCCCATCATGAATAGAGTTGGGAGAGCCAGTAACGGCCATAGTTGCATCCTCACTCATTCCGTGAACAGAAGTCAAAGTGGAATCACATTCATCTCGTTGCTCGCGATTTCCATCTCGGTGATGTCGTTCCATAATCCGTTCAATGTGGCTACGCATCATGTCTGCTCTTCTGCGAATCTCCTCACGAACTGCCTGATCAGATTTCATGAAGCGACCTTTCTCATAACCATCGTAAGCACTTGCAAGTGCCCTGACGCCATTGATTAGAACCGGTAGGGCGAGAGTTGACGGCTCCATGGATTTATTCAGACCCGTTGACCTATGAAACCTCGGTCTACATTCTAACTACTATAGAATCTGGTTAAGTGATGGCTTAATTGTCATAAACATGGGCTGAATGCAGTTTCCATGGGGCCACAGAGTGTCGGCGGAAATCGCATCGCTCTCGGTTGGACTTTGGCAATAATTTGTTGGATTTTGGCTCTAATCATGCTAGTACCTACCGAAAATACAACTCAACAACAGGATCAGGAGGTGTTTCTCTTTTGTTGCTGTTCTGGATTCCTACCTTTGTTACTGGTAAGTTCTGGCAGAGGTGCAAAGAAAAGAGCACAAGTGCAGTTTATGCATTCTCAAATTGCAGGATCATATCCTTCCATTCAGCAACAACAAATGATGGCTCAACAGAATATGATAGTTCAACAACAAATGGCTGCGCAACAGAAAATGAATGCTAAGATTATACTGAAGGAAAAGCAAAGAATTGCTGCACAGCAAGAAGCTGTTCGACTGCAAGCACAAATGAACCAATCTGCAAGTCATACTACTGCTCAAATGCAATCAATGCTTGATACTCTAAATCAACTGAAGGAGAGTGCAGAACAATCCGAGCGTGAGAAACAAGAATTGGAACAGAAATTAGAGGAAACAAAGACAACCACTGTTGTTCAAAATATCACATACAATATCCAAGATAGCGCAATCGCTGGGGACATTCATCCAGGATTGAATAAACAAGATGAATCGTAATTTTGTATAGGCGAAGAGTCATTACGCCAAAGACTGTGGCTTGAACTGATGCCCTACTGCCGAGATTGTGGTAAGGAAGTGATGGATGAGTGGAAACTGTGCCCATTCTGTGGTTCAGCGCAATCTAATTCTGAGAATAATGGCGACAATTCACAATCCACAGGCAATCCTGGAATCGATTTTACCGATTCCGCAATGTCTGGAGATATTCATCATACAGTAATCAACAATGATGTCGAAGCAGTGACAAATGCTGTCCTCACGGCCTTAGATCGACTTGGTGTCGTCAATAGTGAGCGTCCAGTGAAAGCTCCTGCTGAGTTAGTTCCTCCTGACGTGGCTGCTCTATCAATTGGAGAGAGTGTCGATTACTACAGTCCCACCAACAATCGTTGGTTAGATGCCTGTCAAGTAATCGCTGTTAATAGTGATGGTACCTATGATGTTACAGTCCCAAAATCTAGTCAGGTTGAGACAAAATACGGTGTCGTAATCGGTGATTCACCAGGCACTATTCGACCTGCTGTACCTCTCTTTTCGGAAGGCGATAGAATCCTAGGTAACTGGCGAAACGCAGGGGCATTCTACATGGGCACCATCGCAGACATCAATTCAGATGGAACTTACGATATACAGTACGATGATGGAGATGCTGAACTCAAAGTGGACCAAAGTCGAATCTTTCACGCACCTCAGTTTGGCATTGGAGATCGTGTCTTCGCAAACTGGAAAGCACACGGATACTACTTCCCNGGNCACATCGGAGCGATTCATCCGGATCANACAATGNGAATCGACTATGATGATGGAGATGTNGAAGATGATGTCCCACTATCCCGAATTCGAATCATTCCGGAAGATGANNCTCANATGCAGGAATACGCTGAATCCTTGACAGAAGCTGANGAAGAAATTTTGGACGCNTTCCGTGTNTTTGATCCANAGGATTCAGGAACTATTTCCGCTGCTGAATTNTTCCGTATTCTTACTTCAATTGGTGATGACCCAATCAATGTCGGCGAAGTACACGAGCTGTTCAATGAACTCGGAATTAGTATGGATGCGGAACTCGATTATCGCCAACTAGCGAAGTGGCTTGTCAGCCACTAAATTTCATTCCTCTTCATCTGAACCAGCGAGGAATACATGGGATAGAGAACCCATCCAAATAAGTTGAGAACTAATCAGAAGATGTTCACTAAACGCCAAGATTCCTTCGGTTTTATTCGGAAAAATTGCTGGAGATACAATTCTCAACTCATACAAATCGAGATACCATAACGATAGCAAGAAACAGATTGACATCGCAATCATGGACCAACGCTCGCCAATTTCTGAAATTGGAAGACCCGCCTCTCGNCGAGAAATGGTTTCCCATCTAACTAGTGGATGACCAAATAACGCACCGAGNGCTGTCGANACAAAGAATGCGTATCCTAGTGTAATATGGAGAGGTCGATCGAAGTGACGAGAGAACATCAAATCTGCAGAAATCGAAAACGCTAGCATGAACATCAAGAAAAGCCAGATTGTGAGTACTACCTTTCGACCTGTAGAGTTGAATACAGGATTATTCCACCAACGATGAATCCCGATNAATGCAGTGATCATTGCTAGGAATGCAACGGTGTTGAAACCGACCCAAATGACATACTTCATTGGNGAATAGGCCACNAGAATACTCATTGTAGTATATTGTTCATGGAAACTCTCAGTCCAGTGGCATGGGCAAATCACACCTGAATATACATCGTTNGAGAACGGAGCNAGACCAACCGAGATCAATATCGTAGATACTCCCAGAATCATTCCTNCTCTGGGAGCAAAGAGAAGCATCCTAGGNGTAATCTTGTCTGAAAGAAAACGATATCGTGGCGATGTCACTAGATATCCAATCGCTAGTGCAATGAGGCTCAAAGCCACTAAGATAGACCAACGAATCAGTTCCTGTTCTGGAGTAGCATCTCCCGCTGGAGGTAATGTTGCCATCTTAGCGACGTTTCGTGNTAGAGCACATAACNTCCTCGCCGAATGATGGGAATGAAACTCAATCATCAGCAGGNCGACCGCCCACGACGAAGCCTCGNTAGCGGTGCATATATTCAACAAAAATNGGACTCAAATCTACTGACGCAAGATGGTCAACTGTAAATGGAGGTGGAGTCGGTTCGAAATNGGNATCATTGAGTCCTAATGGCCAATCNGGATGGGCAATTCCTACCTTACCNACACCGACNAGNTCCGCTCCTTCTCCCATGATNAATCGTACATCTGCAGNTGTCCAGATACTTCCAGTCGAAATGAGCGGTAAATCGTCNGGAATAACTTCACGGANGCGTCGAGTAAGTGTCCTTNTATCAGAGGAATCATCTTCTGAACCCTTGAATACGTCCCAACAAGAAATGTGGAGTGCATCTATTTCGGTATCAGATAATCGACGGGCTAATTCTAAACTATCATCGATTTGAATACCTAAATCAGCAATCTCAGGNGATATACGAACNACGACAAGGAATTCTGGACTCGTTCGGACACGAACTGCTTCGATAATTCGCATAAGGAATCGAGAACGTCCAGTTAGATCTCCGCCCCATTTNTCATCTCGACGATTTGTCTTTGTTCCCAGGAACTGAGCAATGAGATATCCATGAGCACCATGAATCTCAACNCCATCCATGCCTGCNTTGTAGCAACGCTCAGCTGCAGCCGCAAATGCCTCAATTGTTTCTTCAATCTCAATATCACTCATTTCTCGAGATGGTATGTTTCCGGTCTTTGGCTCATGATTTATGCTAGCAGAGATAGGAGTNGAACNAATTAGATCGGCCGGTGCGCGCATCCCTCCATGGAAGATTTGAACGAGGCTCAANGCGCCTTGATTCCGAAGTTCATCAGCTAATCGAGTCAATCCTGGAATCTGATGATCGCCCCAAACACCCATTTCTCCAGGCCAACCTTGGCCATTTACCATTACATGAGAGGCGGCTGTGGTCACAATACCAAAACCGCCTNCNGCTCGACGAACTAAGAATNTGATTTCCTCNGATGANAGGGTGCCATCCTCATTCGATTGTTTGTTTGTTAATGCAGCCAAAACAGTCCGATTCTTGATCTCAACATCGCTTTGAGGGAACCGCCANGGCTCGGTCGGTCCCATNAAGGCCCGTCAGCGTTCTATCTGATGAATTGTGGTCCGAGCTCCCGGACTTGAACCGGGGACCCCCTGATGGCTGCCTGTTGCCGTGGTATTCGTCTACAGTCAGGTGCTCTAGCCAACTGAGCTAAGCTCGGATGNTTTTGGCGAGNGTGATGGNCTTCATATCCGTTTCCGCTNTAACGGNTGTGAAGAAATNAGTTGAAAAAGTCACTCAAGAGGTATCTCTGACCACTCAACTTCAAGTATGGTTCCGAGTCGTCNCTCGTTCCGGAGGGCAAGTTCCTCCGGATGGGAATCGACATGGACACTACAGCAGATGCGCCCTACGGCGACATCATAGACGCGGTCAAACGCGACCTCGGCGTAANCGGTGGACAAGGTCTCCCAACAGCACTGATGGACGAGGAACTTGCTGGATTTGGCGTTCCAAACCCGAGAATCCTCATCTGTGGATGTGGTGGTTCAGGTAACAANACAATGAATCGAATTGTGCACCTTGGTGTGGAAGGTGCGACCACTGTCGCAATCAANACTGACAAGCAACATCTCGATCATACNCGTGCAATGCANAANCTTCTCGTNGGCCGCCANATTACTCGTGGNCTTGGGGCAGGAGGTAATCCTGAGATGNGGCGNCGNTGTGCAGAAGCAGGACGTGACGTAATCAGTAAGATCGTTCAAGGCGCTGATCTCGTATTCATCACCGCTGGACTAGGAGGAGGTACNGGAACCGGTATNGCTCCNGTNGTNGCNGAGGAAGCAAANCGCAACGGTGCACTAGTCGTNGGTATNGTNACCACACCTTTCCAGGTTGAGCGGCGCCAACGCATGAAGCGAGCACTTGAGGGNCTTGCAAACTTACGTAANCAAGCNGATGCNGTTCTCGTTCTNGACAANAACCGNCTTCTCCACTACGTGCCAAANCTACCTCTNGATGANGCNTTCAGNATCATGGACCAACTNATCGCTGAGATNGTCAAGGGTATTGTCGAGACAATTACGCTCCCGAGNCTNATCAATCTCGANTTCGCTGATGTTNGAACCATCATGAAGAATGGNGGAGTNACTATGATGCTCTACGGAGANAGTGANNGAGGNCCNGAAGAAGTNGTNCACGAATCACTCAATCACCCACTNCTTGANATCTCAATCGATGGGGCTACTGGAGCATTGATTCATGTTACAGGTGGAGCACANATGACTCTTGAACANGCNAATCAGGTCTGTGAACTCATGACAAATCGACTCTCNTCTGAAGCACACGTNATCTTTGGNGCACGTCAGGCACCAGAATTTGGTGACACAATCAANGTCATGGCAATCATNACTGGAGTTGGNTCNGAACGACTTCAGCAAGCGAATGTATCGGCAGATATACTCGGNGAAGCACTCAATATCGCACGAAGAGGCGCAGAAGGTAGTCGATTCGGATTCCAGCGATTCGACTAACAATCCGAAGAAAGCCTCAAACCGAGCGGCTTAGAGGGATTCACATGCGCCGAACGACTCTCGTTCCTGCTGCTCTTGCTCTCGCACTGCTAATGATGACCTCCTCAATCGTCACAGCAGGTGGTGATGTGACTGCCATGCAGGGTGCTGTGAATACTGAACAACCGACTGCAGAAAACAACACTTTCAACATCTTTGGAAGGCCGAATGCAGAACCTTGCTGGGGTCATTTCAACAATACCGATGCTGATAATTCCAACAACGGCTAC
>PATC01000016.1 GCA_002712285.1 Methanobacteriota archaeon
AGATCAGTATCCATTTCATCGACTTCGTCACCCATGTCCTCAGTATTACCAATACCGAGTTGTCCTGCAGAATTGTTACCCCAGCACTTCACCATTCCCTGCTCTGTTACAACACAAGCATGGCTCCAACCAACGTGCAGAGTTGCTGCATCATTGTTGGCGATTGAAGTCTCAGATACTGGTTCTACTGAATCTAAATTGATTGCTTCATCAGGAGAATCAAAACCATTCATTGTGTAACCCGTTTGTGCCATCGTAATCATGAGGAAAACGAGTAGAAGAGAGCGCCTTCTGGTAGCATAGTCATGACTCATGCATTATCAACCATAATAATTAACATATGATTGGAGAGCCGATGATAAACGGGTCATATAAAAGATATGAACAATAAGGACCAACAAGCGGCCCCTACGGGGCCGGGTTGATTTTGTGGAGAGAGGGCTAATTTATGGTCGAAGTAACAGCAGTAATTTCCTTGATTGGAATTGTCGCTATTGGTTTAGTCACTCCAGGGCCAAACAATATGACTGCATTAATCCATGCTGGACTCCACGGCGTGCGAGCAAACATTCCACTGGTTGCAGGTATGGCATCTGGTTTCATCCTGCTTCAATCATTTGTTGCAGTAATGGTAAATTCTGTAAATGAATCAGAATTCTTCGCTTTCATTTTACATTGGATTGGAGTATTATTCATTATCTTGTTTGCTTTAGCAATTTTCCAATTTCGACCCGATAAATTCGAACGAAATAAGATCCCAAAATTGGGTTATAAAACCGGATTTTTAATGCAGTGGGTTAACGGAAAGGAATGGGGGTTCGTGATTCTATACATGACACTCCTGCTTGATGATTTTGGGGGTGGAATCATTGGTGCAATGTGGATAATCTCCATCGTAAGCACGTTGTGTATTCTTGCAATATTTATGTGGAGTGTATTTGGAACAAAACTTGAACAGTTTATGACAAATCCAAATATCTCAGCAAGATTGTTCCCAATACTTGGAGGATTGCTTGGTATATTAGCGATTTTCGTTGCACTTCAAGGAGTATAATCAATCAGTTTCGACCACGAATAAATCACAGATGATTCGCCCTTTTGTAGATGTTCTGAAACTGTGGATTGTTTCAATCCAACAGCTTCAGCAATATCTTTCTGCGTGCATTTTCTGGGGTATTGATAGTACCCGAGTTCTATTGCTTTAAGCAATACAATCCTTCGTTTTGAAGGCATACTATTCATCGATTTTAGTTTCGTATTTTCAGATTCTTTTTCCGATAACGAAAACGATATTTTCTCAGGAATTGCTTGTATAGCTCTCAACATCTGCTTGATTGAATTGGATAACCCGCTGATTGTTATTTTTATTTCAGTTCTCGACACAAATGATGGTACGACAAACCAAATTCCATTCAATAATCCAAGTTGGCGGGGGATTCTACCGCCAAGTCTTGCAACGACCAAGGACTCATGGTCAGTTTCTGACAAAACAGATTCAATCTGGAGCGTATCGTTATTCTCGTATTCTTGTAGTGGTTGTTTATGTCTAACTTTGGCGATAATGGACACCATTGAATTCTTTTCTGCTGATCTGAAATTAGAAATGAATTCTATTGACTCAAAGAACTCCAATAAAGAAACGGCATCGATATTTCCAAAATTGGCAGAATCAACCTGCAACTGGAGTGTTCGTATATTCCCCATGGTTACCCGTTTATGAACGGCCCCAAGAACCTTATTCAGGCACGTTTATGAGTTTTCAGAGGCCGTTTCGCTTCTTGGAAAGGTTGTTGGAATAATGGTAAATCATCTTGAGCATGCGAAGCCAAGATTCGATTCCGTCCTTCTTCATCTTCTCTTGTAACTGATCGTTCTGAATCAGAACATCGCCCCAGATATTCGCAGCGGTGCCCTTCTTACCCTTAGGGAGTTGGAATGTGTCGTTGAGGGTTGGCTCAAGTAGGCTCTTCCATACTGCGTTAGGATTGACTGCACAAGTAACCTCAACAATGACTTCGTTAGGCTTGACGCCCGTGCCTTGCTGCCATGATCCTTGTCCCATTTCAGCCAAGAATGGAAGACAGAGGTCGAGGACTTGTAGACCAGTAACAGGGTCTGCTCCCGTAAGCTCAGTGAACGCGTCACGAAGTTTTGCACGGTCTGCTCCCTTCTGACCAGTTTGAGATCGGAGATCATCAATAGTGGTCGGCACTAGGAATCGGATATCAGTGTAGTAAACGAGCGGTTCGTCAGAAGACATTGGCGAGAAGAGCTTCTGATATGGTGCGCCTCCTCCAGACTGATCTGTAACAATATTGAGCGGATACACTGTCTTCAGAGCATTCGTAGCAACACTCTGGATGAGTCGATTCATTAGACGCTGAGGTGCTGCACTGACTTCGTTGAATGTTGCTCTGTACTCTTCCATTTGGAGAACTTCGTAACCACGAACTGCCAACAATGAGTGAACTGTTGCACCCTGTTGAACACCATCTTCTCCACCCCAATTTGCCTGAGATACCCAGCGTTGGCCACGAGCCTTTGCACTCGGCGTAATCAAGTCCGCATACTGGCTCATTCTGCGAGACACCCGGTTCTGGAAATCTGCTTGGTCGAGTTTAGTGAATACTGTTGCCTGATAATTGCCTTTGAGAGCATGGTCAGCAACCTGACTAGCATTCACGCTGGTAAGCAAATTCGCCTGATCTTGTGGATAAACAAGAAGGCGGCGACGGCCTGCCCCTTCACCAAGCGTACCGATATTCGGGTCAGTGAGTAGATAGCCCAGAGTTGCAGTATACTCGAATAGGCGACCATAACGATCTTCGTCACTTGCACGCTGAACCCATTCGTCTAGTCCAGGCTCCACAATGTGCATCTCCAAAGGAACAAGATCTGAACCGCCACCAAACATTTGGCGAACTGTTGCAGAATTCATCATACCCATCATGGTGTATAGTGAGGTCTTACCAGATGTCAGGAAGATGTCGGTAATTCCGTCTTCACCAAACGAATCGCGTCGGTCAGGCATGTTTACCAGGAGGTTGAATGCAGATGGCGTCTCACGGTTACCATTCACTGCTTGCCAAATCCAATCGTATGGTTTTGTCATGAGGTAACCATTTGCATCCTTTCCGAAACCTGCTGGAGAGAACCTTACCCATCCCAAACGGTTGTTGTATGTCACATTACGGTGCATCAAAGAGGGATAGTAAACACGCTCTTGGGGATCCGATCCTGGCACAACACCACGGTGACCTAGGCCCCAAACAAGAGGTTCCCACTCAGGGAAACCGTCAGGCCCGACTCCAAGGAACATGTGGTCTTCGCTTGGAATCTCAAAATCGGTTGGATCAGCACGAACGCTCAAAGCGCTACCCATTCGCTCTTCGTCGCCAGTAGAGCAAAACACGAGTGTTTGTGTTGTAACGACTTGAGCTGGCGTCCACATATTTGCCTGTAGGATCGTCTTTTGCTTGACCCAGTCAGACATTGTGTTGAGGTCACGCTCGAAACGAAAACGATCAGATTCAATCCAGCTTGAGCCTAGAATGATATTGGTATTGAGGAACTTCGGAACGCCTTTACCGATGTAACGACGACGAGGATCTTCGGTTGTCATATCTGTATTCATCTGCGGAGCCCAAGGACCAGAGCGTGGAATGTATTGGAGGAAATCCTCGTCATCAAATGCATGAGATTGAGGGGCTGCAACACCTTGCTCAACCTTACCCATTAGTTCGACATATGTCTCCATAGGCTGGATACGGCGGTTCGTTCGAAGGTATTCATCAGAGATTGATCGGTGTTCCCACATTTTTCATCAGCTCAGAATTTCTTGGTTGGGTCCTCGTGCTCAACAGGATTGACTCCAGGTTGAGGAAGGAAAGGTAGGGGTACGTGTCCTGTAAGAAGGACACCAATGACAGTCTGAATCAGACCTAGGAGGACTTGAATGGCGTCGAAACTGTTCTCGGTTTCGCCAAAGTCAATGCCAAGCCCAAAAATCAGGAAAATAAGGCCAAAAACGGCCATTAGGTAAGGTGTGATGCGCATAACTCCGACCTGCCCAAGGCTCACCTACAACTCGCTGGAAGCGGTTCTCGCTTTAATATCCAACCCGATACACATTTGCTGACACCCATTCATTCACTTTTCTTCAGAATTTTCGGTGCATCTTGTCTGGGCGCGAATCATCTTCAGGATCTGGTCCACCGTAACGATCTGCCATCGACATTGGTGGATCCTTTGGTGGTAGAGGCTCAGGCTCAGGCTCCGGTTCAGGCTCCGGTTCAGGCTCCGGTTCAGGCTCCGGTTCAGGCTCTGGCTCAGGCTCCGGTTCAGGCTCCGGTTCAGGCTCACTAAGATCGAGATCAAACTCTCGAATATCTTCTGATTCAATATCTGAGAAATCAGGAGCTGATGGGAGTTCTATTTCCTCCTCTTCAATGAGTTCGGTTACTTTCATCACTGCCTTGATGTACGATGAAATGTGGCCGATTTGGATTTCATCTAAACTATTTTCTTCGGCCTTCATAGATACATCTTGCTTCTGTTTTAATGTCATTCGACCATCAGAATAGGCGATCATCATTGATGCAATAATATTACGCAATCCATCGGCTCCATGGCCATCGTCCCACGATTCTATGTGGTCTCCAATCAATGGGAATCCTTCGAAGCCAATCGCATCACCGACTGAAATCTCTTCACCATCTCTCATCACAGAAGAACCAATGAAATCACCATGGATTCCATTCGCTCGAATTCTGCCTTCATCAGTGAGATGAAATGGCGAGCCTACAGGACCAGAAGACCGAATTTCACTCTCTGCTTCCATTGCTGCCAGAGCAACATGTAGTCCCTTTAGATCACCCATTGTCACCGAATCAATTGCTTCGTTCAATGTTGGGCCGATTGGGTCTTCCTGTTCGGATGCGACATACCGTAAGTGGAGAAGTATGCGTTCACGCATGGTCAATGTCCGAGTATATGTTGTCAATGGAACAGGTTCTGATTCAAGATCTGTTTCGCGTACTTTGGTAAGATCTGTCGCGGTCGTATTCATACGCATCGAACGCAAAAGAAAACGAAGTACAAGCAGGACAACGAAAAGTCCGCCTACACCAGCGGCGACAAGAGTCGGATCCGGGTCCATACTGCACCAATCCCAACCGGAGAAAACGGGTCCCGTTCATCAAGGATTGCCGATAAAAAGAGAGGTTCGACCCATCCGAAAGTTCCAGAGAACAATCGGATGAGTCGGGGGAGCCTGCAAAAAGCAGTCTAGAGCAGCGGTTGAAACCGCTTGACCTGGCACGTTGCGATCATACCTCGTATTCGTCGAGGATGCCGTCCCCGTCATCGTCAGCATCGAGGTGATCCTCAACGCCGTCGTTGTCGTGGTCGAACTGACCGGTCATGTCGTTACCATCGTTGTTCTCGAACCAGTCGGAAAGGCCGTCGTTGTCGTCGTCCGTATCCGTCTTGTCCTGCAGACCATCGTTGTCGTGGTCATAGCGCCACTCACCGGTAACACCGTCGAACTCGTCAACGTCGAGAATCTCGTCGTTGTCGTCGTCCGGGTCAACGCCGTCATCCATACCATCGTTGTCATGGTCACGGGAGTAGTCCTCACCGTTGGGTCCCTTGTCGTTGATGTTGTCGATGCCGTCGTTGTCGATGTCGAGGTCGAGGTTGTCGGCTAGGCCGTCATTGTCGTGATCGTAGATGTCCGTGTTAGGGTTACCATCGTTCACTTCTTCCTCATCGTCGATGCCGTCGCCGTCATCGTCGCTATCCTCAGCATCATCGATGCCGTCGTTATCGTGGTCTTCCGGGCTGTCATCAACACTGTCGGGGATACCATCGTTGTCGTCGTCGTTATCTACGTCGTCTGGGATGCCGTCACCGTCATTGTCGTTCTCGCCGTTCTGCTCCTGGTTATCGAGCTGCTGTCCTTGCTGCTGGTCGGATTGCTGACCCTGCTGGCCTTGTTGGCCATTCTGAGTCTGGCCGGTCTGCTGCTGGTTCTGACCATTCTGGTTGTCACCATTCTGGTTCTGCTGGTCTTGTCCGCCTTGCTGGGCGCCTTGTTCGCCACCCTGCTGCTGCTGACCTTGCCCATTGTCCTGCTGCTGACCCTGCTGGCCCTGCTGACCCTGCTGGCCCTGCTGACCTTGCTGGCCCTGCTGACCTTGCTGGCCCTGCTGGCCGGACTGTTGTCCTTGCTGGCCCTGCTGGCCCTGCTGACCTTGCTGGCCCTGCTGGCCCTGCTGACCCTGCTGGCCCTGCTGACCTTGCTGGCCCTGCTGACCCTGCTGACCTTGGCCTTGACCTTGGCCTTGACCTTGGCCTTGACCTTGGCCTTGACCCTGGCCTTGACCCTGTCCTTGACCTTGTCCTTGGCCTTGACCTTGGCCTTGACCTTGGCCCTGACCCTGTCCTTGACCTTGGCCCTGACCTTGGCCTTGACCTTGGCCTTGGCCTTGACCTTGGCCTTGACCTTGGCCCTGACCTTGGCCTTGACCTTGGCCTTGACCTTGGCCCTGACCTTGGCCTTGACCCTGTCCTTGACCTTGGCCCTGACCTTGTTCGCCTTGGCCCTGATCGTTGGACTCGCCACCGCCGTTAGTTCCACCATTACCGCTGCCGGTCTCGGAATCTTGGTAGTCGGGGTCGTAAGCATCTGGGATGCCGTCGCCGTCCTGATCCGAGGATTCACCGTCATTCGGGTCGTTCGGGAACGCGTCAGTGGAGTCAGGCTTGCCGTCACCGTCGGTATCAGCACTGTTCGGATTAGTTCCGCGTGCGTATTCCTGGGCGTTAGTCAGACCATCACCGTCTGGATCTGCGTTAGCGTCGCCACCAGAATTCGGGTTAAGGCCGTGATTGACCTCCCATCCATCTGGCAAGCCGTCGCCGTCGCTGTCCGCGCGGGTCATGTCCGTTCCTTGCTGCTGTTCCTCGGCGTTCGTCAGACCGTCACCGTCCCAGTCAGCTCCACCATCGGAGCCGTCTAGAGGGTCAGTACCGTCTGCAGATACTCCCACAGACGCAGCCATCAGTACCATGAACAGTGCAATTAGCATGCTCAATTTCTTGTTCGTGTTCTTGTTTTGCATAGTTTTCACTTCCATTGCATTTCCATTATTTCAGAGACCCCGCCGTTCTCTCTGTCCGGGATCAGACATGCATTGCATGGCGTTGAACTCCGGGATGTGGCGGTTAAATCGACAGTATGGTTGACACTCGGGGTATTAGCTTCATAGAGCGCAAAGAACCGGATTGCCACGCAATCCTTGACTGAATCAAGGGCCCGATTCTTCTCGTAACTTCGCTCCGGTCCTCCGATTTTTGCCATTCTAAGCCACATGTCGTTCTAGGGTGCCCTTCGCTCCCTCTGTCCAATGAAACGGACTAGGGGTATATGAAACCAGCATCATCCACGTTTAGAATTACGGAGTTAGTCGGCGAAGTTCCGCTTTGAAACGTGCTGCTCCAAGGATGTGACGAATCGGTGCAAGTACTGTAAGGAGGATTAGAGCAACAAGAATTGCTGGAGTCCAGAAAGTAATACCTTGACCAATTGTTAACCAAGCAGACCAAGCGACGATGAGGGTTGCCCAAATTCCGTAACGGCGGGCGAAGAGTGAGGTCCGAGCCCGAGTAATCTCATCCGAATAAAGCTGAGGAACCTCGTCAGGAGTGACGAATCCCTGTTCAACACCACAACGAACACAGACAAGATATCGTGGCCCATTACCACGAATGAACTGATCTTGAGGATAGACACCTCTGCAGTAGCGGCATGTGGCCATCTGAATCTCTCATCCCTACGGAATCAGGCCGACTCCTTCAATCCTGCTATTCGACGGTCTGAGAAGAGTCCGCCAAAGGACTCTTGAGAACACCGGCTTGGAGTTGTAAAAACTCCTTGAGCAGGCTTCTTCCTTCAGGACTTCCGCACGATTCAGGATGAAATTGAACTCCGTGCACGGGGCGGTCAATTGCTTCAATACCCATGATTAATCCCGTAGGCTCGACCCATGCATTAGCGGCTAATTTTTGATTCGTATTCTCTTTTGGGGGCGTTATACTAAGACTATGGTAGCGCATCATTGTGAGGGAATCATCAGAGTGTACGAATAAACCTGAAGAAACATGTTCAATGCTCATAGGAACTCCGTGAACGGCTCCTGTAGAAGTGCGATTGAGTGCCCAACCATCTGCAACCCCAAGAGCTTGGTGACCAAGACATAACCCAAGGGTAGGTAAGGGGGAATCCGTGTTTAGTGCCCAATCAGCAAACTCCATTGTGAGTTCTGATGCTGTCGGCTCAGATGGCCCAGGGCCTAGAACGATGTGGGTTGGACAATGTATCTTGAGCAAAGTATCGATGTCAACATTCGATTCCGGTCCACGACCAGGGACTATCGTGACCTTTGCTCCACATATTCGAAGTTCATCGACAATGTTCCATGTGAATGAATCCAGATTGTCCACAAAAAGGACATGAGGAGGATTAAGTGGATTTTGAACTCGAGGGGGTTTGGTATGAAGNCGGGTCAANAGNGCNGAAGTTCGATCATCNACNANACGGACTGGNNTNATNTTTGATTCNGCAGANANTNNNCNNGTCAGNGGATCNACNNTTGANTTNGGCCAACANGCTTCAATCAGTGCNGCNGNCTTCAANTTCGCTTCTTCCACCTCAGATGCTGGATCAGATTCGACGGTGATACCGCCTCCTGCCTTGATTGTAGCATGCCATCCAGTATCTGTAAAATTAGCCTCCATTGTCCGAATGAGAATATTCCAAACACCTCGGTTCCGTAATGAATCTTCAAAACCAAGTGATCCAGTCCATGCACCTCTTGGAACTTCTTCAAGTTCGGAAATTGCTGCAATTGTTGCATCTTTTGGACAGCCTGTGATTGAGCCACCGGGGAATAGATGTTGTAATGCGTGAGGAACATCGATTCCGATATCAGGAACGCCTGTGATAGTACTCACCATGTGGTGTACATTCGGCAAAGATTCGATGCGCCAATCAGCCCATTTTGTAGAGCCTTCACAACTGATTTGGCGAATATCATTCATCTCGAGATCAACTAGCATCATATGCTCTGCAATCTCTTTTCGAGAAGACAACATTGTCGTCACTTCAGCAGCATCAGCCTCTGGATGTATACCTCTTGGACGGGTTCCCTTGATTGGACGTGTAGACACGTTATCCGCTTCCATCTCAAGCAAGAGTTCCGGGCTTGAAGATGCAATCGCAAGACCAAGGTCGGAGGCGTGAAGCCATCCAGAAAATGGGGCTGGATTGCTCTCAACTAGTCTTTCGAATACCTTCCAAGGATGAATATTAGTCGGACCGCTCCAAGTACGGCCATAATTCACTTGGTATAGGTGTCCACCACGGATTGATTCGATAATTCGTTGAATTTGACATGCATGATGAGCATCAGAGGTGCTTACGGGACCTATGGGGTGAATAGGTCCCAAGGACTCTGGTGGAACAATGGGTATCTCGGCAAAGTTCAGATTGGCCCAAGGGTGGTCTTCTTCGGAGACGAAAGTCAGTACATCGTGTTCACGATTGTAATGGATGTAAGCACTAAGTGGGTAGAGAACACCAAGAATCGTTCCCGCCTTAGGTCGAGAAAGAATTTCGACGGGAGAAGTCCACTGGACAAGATCGTACCCAAGCAATCCAGTTACAGTTCCAATACTTGGTAACCCATCAGGGACCGGTTGAAAGGTTCCCAGACGTGCGAGACGCATTGCTGAAGCAAGATCTGGTGCCGAATGAACTTCGAATGTAGACCATTTCTCACCATCCCATTGTTGAGTTTCAACCACCATAGGTGGATTATTTGGAAACTGAAGTTCTCCTTTCAACGGAGAAGCATTGGTATGCATCGAATCAATAGATGGTGGTTGCTTGAGAAGTGTGCGATGATTCGCAGGTGCCATCAACAATGAAGTGTGAGAAATATCNGATATTGGNCCTCCNGAATGTAGAAGTAATTCGTCGGGAGANGAGGTGATTGAACGGATTNTACGTAAACATCTTTGGAGATCAACAAGGGGTGAATTGCTATCATAGCGGGGCAGGCGTTGTAAAATCATACAATTCACCGAACCTCGGAAGCCGCCCAAGCCGCATTTAATCCACGCTCAATTGGAATTAGAAGGTGTTCGCCTACGGGAATTTCGTGACCATCTATCTCTGCGACTGCAACGGCTCCTATGCCAGTACCAATTACAACAAATTCACAACATCGTCGTACAAGTTCTTCAGTCAACCAAGCCGTTCTAAGTGGTATTCCAGCCGATTCAAGTTCATGCTCAATCAATGAAAGAGTGACTGAAGATACTGCTCCCTGTTCCTCTCCTGGAACGTAAGCTACTCCATCTTCATCCAAGAGAATTGGTGTACATCGGTCGCCATCAACAATACAGTAATCGTGAATCAACAAAGCAATATCTGAACCCATACGATCTGCTTCGTCCATTGCTGCGACATAAGCAGACCATGCTCCATGCTTGATGCCACGGAAACGTCTAGGCCACCTAGGTGCTGCTACACTAATTGCAGACACTGGGCCTCTAATCATGGGGTTCTTCCGTATATCAACTGAAAGAACTCCGGTCGAAGACCATTTGATGCGCATCAATCCGGCCTCAAGAGGTGTTACCTCTAACGCACGACGGATTTCTTGCCTGAGAGTACCAAGTTCCAAAGGAGGACATCGTGCAATTTCGGCGAAGTGAATTAATCGCTTTTCATGCGCTGAAAGTGCGAGCAGGGTTGAGTTCCGGAAAGCAACCGTCGTGAAGACGGAATCCCCGGGTCGCTCGTCGCCCATACCATGAGGAACGGTAGTGAACGGAAGAGGCTTCTCCGTCAGAGTAGATCATCAAGGAATGACATGTCGAGGTCATCATCACGTTGTTGCCCTGAACGCAATGCCTTCGCAGCACTCGTTAATTCCTGTGTATTGAGATATTGATCTTGGTTGTCATCGTGATAGCGGGCCTCTTGAACCAAAACGTCAACGGATGGCAAATCATACTCCCTAACAAGGTCGCCAGCTCTCTGCTTAGAGTAATTGTAATCGACGACTGGGGCTACTTGTGGAGCGCTAANCGGTTGCGCATCCATCGGTGGAGGAGCAACAGTAGGCGAAGCTAACATATCCATATCGTCATCATCCCAACGTTCCTGATTTTGTATTCCATAGGTACCTTGTGCTAGATGTGCCCATTCAGCACTAGGATCCTTTCGACGCATGACGAATAGGGCTACCATTGCAGCCATAATCAAGCCGAGTAGTACGAGAATAAGTACTGTCTGGAGTCCAAGAGCCTCCCACCATGCCGCATCTTCAGAATCACCGGGATTGGGTACTACAGATGGATCGTATGGTAACAATGCTTGAGCTGTAACGCCGAAGCGATGAACATCTCCATCGTGTGCAACTACAGTCACATAATGCGTCACATTTTGATCTAAGGTATCATTTCCAATTGCCTCGAAAGTGTGAGACGCGCCCTGAACAAAGTCCTTGACAAGGCGTGCGTCGCGGGTGTCTTCAAAGGCCTCATTGGATGCGTATATCCAGTAGGTCCGTACTTTTGCATCTTCAGAAACATCCCATTCAACAATAATCGAGGTCCCATCATCCGACCAGCGGAGAGTTATTCCTGTAATTTCTGGAAGATGTAGGCCTGGATCAAGAAGGGAGTTATCAATTGGAGAACGGCTGGAAGTCAAGAGATCAGTATACAGAGCGTTACCCGAACTGTCAACGGGTACAACCGCTACCCAGGTTTCAACTCCGGGGGCTAGAGGAATTACAGCATCCTCATCAAACTCAGAAGAGAAGATTTCAACCTCTGCTGGTAATTCTGGATTTCTTTCAAGAACAGCTGCTGGCTCCATGGTAGACGCGTCTGTAAATGGTAGAGAAGATGTGAACACCTCGTAATGATCGATGTCACTTGCGAGACTCAATTCGAAAGAAACGTGAAGACCATCGCCCAAATCATCTGGACGATCTGCTAAAGTTGGTGCATCTAAGCGTGATGGCGGAGTGATATCTCCGCGATTATCGATAGGTGTAACTTCGACCATTTCGAGNCGTGTAAGATAGACGTTGTCGATTTGATCGTGAGCNGTAACTGTCACGTAGAGCTTGNNACCAGGTTGAATCGATTCAGATTGTGCAGTGCTGACCGAACTGCCACCATACAGGGCCGTATCGATCGTGATCTCAATCCGCTCCTCCGCCCATCCACGGCGTTCAACTAGGATTAGACCACAATCTTCGGGATTTTCTGAGCAAGCACTCCATTTCGGCCCTACAGTAGTAACTGGATGTTCGGAAACCCAAACCACATAATGTTCCAAATCGCGATCGAAACTAGGGGTCCAACTAACATCGATACTAGTGCCATCATCATCAGGAGTATCCCATGCTTCGATGTTAGTGATACGTTCAGGAGGTTGGGGTGCAACATTTGCAACAGAGGTTGCTTCTACAATTGTGACGTTTTCAAGATCCTTATTTTGCCATAGATCAACTGCAACTACAGTGAACCAATGGACTATACCATCTTGGATGGGTCTACCTGCAATATCATTGACAACTACTGAAATTGTATTATCTTGAGATTGGTCCTGCCTACCCATCTGAGTTGGAGGTCCTTGACCTCCACCACCAGGAGGGCCTCCTCCAGGGGGCCCCGGGCGTTGATTTTGAGATGGTGGAAGACACGAAGAAGTAGTTAGGGCAATGTCCCAACCCTCAACATCAGATGGCAACGTTTCAGAATTTGCAATACGACCATAAATTTCGTAGAAGGCGCAATCTGTCTCATCATTTGCAGTCCACTCGATCGTGATATGGCCTCCTTCATCTTCAGGCGTATCAAAGGCAACAATATCCTCTACTGGGGCAGGAGGGATTCCATCGTCTTCCAAAGCAGTCCAGATTACAGGACCTACGATTGTAGCATTCGATTCGTCAAATTGGCCACTTTCATCAGTGCACACAAACGCAAACCAAAACGGATCATTTAGAGGGATTTGAGTGAAGGTCGAATTTGCCTCTCCAGCAGGTATTGCTATTGCTCTAGGAAGACGATACTGGAAATTCTCTGTTATTGGGATTGGAGCCCTCCAATAGTGTGTAAAGGCGTGATCGAGTTCAGTACATGCAGACCATTCAAGCGCAACTCTGCCTTCTTGATCTTCATCGATTGTGGCATTTACCCATACTGGTGGCAAGGGGACATTGTCAATTGGAATTGCAAAAGTGGCAAAATTCGATGGTTCGCCTAGCAGTGCACCAGAATACTCTGTTACGATCGAAATACCATATTCTACACCATCTACCAGAGGCGTTCCCAAAGATGTAGTAAGTTCAGCAGAGACAACAGCCCATACTGGAATTCGTGCATCATAACTTCCGGAGGTGTCTGTCAAATCCTCGATATCTGATGACGTAAGACCATTCGGATATTGGGCGGTTTCCCACACATAGATTCGATATGCTACCCAACCATGATCCGTAGATGGCGACCAACGAGCAACGAGTGTCTCGCCTCCATCATTTGGACGATCGAAGAACTCCAACACCTCAGTAGGTTGCTCAATCCGGACCCAGTCATAGGTAAGGCGGACCCAAATGGAACCATTTGACGGGCTTTGGAGACCAAGTTCGACTTGACGGCCAATTTCACTCATGGCAGCATTATCGATCGCATTCTGAAGTGAAGATTCCAAACTAAAGTCAAGTTCAGCAAGATCCCAGATCCCAGTGTAATTGAGTGTAGTCGTGGACATCCATGTAGCCGCACCTTGAACCGGACTCACAGAAGTCACTGCATTCTGAATAAGTTGGATTCCATTCGGCCCCTGTGCACCAGTCGAAGATGTGGTTGAGGCTGTAGATGAATCAATCAACACAATTTGTCGACCAGGATGTGTTTGGTTCGTAATGTCATAGTTCGCACCAGCAACGAGTACGGTCAACGGATCTGCACGACGATTCGTGAGGCGATCTACCTCATTATGTGAAATTGGAGCGAATAAATGCAAGCCATCGGAACCAACTGTTGCAAGGCCATCAGAATCAATGTAACCTGCCATTTGATTCGTAATTTGGATCACATCATCAACGATGTGAGAGCCGCCTGCAGCGAAGTAGGTAATTCCAGGTAGTCCAATCGATACGACTTCTGTGCCATCGCTAACCAATGTATTGGGAGGGTATCCTGCCATCGTAAGCGGATTCGGACCATCTTCCATCTGACCTGAACTTGCATTCCAATGAATGATTGGGGCTGTAGCTGTAGCAATATGAACGCCCCAAATATCTGCAGAAATCGATTCAATCGCATTGTCGGGAATCATATCGATTGGGCGAGTTGCTGATGGAATCATTGTCGCTGTAGGAACTTCGGTATATCCTGGACGTGTGATGCCGCGACCATCATGAGCGACAAACATTGTCTCACCAAATACAGTAGATACTCCAGCAGAGTCAACAATTGTCGTTGCAGGAAGAACTGTCAAGCCTGATACAGTGGTGCCAATCAAACCTGATTGTTCATTGAGTACTCGAACCACAGTCATCGTCGTCGTGTTTAGTTCAGCAACACCACCCCATGTGCCTACGAGTAAATTCCCATTGGCAACACCGAGTTCACGAACATATGGGAAGGGGAGTCCATCAAGAACAGTGAATGGATCATCCCAATCAGAAGTTGTTAGATTCCAGACACCAAGACCACCTATTGTTGCAATCCAAATGCGGCCATCATGCTCCTCAAAATCCCAAACGAAATTGCTTGGAAGTGCTGCAATGAGTTTTCCATCTGAGATTGTATTGTTAGTTACATCATAAACTTGGACGCCCGCAGCAGTGGAATCAGTGCCCATCAAGCCGATTACAAGATGGCCATTCCAAGGGACAATGCCATCATGATTCCAATGGAAGCCAATTACTGGTGGTTGTAATTGTCCTGTAGACAGATCTACACGAACAAGCCCCTGGAAAATTGTAGAAACCCAAAGATCCGTACCATCGTGATATATTTCATTCACAATTTCAAATCCGAAAGAGAAAGAACGGTCCCATCGTACACTGCCATTGATCAATGTCCCTTCGAGAATCGAGGTCCCCAGACCTGAGGTTACATCCTCGCCTTGAACGGCGTATACTTTGTTACCGTGAGCTAAGAACTCCAGAATACGACCTGAACTCAGAGCAACGAAAGAATCGACTCCTCCGGGCGTCAATCCATTAGCATCTAGAAGGTCGACTCGGCTGTTACCGGTGTTCTCACCATTGCGTGCAATAGCATATGCAATCGCACCAGTGGTTGTTGGCTTAACCACAATACTACCACTACTCAAACCAGGATCAATCAACGAGCCTGAACCAACAGTGGTGCCCGATACTGGAACTTGAGAAAAGCCGCCTGCACCGTTTCCAACGTGAGAAATCAGAACGCGATTGTTGTGGTATAGTAAGCCACCTGGGAAGACTGCTTCCTCTGAAATCCCGTCACCACCGTCGATAGGCGCAAGTGCTTGATTTTGTGTTCCGTAGATATAGCGTCCAATACCGATGCCGTCTGTATCGTAACCAAAGTAGACTATTTCGTTTGCTTGATCGCAACTTACAGCACGTACGTCATCGTTGTCTATTTCTCCTCCACTAGCACGGAAATCACCAATCCATGAATTGGATGAAAGGTCGTAACGAGCAACTCCTCCAGGAGCCCACCAACCAAGATTGCCCATTGCAACGTGAACGATGCCTGCACATTCCCCAATATCTGCTGGATAGCCTGATGGGACTGATCCTGATCCTGCAGCGATGCTTTGCCACTGTCCAGTGGTCCCATTCTTGATGTGAATATCTGAATTAGTATTCCAACCATTTTGAGCATATGTGCCAACCCATAGATCATCACCTACTACATTGACTGTGTAGACGTCTTCATCACCAGATGATGGCATTCCACCATTGTTTGGATTCCAACGAGTAAGCCATGTATCATTAGTAGGATCGAAACGGAGTAAACCATCTAATGAGCCAAAGAGATATTCTCCATTAAATTCAACCATGCCACGTATGCGGCCATCAACATCATCCCAGGATCCAAGTAAGGTCATGTTTGCAGCATTGAAGCGACGGAGGTAGTTTTCACCATAGGCAACCCACAATTCACAATCTGCTGGATCTAATGGGAAACAATCGCCGAGATACTGCGCATTTACGCGTTCAATATTTCCAGTTGAATCAAGAGTATCTGCCCAAGAACCGTTGGTTACATTCCAGCGAACGACTGCTCCAATTCCAGTCCACCACTGTGATGGAGTTACTCCAACCCACAGTTCGTCGCCAACCATATTCATGCCATTGGTGTTACCTGAAGTTCCAATCCGAGCGCCTACATCAAGCTCAGAAAGACTGGTATCTGTGGAGAGATTGATTCGGAAGATAAGATCTCGAGAATTCTGGTAATTCAGTTGTTGTGCATAATGCAAAATGCCGCCATAAATCGTGATGTGCATTGGATCCCAATTCGAAAGGGTTGGACCGCCGCTGTTGGATCCCTTGTTCCAATCACGAAGTACAGTTGAGGTATTCAAATCAATTTCAGTAAGTCCAAAATTACCACCTGCCCAAAGCGTATGACCTGTTTCTCCAAGTGCTAGAGATGTTATCCCATCTCCATCGATAATATTCGAATTTTGATCCCATGGAGAGAGCCAGTCGCTGTTGACAAGATCGTACCGCTGTATACCTGCACCATCGAAACCCACGTAGGCAATATCATTGTGAACTACGACTTTTGCATTGTTGGTGGCCTCTCCTGCCTCCCATGTATCAAGAACTACTTCGTTAGCAGTATCCCAAACTACTGCACCATTCTCCGTTCCAACGTATATCTTGTTGTTACCGATGAGTCGGACACTTCGAACATCATCTGGAATATCATCATCATCATCCCAGCAATCATCGAATTGGAAAGTCCATGTGTAACGGCACAGTCCTCGATCGGTAGCCGCCCAAATGCTTCCAGAATCAGAATGGGTGTCAAAGAACTCACGGGGAGCGAAACGGCCTTGTTGTGATACAGATGAGCCTTGACCATTTGCAAAACGCTCTAGACCAAATGATGTCCCTACAAGAACGCCTCCATATGGGTCCGCTTCAACTGAGAAGACGTCGTTAGATTGCATTGGAGAGCCTTGACCTGGTTGATTCCCCCCTCCTCCTGAAGTGTAACGATCGATTACTTCCCCCGTAACACGATCATACACTAGAACTCCGAATCCATCAAGGCCCAACCACACTGTGGTGCCGTCACTTGCAATTGGTGCCCAATCAAGCTCATCCGCACCAAGTGATTGCCATGAGCCAATAACCTCGTTAGTTGTAAGATCAATCCTCATGACGCCTTCCTCATCGCTGCCGATATAGACGATACCTGAACGAGTTGCGATTTCTCCAACATCGTCACTATCGAGTTCCTGTAAACCACTTGCTTGTTCATTGAACTCAGTCACAGTACCACTACTCAAATTCCATACCGTCAAACCCTGACCTGGATGAGATAGGCTCAGTGTAGATGTGTATGCATCGTAAGACATGTCTTGAACGAAATCAGAAGCGATAGAGGGTGAAGAGCTCTCATCCAGAGTCTGAAGAAGAGAACCATTGGAATCGTAAACCATCAAGCCAGCACCTGCAGTCCCAAGGTAGACATCAGTTCCATCTGTGGCAATGGATCGACCATCCTCGTTGGTGCGTATCGATTCAAGCCAGATATTCTGAGATGAGTCGAATCTGTCGATCCAGTCAGCACCACCTATCCAGTAAACATCACCCAATCGTGTAATGCTCATCATTTCATCAGCACTGGGAGAATTTGCGAAAAGTTCTGTGCGCTCAAACGATGGTGTATTTCCAGCCTCAAGGACGGAGACGCGCCCTGATGCGCCAATCAACAAAACGGACTCATTGGTGGGGCCACGTAGTGCTCCTTCGGTTGCCTCCCATGGTAACACTACAATCGGGCTCGGGACATTCAGATTTGTTGCGGTATCTGTCGAGGTGAATGTTAGACTAGTTCCGTTGTAGGTATGCAAAACATCTCCTGCTAGAATGTGAATCCAGTCATCCGTAGCTGACATGCTCTGAACATCATCACTCGAAAGCCAATTCTGCGAAGACCATGTGGCTAGCCAAGAGCCTGTATTGAGATCCTTTCGCATAACTCCTCCATCTGCTGTAGGGATGTAGAGTACGTCGCCAGCCCTTTCGAAGCCAATAATAGAATCACTGGTTAATGCATTCTGAGTATCCCAATGGGTGTAAGTGGCACCGTCCCACATCGTGATACCATGATCTTCTGTTCCAACATAGAGGTCGGAGCCATCAACGAACATCGAAGTTGGAATGACCCGTTCGTCCGAGGTTCCCGCACATGGCCCAGTAGCTGTTGTTCCAGATGATGTAGAAATTGGGTCTACTGTCCATGCACCTGTTGTTGGATCATAGCGTTCAATTGAACAATCACTGACTGCCCATACATCGCCATTACCATCCACAGCAAGGTCAACCTTTGGTGGGGTTTGGCCTCCAACCACACCAAGTGACATCATTGAAGTAAAATCATCCGCACTGAAAGCAGATACTCCGGCTGCGCTAGCGATAAGAATTCGGCCTCCGGCTGCATCGACCTCGATGGCAGTTGGTTCATTCAATTCGATTACATCGATAACCCATGGATCATTATTTGCATCAACAACGAGAATATTGTCATTTGTGACAACATACAATCGGTGGTCTGCAGGATGTAGGGCCCAATCCTTCACTTCAAACTCAAGGCGTTCGAAGGATACCAAGGGGTCTGCGGGACGTAGTGCTTCGATTACTAGATCGGTGATGGTTACTCCTGCCGGGAGAACGTGGGTCGCCCCTGTATCTGTTGTCGGGCTGAGGCGTGCAGTATGTGGATCGCCATTCAGAAAGTCAACTGCGCGTCCAAAATCACCATATGTTCGCCAATCCAAAAGACTGGTTTGAGTATCCATCAACGTAAGTTGTGGTTGATCTACCCAAACACCGTCTGACCCATTGACTTGAATTTCAAAAGTAAGATTCGATATCTCTGCTCCTGGTGCAAAATCTAGCATGATTTGCCCTGTTGCATCTGTTGCAGTAGATGGGTCGGCTCCCATCGCTTCAAGTAAAATCCATCCTGTGTCGTTAGAGCCATCCATAGGCCATTCAGCTACTTGGGAAGGGTGAGCGCTTATGACTGGTGAAAAACCAATTGCTGAAAGGCTACTGAAGAGCATCAGCAATACCATCAGAACCGCTGAACGAGGAGCGGAGCCGGGAGAATTGGGTTGATGCATGAGAATGTGGCATCTCCAATGACATTTGAAAGACACTACCTCGTGTGTGGGTATGAAAATCTAGTAATTGAGAATGGTATGAGTTCTCATTCGTCACCAACGACGGCGCCATCTTCCCCCACACGATACAATCGTGCAGTGGATGTAGGGTCACTCATTGCTTTTGGAGAGCCGCTGATAGCTACCACACGATCTCCCGCTGTCAGGCGGTTATTTTCAAACACAAGACGGATTGCGTTTCTCATCGTTGTACTTCCACGGTCCTCTTCCTTGCAAAGAATTGCGTCTACTCCTGGAAGAAGCATGACTCGGCGAGCCACTGAAGGCGAATTTGTAACCGCAGTGATTGGAATTGATGTAGAATGGGCTGAAACGAGGCGGGCCGCATTCCCATGCTGAGTCGCTACGAGAATACGATCGGCTTCTGCGATGCCGGCAAGTGTCACACCTGCATGAGCCACGGCTCTAGTGAGAAGCAGTTTAGCATCTGAAGGAGCCATTAGTTCATCCCATTCAATCTCTGCGCGTCGAGTGATTCGTAACATAATTTGTAATGCTTCAACAGGATACTTTCCAGTTGCAGTTTCGCCAGATAACATAACACCAGTTGCACCGTGACGAATTGCGTTTGCAACATCTGCAACTTCTGCACGTGTTGGACGTGGATTAGACACCATGGATTCCAACATTTGAGTTGCAACAATAACTGGAAGTCCTCGGCTACGTGCACTTTTGACAATGCGCTCTTGGGCCATTGGTACCTCTTCAGGTGGGATTTCTACGCCCAAATCTCCCCTAGCCACCATAACAGCATCACTAGCTTCGATTATCTCATCGAGACTCTCGAGTGCCATCGGATGTTCAATCTTGGAAATGATCCATGCTTCAGATTCTGTCTCATCCAATATACGTCGAACTGGAAGAATATCTTCAACGGTTCTCACATAAGAAACTGCAATGAATTCAACCCCCAGTGATAACGCATGATGTAGGGCTTCCTCATCTCGTGGGCCGACCGCTGGTAATTTTACAACCGTTCCAGGCACGTTGATTCCCTTACGCTGAGAGATTGAGCCTCCTTCAATGACTTCACAGATTACTTCGTTACCTTGACATGATTTAACTTCCAGTTGAATCAATCCATCTGAAAGAAGAACTGGGTCGCCTGGTTGCAATTCTTCAGCAAGACCAAGGTACTCCACGGGCAGAGTTGTAGATGTTGCCTCTCCCGTTGCTTCTCCACATCGAAGAGTCAATTGTGATCCTGCTTCAAGAATGGGTTCGCCTGAAAAATATCCAAGCCGAAGTTTTGGGCCTGGAAGATCTGCTAGAATTCCAACATGAATGTTGCACTCTTCGCCAATCTTTCGAATTCGCTGAGCAACTTCGGCTCGCCACTCATCTGTACCATGGCTGTAATTCAAACGAGCCACGTCGAGGCCTGCCTTGATCATGGTCCTGAGGGAATCCTCATCGCATGATGCTGGACCGATGGTTGCAACGATGCGTGTCCTTCGCATGATTGGATGCTGTTGCTCAATGTGCTTCAATGAAACCTATTGGGAAGTCGGAAAATTACTATTTGACAAAGGAACGGGTTTTGTCAGTTCCATAGTACGAAAACCCAAAGCCAAACGACGCTGGGAGATAGAAGGATGAGCAAGGACAAGACTCTGGAACGTGACGCTCTTGAGTACCACGAGGCAAGTCCTCAGGGGAAATTGACTGTTGTTCCAACAAAGCCCCATTCCACCCAACGTGAATTGTCTCTTGCCTACTCGCCTGGTGTAGCATATCCCTGTCTTGAAATCGAAAAAGATGCAGCCAATGCCTATCGTTACACTGCTAAAGGCAACCTTGTCGCAGTTATCAGCAATGGTACTGCGGTCCTCGGACTGGGTAATATCGGCGCATTGGCAGGAAAACCTGTGATGGAAGGTAAGGGCTTGCTGTTCAAAGCATTCGCTGACATCGATGTTTTCGATATCGAAGTCGATTCCGAAGATATTGATGAATTTGTTCAGACTGTGAAGAATATTGCACCAACATTTGGTGGGATTAATCTAGAGGATATCAAAGCCCCCGAATGTTTCGAAATAGAGAGGCGTCTAGTCGAAGAATTGGATATTCCTGTGATGCATGATGATCAACATGGAACTGCAATCATCTCCGGAGCAGCGCTACTAAATGGTCTCGAAATTGTCGATAAGAAAATTGAGGATGTTAGGGTCGTTGTTCTTGGGGCAGGTGCAAGTGCAATCTCTTGTGCATCCCATTATATCCAGCTTGGCGTGACTCTTGAGAATCTCATAATGTGTGATTCTGGAGGTATCATGAACAAGCGACGGCTTGAAGGTGGTGAACTCAATGAGTATAAGTCAAGATTTGCGCATGATATTGAAGATGGAACGATCAAAGATGCAATCAAAGATGCTGATGTCTTTCTAGGCCTCTCAAAGGGCGGTCTTGTATCTAAATCGATGATCGCAAGTATGGCACCTAATCCTCTTGTCTTTGCAATGGCAAATCCAACACCAGAGATTATGCCAGAAGATGTTGCTGAAGTGCGAACAGATGCAATTATGGCAACAGGTCGTTCCGATTACCCAAATCAGATCAACAATGTTCTCGGATTCCCCTATATTTTCCGGGGAGCGCTAGATGTACGTGCGAAAGAAATCACTGAAGGCATGAAAATGGCCGCGACACATGCCTTAGCTGCACTCGCAAAAGAAACAGTACCTGACCATGTAGCAGCAGCATATGGAGGGACTTCGCTCCAATTTGGACCTAGTTACCTAATTCCGAAACCTTTCGATGAGCGTGTCTTAATCTGGGAAGCATCGGCAGTCGCACAAGCTGCTGTAAACGAGGGCGTTGCAGAAGTTAAGCCTGAAAATTTCGATATCAATGCCTATCGACGAGAACTGGAAGGACGGCTCGGATTAACTAGAAGTCTGATGCGTGGCGTCATGAATCAGGCAAAATCCGAAGTGAAACGTATTGTATTCACCGAAGGTGATCATCCTACTGTAATCAAAGCCGCCGCAGAATGTGTTCGGGAAAGTATCTGTGATCCTATCCTACTAGGTAGAGAATCGACAATTAATGACCACAAAGAACGTTTAGGGTTGTCATTCGATTGTGAAATTATCGATGTTCGTGACGACCCCCGACGTAAGGGCATCTACTCTGATGTGCTCAGTGAAATGCGTGCACGTAAAGGCGTAACGAGGGCTGATGCTGTGAGAATGTTGCGATCAAGAACCTATTTTGGTTCAATGATGGTTGCTCAAGATGATGCTGACGGACTCGTAGGTGGTATTGATCGCCATTATCCAGATATTCTCCGACCATGCCTCCATACAATTGGCACTGCAGACGACGTTGAACGACTTGTTGGGATGTATATGATGACAATCAAAGGTCAGTTACTTTTCATTGGTGATGCTACGATAAATATCTACCCTGATGCCGAAACACTTGCTGAAATCGCAATCGAAACTGCAAAAATGGCTCGACGATTCGGTGTTAAGCCAGTAGTTGCGATGCTTTCGTTCTCTAATTTTGGATCTTCGAAGGAATACCGAAGTACGCGAATTGAAGAGGCGATTCGTATCGTGCGAGAACGTGATTCAAGTCTCATTATCGATGGGCCAATGCAAGCAGACACGGCATTAGTTTCCGAAATTCAAGAAGAGTACCCATTCATGACCTTCGAGGGGCCAGCAAATGTGCTAATATGTCCAAATCTCGCTGCAGCAAACATTGGCTACAAATTACTCCAACGTCTAGGTGGTGCAGAAGCAACAGGCCCAATTCTTGAGGGAATGGCAAAGCCTGTACAAGTGCTCCAACGCGGTGACGGCGTGAGTGATATCGTGCGAATGGCAGCCATCTGTGCTGTAGATGCTCAGCGTCATCAACGCGAACGATTGAACTGAACTTTCAGTCATAACGATGGTTTCATGTGAGATGCAAAAGTCGTCGGATTCCCAAGCAGGGGTACCCGAGTGGTCAAAGGGGCTGGGATGAGGTCCCAGTGCGTAGTGCTTCGCAGGTTCAAATCCTGTCCCCTGCACCATTAATCCCTCAACCATGAGGTTGAAGGGAGGTTGCCCCTCCCAAGAAACGATTGCTATGAGAGTAACCTCATGCTTGTTACTCACTCTGTTGATGATAGGGGGGAGTTTGAGTGGTTGCTTTGGTGATGAGGAAGAAGCAGTTGTAGAAGAGCCGTCGCCCTTTGATTTTGAAAAAGAAATTCCTGAAACAACATGGTATCATTACGCTGGGGGAGTCGACGCTCTCAACGATTCTGCCGTCGAAGCTGCCAATATTACTGTGAATCTAACAGGAGATAATACGCCATTCTGGACTCAAGGATCCTACTACGGAATTGGGATGAGTACATTCGAACCAACTATTGGAGTTACGTCTGATGATAATCTGTACATGACAAGTTGGGGGAATGGGCCCCTTGGATCAACTGCTATTGTCCAATGTAGTGGGCTGATTGGAATGACCAATCTGTCAGATTATTCTTGCGAGGACACATACGATCCATTACTCCCAGTCCCAAATAGCAATGATCCCTACGTCTATGTTGACAAATGGACTGATCGAATCATGAAATTCGACATGCATGCATTGCTTGGAATGACTGTCGAGTGGTCAGACAATGAGGGGGCCTCTTGGTCGCCACCTACTGTGGCTACGGACATTCGCTCTGTCCAAGATCATCAAACGATTACTTCTGCCCCCTACCCCGCGGCTTTGCACCCAACAACATGGGTGTTCTGCATCAATGGAAATGCTCCTCACCCGTTATGCTCCTCGAGTTTTGATGGTGGAAATACTTGGACTCCTGAGGTATCTGGTGCACCTATTGATTGTCAAAGTGGAGGGTTAACTGCCCATCTTGAAGGAGGGCCAAATGGTAACTTCTACAGAGGAAATGCCGGTTGTGATGGAAGTGGATATGCGATTTACCGTAGTACTAACGGCGGATTCACATGGACTGAGCATACACTCCCTACAGAAGAATCGGGGACTGCTGATACTTGGAATGCAGAAGAAGCGCAAGTTGCAATTGATGATGATGATAACGTCCATGCAATGTGGATGGGGTCTGATAACATGCCCTACTACGCATACTCTCGAGATGAAGGAGAGACTTGGAGTGATGCAATGATGATTGCCCCGCCTACTGAGCTTGTTGGTACTGGTTTCCCAGTCGTGACTGCTGGTGCAGCTGGAAAAGTTGCATTTGGATATGTAGGCGATGCTGGAAATAATACTTGGAATGGTTACATGACTGTGATTACGGATGCATTTAGTGAAAATCCATTGATGACAACTATACAAATCAATGAGCCAGGAAATCCACTAGATACAGAGGATGGTTGTGGATACAACCGATGTGGAGGCCTTGGTGATTTCTTGGATATGGCAGTTGATCAACACGGTCGGCCTTGGTTCGGACTATCCCATAACCTAGCAGATATCGGAATTTTCGCTACACTAACTGAAGGTCCAGCATTAAGGGGATTAGATGCAGAATTGGGTGTAATGCCTCTTGGTGGAGAAGAGACTCTCTGACGGCATGCTTTCAGTCCGTGCGCCCTTGTAACCCAACATGACTTGGGTTGAATTGCTACTAAAGGGCCTGTTCAGTGGTGGAATGATTGTTGGTGCAAGTGAGATAGCAAAACGATCGATTGTTTTCGGAGCAGTGATAATTTCACTTCCATTATCGAGTATTTTCTCAATGATTATGCTCCATCGTGATGGTGTCAATTCAGAGGATATCGCTGCTTATGCAGAGAGTATTCTGTATCTTGTCCTACCTGCACTTGCACTATTCGCTGTAATGCCAATACTTCTCAGGAGAGGATGGGATTTCTGGCCCTCGCTTGGTGTCGGGATTATCTTAACAATCGCACTATATGGTGCGGGTATTATGCTCGCCACTCGATTCGCTATTGACGGGCAAGCATGAAGAGGCTCCAAGAAGCGGAGCCGAATGGGGTAAATTCCAATGCCGGGAGTCTTCGACCGAAAGAGAAGGCGTGCTATCGTACGCAAAATCTCTGAAGATTACGAAGATGCCTTGTCAACATATTTTGGAACAAAGCGGCCAGATCAAGTTGCTGCCAAGTATCAGCATACAGGATATGTTGCTGCTTTGGAATCCTGTGGTGTTGAGGTTGAAATTCTTGAAGTTCTCGAAGGGCACCCTGATTGCTGTTTTGTTGAAGACACTGCCATTATCTTCGAAGATACGGCGGTTATCTGTAACCCAGGACATCCATCAAGAGCAGGTGAGGTGGAATCAATTGCTAAACGGCTTTCAAAGGAATTCGAAATCCAAAAAATGCCCACTGATACAATGATGGATGGTGGGGACGTAATTTTCACCGGCACTGAACTCCTGATTGGGCTATCGACTCGAACCAATGCAAATGGAGCTGCGTTCCTCTCCAAGTTTGCCGCTGAACGAAACATACCAGCACAAATTATTGACGTACCAAAAACGACTTTGCATCTAACGACAGTTTGCTCAGTGCCACGAAATGGGACTATCATTGCAGCTGAAGGGCACCTGCGGCCTGACCAATTAGAAATGTTCGAAGAAGTCATTTGGGTACCTGAGGATGAAGCATATGCTGCTAACACCATTGCCTTTGAAGATGGGCGAATTATCATCTCAGAAGGGTTTCCAATTACGATTGAAAGGGTTCGTAATGCTGGATTTGAGCCCGTAATTGTTCCAATGAGTGAAATCATGCAGGCAGATGGAAGTCTTACGTGTCTATCACTCTTCATTGGCTGAGCGTGGTGAATACGTGCGCCGAGAGATCCTCTACGCTTCCACCATTGCAATTGGCCTCCCCATATCACGATATTTTTCAGAATGGCCTGTCAATATCTGGTGTATTGGTCTGTTCATTTTTCTCTTTGTCCAAGCCAAACGAAAGGAACGAATTGAGATGGTGGCAGTTCTTGCTTTCGCGACGCCTATGGAGTTATTCTTCAGTGAATTTTGGTTAATTTACGAGTATCAACGTGACCTTATGCCCCTTTACGTTCCTGTTGGCCATTGGTTCCTATTCGACCTCGGTAGACGGGTTGCAAATCGTTTACCTGAGAGTAAAAAAATGGCAGGATGTGTGTTAGTTCCATTTGTCCCGTTGACGATTTGGATGGCTTTCGATGGAATTGATACTTCGGGGTTAATCCTGTTACTGCTAATGTTTGGATTTATCAGATTTGGTCCTGCTCCCATGCTTTACGCTGTAATGGCTTGGCTTGCTCTTCTGATGGAACTTTGGGGAACTGGGTTGGGAACTTGGACTTGGGCATCAGAAGTGCCTTGGACGCCTTTGACTGCTTGGAATCCTCCATTACTTTGCGGTGCTTTCTATGGACTAGGTGACCTACTTGTCAACCTTTCAACAGAGAGATTTGACGATACTTCTGAACCGCTGGGTTGAATTCTAATCGTTGCTACGTTACGACTGATGAGGCCCAAGGGTTCAGCCATTGCCCTATGTCTGATTATGTTAGCCTCGCCTTTGGCAGGATGTTTCGGTGAGCAAAACAATGCAGGGCCGAATTCAGTTGATGATGTTACAGTAACTCCTGCAATTTGGACTGGGGGGGAGTTCCAAGGCATCACTGTCGAAGCAAAAACCGACCTCTCAGCCTTCATTCCATACTTAATTCTGAATCAAGACTCTGGCTTCGTACAGAATTCAACTGTTGTAGATATCAGAGCCGGTGATTCTGTTTTGTTATCTGTATTAGCGCCACCTCGAACTGATACTGCAGTCATTTTAGTTGGAGAATATGGTCGAGAGGAATGGCCAATTCGAGAAGTCAACGAATCCTGGAGAACATGGTATAACCGTGGTGGTTTTGAACGAGGGGATAATCCTAGCATCTTACGAGTGGATGGAGATAATGAATCGTTAGATACAATCCAATCATCTAACGAAAGTGTTGATTCTGTAATCGCAGTTAAGATCCCAATCAATCGTCCAATGGCAGCAGCATACAGCGAGGCACAAGGAGGGCGACATTCAACCGGACTTGTTGATGGATTGAACGTTTTCAATTACATCAGCCACATGTCTGATGAGACGTTTGATCCAACAGACCTTGCTGACAATGCTGTGGGCTACCTTGACCGATGGGCGGGTCAAGGTAATGCAGCCTACGAAGACGCTGCACAATATCTCATTGACAACCTGGAAAGTTTTGGTTTAGAAGTCATTACCCAGCGATTTACCTACGATTCGCTGATGACAGGAGCTCAAAATCCAGAGGCCTACAATATCTGTGGATACCGCTTTGGCGAGGTTGACCCGGACAAGTGGATGGTTTTCGGAGCCCATTTTGACATTGCACCACCTGTAAATGCAGGAATGTTGGATCCGCACATATTCGGACGAACCTACGGTACTCGGGTTGGAGCTTATGACAACACCGCAGGTACTAGCATGGTTCTAACTGTTGCAGAAGCTATGGCAAATTATCCTACTAGGAATACAATGGTATTCTGTCTTTGGTCAGGAGAAGAAGGTGGAAAGCGAGGAAGTGATTTCTGGACTGATTATTGGGTCAAGGAAGACAATCCCAATGTCGAAGTCACGAATTACGTTAACCTCGATATGGCCGGTGTTAACTGGCCAGGTGGTGGTGGCGCGCCTTGTGGAGATGGCCATGGAGGAGGAGATGGGAATTGTGACCCGCAGCCTGAAGTCGACCCTGATGGCTATCCGAAAGATGAGGAAGTCTGGCCTATGCGTGTGTATATTGGTCCAAGTTTAGATCATGATATCATGAATCAACCCGAAATGGTTGGACTTGCAATGTGGATTGGTTCTGATGCTATTGGTGTAGAAGAACAGATGGCTCCACTCATCGGTGCCGGTTACGATGCAGAAACTTGGAAGGTTGATGATTGGTTGGAAAAGGATCGTCCAGAAATTATCGTCTATGAAGATACCACTGCACGCTCAGATCACGCCACATTCCAAGATAACTTAGGGACTGTAACTATGGGTTTTGGTGGGCTTGTTGATGGATACTGGTGTTACCATCAGACTTGTGATACTGTTGATGAGATGGTAGATTGGATGGATACCACTGGGAAAGATTACGGAGAGCCCCGTAGCGGAACAAGCAATCTTGTCGATGCCCTAGACACAATCACATGGTGGGCCACGTATTCTTTTTTCCACCTCGATGAAGAACCAATCAGGAATTCATATCTCTGAATATATTCCATTTAGTTTAGCGACAATTCTTTCACACGGAAAGGATAGGCACAGGCATGTCTGAGCCGTTAATTCATCCAGACATCACCAAGGCTCACACCTTACCCTCTAGATTCTATACGGATGAGAAATCATTTCAACATCTGATGGCCGAAATGCAGAACTGTTGGTATTTTGCAGCCCATTCCAGTCAATTCGCCGAACATGATGTAATTCCACTAATTGACATTGAAGAAATGCTTGGTGAAGCATTGATTCTAACCAATTCAGACAAAATCAGGTGTCTGTCCAATGTTTGTACACATAGAGGAATGTTGGTGGCCACTGAACCAAGAAAATGCAGTACTTTGCAATGTAAATACCACGGACGAACATTTGGCATGGATGGTTGCATGAAGAATATGCCAGAATTCCAAGATGTCGAAGGATTCCCCTCTGATTCTGATAACTTACCGAGTTTTCCAGTCACTGAATGGAAAGGGTTGCAATTGATTGGAGGAGATCGATTTCTCAAGGAAGCGATTGCAGAATTACAATCTCGTCTTGGGTGGATAGATATCGACTCATTCCAACATGACAATAGTCGATATCGTTCTTATGATATTGAGGCAAATTGGGCCCTTTATGTCGATAATTATCTCGAAGGATTCCACATACCTTTTGTTCATGGAGATCTACACGGTGTATTGGATAATGATGAGTATCGAACCGAATTGTTCGAAGGGGGAGTACTGCAAATTGGTATCGCTCGAGAAGGTGAGCCTCATTTCGAAATTCCAGAAAATTATTCAGGTTATGGTGAGAAAGTAGCAGCTTACTATTACTGGTTCTACCCTGGGCTGATGCTCAACTTCTACCCATGGGGGTTGTCTGTCAATCAAGTAATTCCCCTCTCTGCAAATAAAACTCGTATCGTTTACCATGGCTATGTCGGAAATGCCGAAATGCTCGGTAAAGGGGCTGGTGGAGACCTTGACAAGGTTGAGATAGAGGATCAAGAAATTGTCGAGGCTACGCAACGCGGTGTCTCCTCAAGATCATATGACAGGGGGAGGTATTCACCGAAAATGGAGCGTGGTGTTCATCATTTTCATCGAATGTTGACTCGTAATCAATAGAAGTGAGTTTTTGACGATTAGAAACATCCGCTCTTAGGTTGTACTTCGTGGATTTCAACTACACGAGGAGGAGGAAGGCGAATCATGATACTGGAGCCAACTACCTCAAATGATAACGACGATATCTCTCCATCAATATCGGTTACAATAGCGATGATGTTTCGATGATTGCTTAGTCGAATCACGGTATCTGTTCTACGCTGAGACCTCTCGACTTGGAAGACCATGCCTTTGAAGCGGACTGTACCATAGTCTTCTGTGTAGTGTTTATTCGCAATTCTTCGAAGACGAGATAATTGCTTCATCGAGTCATCAATTGCAATCATTGCTTCATCTTGGTATTCACTCTGTTCATCTAAAGGCACCCAGGTTGAGATATCGGGTACCTCTTCATTCGAGCCATTTGCTTCATCATCAATATCGTCTCGATCTACTGTCATTACTTCACCTCAAAGATGGGCGAATTACTTCGACCACCGGAAAGGCAACATGGTAGTGACGCTATTTGAATCAATTAATGAGTGAATCTCAGCGATTTGACATTCTCTCAAATTAGATTAGAAAACAAGTCCAGATATGGATCAATTTGGCCTGATATCGTACCATAAGCAAGACCAATTGTACCAATGAAAAATACCCAAAATATTGGTTCATTCCACTGTTTTACTTTCCGGCCATCTAAGGGGCCTAAAGGAATCATATTGAATGCGGCTAGAATTGAATTTCCCCAAAGCCATGCTTGTACAAATGCCGAAATAATTGCCCCATCACTTAAGCCAAGCAGAAGACCGCCTAGTACTAAGCCAATAGCATACAATACAAGATTCGATATCGGTCCCGCTAACGCTATTTTCCCATTTTGCTCCCGGGTGATATTTCCAGCTACCATCACCGCTCCTGGAGCCATAAAGACAAAACCAAGAATTGCCGCAATTAGGACACCAGTCTTCAATCCAGAAGGATCTGCACGGAACTCTGCCCAGCACCCATAATGTCGTGCGAGAAATTTGTGCGCCATTTCATGTAACAAAAAGGCTGGACCAAGGGAAAAAATGTAGAGTGTTCCCCAAATTGCCATTTCAATAAATACAACAAATGGTGTTTCTCCAGTTCTCAAAATTCCAAGTATTCCGCCTACGCGCATCAACGCTAGAGCGAGTGCAAATGCTAGTGTTGCAAGAGTTAGATCGTTGATTTCCTTGCGTGAAAAATGCCAGAATGAGCCCGTATTAGTTGAAACCGGTGTATCGTAGTAACTAGGATTCATGAAACCACGCAAAAATGCTCCAGATGGTGGAGTCTTTTCGAATACGACGCGAACATGTTGTTGTCTACGAGCACCATCATCACGCGCGCGTGAATGGTTCGGAGGTGCGCGATCGACAGAAGCGAAGAAATCCTCCTCTAATGCATTGAGGCGGGGGTCGCGCCCATTGCCATCCATGTTTATGCCTTCGCCCCGGTATGCTATCAATCTAAATGATGGAAACTAACTACAATGTCATTCCGTCAATACTGATGAGAATGGGCATATTTTGGTCCCCTGCTTCGGGATAATCACTACGGTGATGGGAGCCGCGAGACTCTTCACGGGATTCTGCAGCAGAAACCATAGCACGTGCGAGTTCAATCATACAACCTGCATCAAGAGCAGTGATTAATTCAGTATTCATAACTGGCGAATCATCTGAAAGTCGGATTGGGGAGTTGGCTAATTGCTCAATTTGGGTTGCTGCAGTAGTGAGGCCTATGACATCACGAGTTAGTCCCATATTGGCATTCATTGTACGACGAAGAGATGCTGATAGAGCCCCTACCGTCATACCTTCTTTTACTTCACTCATAGCTTCGATTTCTGCTTCCACCTCGAATGAGGCATCCATCAAAATGTCCCGCCCGCCGTGTTTTGCAGATGATGCCCAGTGACCTGCTGATGTACCGGCACTCGATCCTGTGAGAAGTTCATCCAATGTCCAATTTCCTGCAAGAATATCGCTACCATGCATCCCTGAATCAGAAGATGCTCCAGCCGCATATAGGCCTGTAAGCCAGAGATTTTCACCAATCAAAGCACGGCCTTCATTATCCACTGCAACACCACCAATAGAGTATCTAGGAGATGGAGTAACTGGAATGACTGTTGTCCAAAGATCTATTCCGAAACGATCTGCGAGAATTTGGGCTGATGTATTGAACCACGGTCGTACTGATGGTGGAACGCCTCGCGCGTCAAGGACATGCTCATCATCACCCATCGATCTGCAAGCTTCAGTTAAACCACCAACGAGTTCGATATCTTCGCCATTCGCCTTTCGGAGGCGAGCGCCCGTATCAAGAAGAGATAGAGAAAGAAACATTTCTGAATCTTTGATTTTCATTGGGTGCCAACCCATGAACTCCATGCCACTAAGCCTTGCACCTGCACGATAGGCAAGAGTGGTTTTTGATCCAGATGAGCCGCTCTCTGTCCATAGGCCATCGTGCCCATCTCCTGCAAAAATCACTGCTTTTGCTTGAATAGGTGCAATAATCCCTGTTTGAATATCAAGAATAATCAGTCCGCGGACTCGCTGATTTTCAACCACCAACTGAAGTGGTCGAATGTCGTGTCTACGTGGTATACCTCGCTTCATACACTGCTCTTCAAGAATTCTGAGAGTTTCGCGTCCCGTCACATCACCCACTGTAGCGACTCTAGGAGTACTATGCCCAGGTTGAGCAGTCAAAACAGGAGTGCCTGAACTATCACGACGAAGATTGAGGCCCCATCGTTCAAGTTCAATCAAAGTAGTTACAGAAGATGCACAGCGAGATTTTGACGCGGGAGTCTCAAGCCCTTGACCAACCGTAATGGTGTCTGAGAGATGTTCATGAAAATCAGATTCTGAAAGTGATGCTGCAATACCTGTATCATCGGCTCTAGCTTGAGCACTTCCAGGGCCTTTATCGTCAAAGATACTTACTGTCGCTCCAGCGTCCAATGCAGCGATTGCTGCGCGCAAAGCGGCTACTCCCGAGCCAACAACAACGACATCCCATGACTCCATGGCTTCAACCTGCACCCCATTCCAGATAAGGACGAAACATAAACGCGGCGGAGGGTTAGTGCAGCGACTCAACGCATCTTTAGAGAATCACGTACTTCACGAAGGGCTTCAATTCCAAGGCTACTTGCTCGACGCATTCTAACTTGTGTACTTCCTGCACCGCCACTACGTTGCTGAACATCAGTAGAGATTACTACTGATGAAATTGTTTCACCGCCTTGCTTTCTAAGATGGATTTGGACGGGATGTCGCCCGCGAACTTTTGGTGACCAAGCTAAGCCAATCCAAAGTACAAGACCGCGTTCCATCAAAATGGAAAGGCGATCGGCTAGAGTTTCTGTCAATGAAGAAGAATTGAGGGGTATTGCAGCGGGTAATTTTGGAGTTGGTTGGGGAGTCACACGGAATGTTTGTACGACTGGGAGTCCATCAGGAACTACAACTTCGACTTCAACCGTTTCTTCACGTTCACCAAAATTGTGAACCATCAAAAAAAGATCACCTTGACCATCAGGACAAACTAATGGAAGATCGTGATCCATTCTCCATTCAGAAGAAATAAGTGAATTGTCGCCTGTTAGGATATCATTGCGAGCCCTACGAATAATTCTGAATAAACCAGGCTGCCAAGCTTCAGTGTGTTCTAGCAAACGTCGCAAGGATGAGATGTTGAATGGTAGTTTACTTACCGATTCTTGATTTTCATGAGAAATAAGAGTAGATGAGGATTCGGCCATTATCCAATCCCGCATCTCTCTTCTCACAATTGATGTCAGAATGTTGTTCAATTTCCAATTACCAATTCCATCTTTGTCTGTCATAGTTGAGAGATAAACTGCTTGAACAATGCGTTCCCTTGCGAGGGCAGGTGGAAGTTTATTTCGAATCGATGGTTTGAGTTCATCTAACCAAGCAGACCATTGAGAAGCGGAGTCTGGATCCATATGCGCCTCAATCAAATCACTCAACACTGTATGCATTTGACTACTATGTTGTGTAGGAGCATGGAATGGAAGATATTTGAAATCGAGAGAGCGCATCTGAATTGTTCGTTCAAGTCTAATAGTCTGAGCTATTGTAATTGCAGTTAGGATTACTGCAGCCATCATTATCACAATATTTCCAGGGCCGCCGGCTTCGAAATACTGCTGAATTGTAACAAGGACACCTACCACAATAGTGACCATCATTCGAATGCGTTCATTCAAACGATTTTCACGAATCATCGAACGGATTCGTTCCGCGCCAGGGAAAGAATTCAACGAAAGTTGTTCGGTACCTCTTGAAGTCGGTCCGAAATCATTCTCAGAAGTGATAAATTGCATCTCAGCAGCAATCGTCGGAGGCAATAAAATCAGGATTGATATCCCAATCATCGTAATACCCATCCAAAGAGCATCAATCTGTTCAGGGAATACCATCACAACGATCAGTAGCACCATCAAACTAGGTCCCAAAGTAAGACGAAGTAAACGCAGTGCTGTAGATTGTGCGAAGTTTACCGCGGTGTTCCGACGATGATCCGTCTTTTTCTCATCATCACGTTCAATCTCATCGAGATCTATGGTCTCCTCAGGACGATCGGGTGTCGGTAAAGACAACGGTACGGAATCCCGTAAATCGAGTGAGTCCTCTTCGGCCACATTACCCGCTCAGCACCCAACCCCCTTCATCTCATCGCATCCTTTCAAGAAGGGGGGGCGATTGTATTGAATTCGGGCGTGTAGCATAGTCTGGATAATGCACCGGCCTCCTAAGCCGGGGACCGTGGGTTCGAATCCTGCCGCGCCCGTATTCAAGCAATGGACAAACCATGAGTACGACCGATCTGAGCAAAACGATGGAGTAAATCTTCAAGATGAATGCGTGAATCGATGGCGTCACCCATTCCAATTTCAGTCAACGCTAGAGCTTCTAGGAGATCTTTTCGAAGATGATTTGGGACGGGTAGTCGAGGGCTTGTGATCGCCATATGGACTTGTTGAACAATGTCTGCTCCATCTAATGCATGTTCTCTGAGCATTCGATCGAGTTCCCCATATGCACCGGATGATACTCGCTTTCTACGTCGACCATCATTTTCCATCTTCCATTCGACTACTCGGCCGCGTAGGGCCATCTCCACCATGTGACGGCCTGTCTGAAGTGTCACTGCATTCACAAGACGAACTACAGCTTCACGATCTTCAGCGAGATCACGATGAACAAGAAGATCGAGGGTGAAAATTGCTTTTCTTAAATCTCCATTTGAAATATGTACTACGTCACCAAATACACCATCTGATACCTTAGCACGCTCTAGGTCAGCTATCCCACGAAGTATTTGTTCGATTGTATCTGGCTTAGGAGAAGGAAGGCGAATTGAGCGGGTTCTCGATCTTAAAGCATCAATAATTCGACTTGGAGAACGGGCAACTAGGATGAATCTTGAAGTGCGGCCGGAACGTTCCATCATTCTACGAAGATATGCTTGTCTCTTCATACCAAGATGGTCGGCATCCTCTATGATAATGAGACGAGAAATGGGTATACGTCCATCTGAAAGATCGATTTCCACCCCTGAAGGAGGAGGGTCTGTGTCATCTGTTGTCCATAAACTGCGATCGAAAGCATCGAGGCTTGAGCTCGAGGCAAGTGACCCCTTGCCCGATGATCCATTTTGGAGAAATTCCTCAAATCGCTTCATCGCATTCTTTGAACCACTCAAATCTCGTGCCTGAATTACATGATGGGTCGCTTTCCAACCAGGACCCAGTACCTGACGAGCAACAAGACGCCATGCTGCTGTTTTTCCACAACCACTCGGACCTGAAATTAGTAAATGAGGGGGGTCTCCTTCGATACTAGCCGATTGTAGAGCATTACGGATTCTTTCTGGAGTTGCAAGATCATCAAACCGAGTTGGTGCATGACGAACGAGCCAGAGGGTCACACACAGCGTTAAACCCGCTGGTCTTTGAACTGAACGATACGAAAATCACTCAGCAATTAGATCCTTATGACCGCCACGACGGGGTTTCATGAAAATACGGTAGCCGCAATTCTTGCATTGCAACGTACTTGTTTCACCCATAGTGTCAATTCCAATCATGTAACCACATCGGAGGCACCGGTAATCGACTTCGACCATAGTTGCGCGACCATGGAGGTATTCTTCAACCCGACGGTTCACAAATTACGCTTTTCTTCGCAGATTCGGACAAAATTCTCAAACATTTTCACACCATACTCTGAATGATCGACTTCAGGATGGAATTGTAAACCAAAACGATCCCCTGCTTCATTTTCCATTGCTTGAACTTCGCATGACTCACTAGAAGCCGTAATCCAGAAATTAGGAGGAACTGATGTCACCTCATCATTGTGAGATTCCCACACCTGTTGTTCATCGGGAGTACCTTCGAAAATTTTGCCGCCACCATTTAGAAGTTTGATTTGAGCAGCACCAAATTCAGGTGCAGAAGCAGCATTAGCTTCACCACCATAGAACTGCGCCATGAATTGATGGCCTGCACAAATTCCGAGAATGGGTACTTCAATCTCAAGATATTCTGCACAATTACCGAGTTTACCATCCAGTCCTACGCGTGTTGCACCGCCCGAAAGAATGAGTCCGTCGACTTCACGGAGACTGTCGAATGGTGTATCATTGGGAAGAATCTGAGTATCGATCCCCATGTATCGAAGCATTCTCCATTCCCGATGTGTCCATTGTCCACCGTTGTCGATGACATCAATGACCAATGGAGGCGCCCCATCACCCATGACCACATTCAGTAAGGTCGCTCCTTGAATCTGGCGTTCCCTATCATTCAGTGGAGAACGTGTCGTTGCATGTTAGCTTCAAGTGTTGAAATTGCTCGCATTGCTGATTCTACATCTAAACCGAATCCCAAAACAAATCTGCCACGGACAACCATTGCATTTCCACCAATATCACGAAAAGCCTCCCCAATCTCTTGAATCATTTGATTATCGGGCCCATCATCGATAATTGCAACACGGCCAATACCGGTTTTTTCAGCATCGAGGACGAAGGCATCGGGATTCTTAGAAGCTGCAACAGAAAATGGGCTATCACTCAAAATTGCTGCCGCGCGTCCAGGATTATTGAGGGATTGTTGAGCAAGAAGAACATACAGAAGGTTGTGAGTTAATGGTGCATCACTGGGTGCATCAACACCTAGAGGGGCAGAAAGGATTGCATGTTCATTGAGTAAGGATAGGGTAGCTCCTTCTCTAGTCATATGAACAATCCCTGGCGATTCCGGGTTTAGCATCGTGATTGCGCCCGTGCCTGTACGAACAAGTCCATCTAGGTGCATCAGACGACCAGTTCGAATAATCGATGAGAGAGCGTGTGCAGAAAGGACATACCCTTCACCAACAATAGGAGGCACTGGAGCATTGGTTGAAGCCAAAAGATCGGTTGTTGTAGCAGAAAGAGCAGAACGGAGTTCAGCATTTTGTTTTTCAAGATGGATAATGGCAGCGTCCATCTCATTACTTGGGGTAGGAAGAGGTGGTTCTGTAGCATCAGAAAGAGGAGATGTAGATGTTGAATCTTCTATGTTCGAGGGAATCGATGTTGGTTTTGGGGAAGTCGGGGTAGCACCGAATAAGCCGGAACCCCCCATAGATGGGCGGGCTCTTCCTCTCGTTGTTCGAGAGGGTGGGCGGGGTGTGCCTTCTTCGTCGGACATCATCCTCCGATGCATCAAGCCGATTATATACAGGTTGGTGTTCGACGGATTGCCTGCCCCGATGGTGTAGTGGCCTATCATGCAGCCCTGTCGAGGCTGCGACCCGGGTTCAAATCCCGGTCGGGGCGCCTAACGACGTATCACAAAAGCGGCTAGTATATCCGTTGCGTTGAACTGTTTTCGCACCCTAACTTCAATATCTTCAACGTTACAATCAACAATTCTCGAGAGATTATTTGAGAGATTATTTACGTCGCTTTCGGGAATAATTGTCCAACCACATATTCTCATTGGGCCTTCGGGACGAAGAAGAGGGAGTAATGCAGGCAAGAGGTTGAGAGTTTGATGTGGAAGATTCACAAGAAGCGCGTCCCATCGCCCACATTGTTCTGTTCGATCTGGGATTTGTAATGCATCCATACAACCAACAAAAACACCAGGTATTGGTTCTACCAAATCATTCTCAATGAAATTAGGATTCTGGTTACGCAAAATTTTGAGATTTTGAAATAAAAACGGAATGCAATCAGGATTGAGATCATTAACCAAAAGTTCGCCAATCAAATCATTTTGTTGTAGTAAGTGAGCGATTGCAGGGCCAACTCCACAAAATGGGTCGCAAACATTGACTGGGCGGCCAATTTTGGCAGAAAATTTACTCAATTCTTTGACTGTGTTTTGACGTTCAAAATCTAGTTTGCTAGAAAAATAAACACGAGAGGGGTCTAGGTGAAGGCGTAGACCATTCGTGGGTACATATGTTGTCAAATCAAGATGCGAGGGGTCAACTTCTTTCAAATCCTCACCCCAAAGTAAACGATCAGTTCGAACAGCAATAGGTTGTAGATCCCTTATCCTGAATTCACCCTTTACTCCATGATCTAGAAGCATGAGACGGATCCGTGGATGAGCTTCCATCTTCGATTGGATAAATGCGTCAAGGTACGGTTCATTCAATTCATCATAGCGTTGGATTAGAAGATCCCCCAAAATTTCGTGACTCTTCGTGGTAATGATTTCGTCTAACACACCATCTCCTACTAACTCAGTAAAGCGTGATTGCCATGATTCTCTATTCTTCCAAAATAATGGATCAATATCTATGATGATGGCATCGTCAAAGGAAGAAGAGGGTATGGAGAAGGCTGTTTCATTCAATGGAATAAGGGTGCGTCCATCATCTGAAGGCTGAATACGGCACTCTACTGCAAGCCATTCTAATTCCCGTAGAATTTCGATTGTTTGCTGCGTCATGCTCGACGGCACGCTCAAATGACGCATGGGACCCGCTCTAACCAGTGCTGACGGTATCTTGACGCTGACGGAGGAAGAAGGGTGGATTCAAACGGATTATTTCTAATCGGTATGGGCCCGGGGGGAATTTCAAACATGACCGAGGGGGCGATAACTGTGGCAAAGGCTGCAGATCATCGCCGCTATGAAGCATATACTGCACTTTGGTCTGAAGAGGACCTTTCCCAACTGGAAGGAAAAATTGGACCTATTGAGAGAATTATGCGTCCTGAAGTGGAGAAACCTGTTGAACTCTTAGAATTAGCATCCTCTTCTTCAGTTGCATTATTGGTGGTTGGCGATCCTCTGCAAGCAACTACTCATGTTGATTTGCAACTACAGGCTGCTGAGGCAGGTGTGCCTTGTTCAGTAATTCACGGAATCTCGATTACAGGTATAGTCACAGGAGCAATTGGACTTTCAAATTACAAATTTGGAAGACAAACAACGCTGACTTATCCATACGATGGTGGTTGGATTGCCACTTCCCCACTAGAGGTAATTGGAATGAACCGTGCTCAAGGATTGCATACGCTTGCATTCCTCGACCTAGATCCAACAGGTGCTGGAGTTGGTGACCAGCGCCCGATGCAACCTAAAGACGCTGCCAGATCTTTGTTATCCATGGCGGAAAAGTTACGTGAGTATAGTGAAGAAATGCCTGCAGACACCATATTTAACCAGATGAAAATTGATTCAATCAAGAAGATTTGTCTTGAAATTTCTTCATTGATGGTTGTATTATGTAGCGACATGGGGACCCCAAATCAGGCTATTCGCTATCTTTCTGTTTCAGAATTGGATAATGCTGCAAAAGGTGGGTTACATTGTCTTGTAATTCCTGCAGAATTAGGCGAAGTAGAGAGCGAGGCACTACAGCGCTGGACGAAGGAGTGAACAAGGAATTCCATCTCGGGTGATATATGGCAGGGCCAGGACAAGTTCGATTTCCTGGCCAAGATAAGCGCCGTAAGCTCCGTATGAAGGGAATAAAGAAGGCTTCAGATGCTATCCAGAAACGATTGAGGAAAAACTTGGATGCTTTACTTGATGACCCCAGCTCTATTCTACCTACTCGTCATCCAAATAGTGTCTTTCCCCGACGAGATCCATTGAGGAAAACGCAGAAAGAAGTGCAACGTGTTACTGACAAACGAAACAATCTGAAATGGCTTCAACGGCGAATGCGGAAACGGCGTGGGGATGTTCCCGCTCGTGCTCTTGCTGGTACTCTTGCTGCGGCTCATGAGGACGTTTTTGATACCGTTTCAATCTTCAATAATCCTGTATATGGGCGACATAGTTTCGTTCGACGTGGGATGGCGGCACCTACTGATCTTGCCTCGATGCAGAACTTCCATGATGTCCCGTTGCGACTTTTACTTTGGCGAGACCATGCAAGAGCTGGAATTTGGTTCTTCGGGAATCGAGATGAAATTGTATGTACAGGTACTAAACCCCTAATTCCAGATGGTTGGATTGATGCAGGGCTAAAATTAGCACCAATCGACCTTGAAGAAAAAGATGGTGTTTGGTTCACTTCAGGTCTAACAGCAAAAGATGTAGAAGAACGAATACAAAACAAGGATGGATGGATTCGTTTTGAATTCAATGATGGGACAATACTAGGCATCTCTGCTGCCTCTTTGCAATCTATTGAAGAGAGCCTTATTGGGAAAATTTCTCTTCGTATGCTTCCTCCAAAAATTTCAGCGGTAGCAGAAATCGAATGGATTTGGTCTCCGGATGGGTGGCCAGATAATCGGGATGCTCCAGATGGAATGGATGAGGCAATACAAGAAATTCTCGCGGCTTGGACGGAGCTTACTCTGAAGGACAAGGATGTTGTTGAACGATTGAAAGGAGCAGTTACCAATTCAATCAATGAAGGATTCATTCTTGGAACAATGTGGTTTGAAGAATTTGAAGATGGTATATCTGCTATTGAAGGTACAGATTTAGAGAAGGAGGCTATACAATGCGCTCTTTCAAACATTAAGGCTGGATTACATGTTCGCAGAGATGGAGTTGCTCTCGATTCACCTGACGATGTAATTCGACTTGAAATGAAAGCCGGGCATGATATTTTGATTGCTCTTTGGGAAGATTGGGGGCATACGATTCTTGAGGAAATGTTTGGAATTGTTGGTGAAAACGCCGATAATATCTATTCCAAACAAATGAAGCGTAAACAGGGTTTCAATGCCTTCCTTAAAGGGCTAAGCAAGGACAGGCAAGCCACTTCAAAATTAGAAGCATTGCCATGGAATGATGTGGTTCTACCTTCGCCCTTAGATTTGCTTCATGAGCTCGTTCGCAAAGGTCACACTGATGGTTTAGGGAGAACTGTCTCTATGGTCCGAAAGAGGAAGGTAATCGACGAGGCTGCAATGGGTTGGGCCTGGTTAGTTGCACATGAACGAGATGGTTCTGAGGCTTGGCGGTTTGATCAGGTCGCTCGAGACAAGGGGGGCGACTGGGCAAGATCTGTGGCTGATTTATGGGAAGTTAGTATGAATTTAATTTCAGGGGGCGGTAAAAAGAGTGATTATATTGAGGCCATGAAGAATGTTGCAAGTGCTGCAAGTATCCAATCCGGACTTCCTAATGAAGAGTAATCAAGCACCCAATGCCTGTTGAATATCATTCCAAATATCCTCAACGTCTTCAATACCAACACTCATTCTAACGAAACCAGGAGATATTCCTGCAGCGATTCGAACTTCTTCTGGGACGGCCATGTGGGATGAAGTGGCTGGAACTTCAATGAGAGATTCGACGCCCCCCAGGCTTGTTGCTTCAAATATAATCTTCAATCGAGACATGAAAGTCATCGCTGCACTGTCACCACCTTTGACAACAAAACCAAGCATTCCAGTTCCATTAGGTAGGACTCGTTTAGCGATCTCATAATCTGGATGGGAGGGAAGTGATGGGTGAACAACCCGATCGATCGAGGGATGCGATTCCAATCTCTCCGCTAGTGTTGCTGCATTGGATGCATGGAGTGGCATTCGGGTATGGAGGGTTCGAATTCCTCTCTCAAGGAGAAAGCAAGCATGAGGATCTGGAGATGTTCCAAAATGGATTTTCTTCGCAAATACTTGGGCAATCAAATCTTTGGAGCCAACAACGGCTCCACCAATGTGGTCTGAATGACCATTCAGATATTTTGTGGTACTATGGATTACTAGATCGTGGCCCATCTCAATGGGACGGGTAGCCCAAGGTGAGACGAAGGTATTGTCAACAACAGAGATTAGATTGTGGGCCTTAGCAATCCGCGCGATTTCGGGAAGGTCACAAACCTTGAGATTAGGATTAGTGAGAGTTTCGGAATAGAGCATTTTCGTATTCTCTTTAATCGCTGCTTCAAAGGAAGAAGGATCTCTGATATCAGCTAAAGTGACTTCAATCCCAAATCTTGGTAGATCTTCAGTCATTAGACCATATGTTCCACCATAGACATCTGGTGATGCAATTACATGATCTCCTCGCGATAAAAGACCGAGGAGAACTGTAGTAATCGCACCCATTCCGCTTGAGAACATCTCTCCATCTTCTGCACCCTCTAATGAGGCAATCTTCTTCGAGACAACTTCGGAATTGACTGAGGATAAACGACTGTAAAGAAGAGTGTGTTGAGCTCCTGCTGCCCAACCAGCGTATCGCTCCTCATCGAGTTTGTAAGTTGAAGATAGGTAAACAGGGGTATTGACTGCTCCATCTGCATGATGGGTGCCCTCATGCACCGCACGTGTTGGAAATCTCATTTCGTCACTCACTACCTCACCTAGCAATCGGTAAGGGGTGGAGGCCTTGAACGAATCGTGTCCGTGAGATTAGTATAATCTTAGAAATTCTAAATCTAGGATTCAATTTACAATTACATCAGAAGGCTCGACTAATGAGGCATTAATCCACCAACTTGTATCATTGAATCTAAGGAGAAGGGTTGAGTCAGATGTGTCAATTCGTTCGATAACTGGGGATTCGTCTTTATCTGCGAAGGGAGGCCAGCCTGTGAAACCAGTCTCTGTTCCAGGTTTTCTCATAACAGTCATTCCGACTTCAAAGCCATCAAGTGATTCTGTTTCATCATCTCCTGAATCAATAGAGTCGAGTAATTGCTCCATGACTTCTTTAGATAGGCGATCTGAACTGAAAAGGGCCTTGATAACCTCACGTCTACTCAAGTCTTCTTCTTTATTCTGAAGTTTGTAGCCCATGAAATGGATGGTGGATTCTTTCTTCTCAAATCTCATTTTCAAGGCATGGAAGCACTTTGATTCGGTTCTTGGGTTGCCTTCCTTAGAAAGTAGATGAGAAAGGCCCTCATAGACAATATTCCACATTACATTGGATTGAAGATGTTGGATTGTTTCAATTGGAATGCTTCGCTCTTCAAACATTGTACGAATTTTTTGGCCCTCCGGACTGGAGTTTAGACCTGCTTCAATAATTGGTTCAATCGCCCAAGGAGATTCACCAAGAACTGATTCAATCTCATGTGCCAATTCAATTAGGCTCGCTACCAATTCATCGGAGGCGATTCTTTTCTCAATTCGGTTTGCCCATTCCCAATCCCATGACATGCCGAACATGTAGTATTCAGGGTATTTCAACCTGTGAAGGATGATTTTTCTTTACTTGTCTACGTTTCAGAAGCCATCGTCCAGTATATCCTATGCCAAGAATTACCAGAATCAATGCAATGATTGGTAATAAAACTGCTAATATTGTACAAATAATACACGCGCCGGCTTCGGCTGTTGATACGACTGGATTGCCTAGCCCCCCAGTTGTTGCGGTTGATACTGCTCGTAATGCTACTGTACTTCCTTGCACCACCCCACTTACACTTCCTCCTGCAATTATACTCAATCCCCACCTAAGAAGGGGATCAGAATCCCCAAGAGATGAGCTCATCAATAAAACGCCTGATAACATGGCTGCAGGAGAAGCAATTGTATCGAGTAAATTGTCCATCCATGGCACATAATAAGCAATTATTTCGATTATAGTAGCTAATCCAAGTACCACTAGTCCAATATCGGATGCCATCCAATCTTGTAAGCCAGATGTTGGGATTGCTGAAGGTAAGTAATCCAAACGAGCAGCTGCCCCATAGACAAAAGGTGGAATAAAGATGCGGAAGCCGCTTGCTGCTGCAAGGCCAACTCCTAAAGAAATAGCAATTAAAAGTTCAACACCATTCATTCAGTCACCTCTTCTATCCAAGAAGAATATCCTTCAGACGCATTTACAACATTCCATATCACTTGGGGCACATCATACGGACTAGTCTTCTCTATAGATCTAGCAAGATTGGGGGCTTTTTCGGAAGTTGTTGTGAAAGTTAGGCGCCATTCTTCATCAGAGGTTACTTCTCCATCCCATCTATACATTGAACGTATACGTTCAATCTGTATACATGCTGTAAGTAAATTTTCGATGTGGGTGTGAGCCCATTCCCCTACTTCAAATTCTTTCCAAGCACCGGGAAGGGTCGTTACCATCTTCACAACAGTCATCAATACATACCAATCGTTTCGCAGATTGAATCTATCGGACTAGTGGGATTATTCAAGTCCCATCACTCTGAGAGTACTGTATGGGTGTCGATTGGAGTGTCCCTATTGAAACCGGGCCGGCGCCAGAAGATGGAGAAAGCTTCGATATCATTGTAGTTGGGGGCGGCCCTGGTGGATCTGCTGCTGCAAGTTATGCAGCACTTGATGGTAACAAGGTACTCCTCATTGAGAAGGCGGTTTGGCCCCGTGACAAAATTTGTGGAGATGCTGTTGGCGGGAAATCTCTTCGCCATGTCAAGGAACTTGGAGTAAAAGAAATGATTGAGGCAACACCTCATTTTCGCGTTACTGGGATGATGTTTAGTAGCCCCAATGGTAACCAAGTAACTATCTCCTTACCAAAGGAAGAAGTTGAAAAAAGAGAAGCTGGATATGCTCTACCTAGATTACAATTTGACTACATGATGTTTCAACGTGCTACAGAATTAGTAATGCAGGCTGGTGGAAAGGTTGTCCAAGGAACTGCTGTCTCAAATGTACATCATGATGCTTCAACTAAACAAATTACAGGAGTGACGCTCTCTGGTGATTGTAATTCTACGCATATGGCTCCACTAATTATCGGCGCAGGGGGGTATCTTTGTCCTGTAGCCAAGAAAGTCGTTGAAGAAATGAATGAAGAGAAATTGCGTGATGAGGCACACTATTGTGGAGCATATCGAGAATATTGGAAGGGTGTGAAAGATGTGGGTGCAGAAGAAGGTTCCATTGAGCTGCATTTTGTAGATGATGTCGTGCCTGGATATTGGTGGATTTTTCCAGTGAATGAAGAGGTTGTAAATGTTGGAATAGGGATGGTGAATGCTGAAAGGAAAAAACAATCGGGAATTAAGAAATCACTAAAAAAATTGCAACATTATCTCATTCACGAGCATCCTAGATTCAAAGAACGATTTGCAGATGCAACAGTTGTTGAAGGTAGTGGGAAGGGGTGGGAACTCCCCTTCGGTAGCCCAAGGAAAGGAGCTTCGATACAACCACGACGTACTGCAATGGCGGGGGCAATGTGTATAGGAGATGCTGCTAGTTTAGTAGATCCATTTAGTGGAGAAGGGGTTGGGAATGCTTTACTTTCCGCAAAGTTAGCAATTTCACTTTTCGATCGAGAAAAACACTCTGATGGATTCCCTTCTAATCTCGCAGAGGAATATATGACCAAACTCTGGGAAGAGTTGGGGCCTGAGCTCTCTAATTCATTCAAGATTCAGAAAATTGTAAGGATGAAACGTCTCATGAATCTCTTTGTAAAAAAGGCAGCAAAGCGCCCTGCTTTACAGGATGCTTTGACCGATGCGTTAGCATCGAAAGAAGCTCAGAAAAAACTGCATAATCCTCTTTGGCTCGCTCGGAACATTTTGTTGTAGAGGTGCACCAATGAATCGAAATCTCGATGGTATCGAGATGGTTTTGCTTGATTTAGATGGGACCATTCATCTCGGAGGTGTACCGATTCCAGGTGCTCTAGAATTCATAGAGCGATGTAAAATGCGGAATATTACGCCAGTATTTCTATCTAATAATTCGAGTCGCTCTGTCAAAGAATATATTCTGAAATTACACGAAATGGGAATTGACGCGGAAGAAGGGGACGTGCTCCTCTCAACCCACGACTGTATTCGCTGGCTAAAACAGGAAGGGTGGTTGCGGATTCATTGTTTTGGTACCAGTGGGATGAAAGAAATGATGGAAGAAGCGGGTATCGATTGTTCAAGTAAAATGGTTGATTGCGTTGTCATTGGATATCATACTGACCTTGTTTATTCTGATTTGCAACGTGTTTCTGAATTACTACATAGAGGGGTTCCTTTGATTGCCACACATCCGGATATTGTGTGCCCCTCACCGGTTGGTGGGTTGCCGGATGTTGGTGCAATCTTATCAATGCTCGAAGCCACAACTGGCGTTAAACCAGTTATCATCACTGGGAAACCCCGTCCTGAAATGATCCTAGGTCGGTTAAAGCAGGATGGGATTGACCCGTCTCGAGTCGCAATGATTGGTGATAGAATCTACACTGATATGGCAATGGCGCATGCTGCAGGTGTGCACAGTATCCTAGTCTTAAGTGGAGAAGCCAGTAGAGAGGATCTCAAAGATTTGGATTTAGTCCCATCTCTTGTAGTGGAATCTGTGGATGCGCTTCTTCGGTGAAAAAGTTCTACAATTGAGCTCTGTGGTGAAGTTGTTAATCCAATAAAATGACTATTCTTAGAATTCCATGACCCTTGGTGTTCAATACCCCTCGTACAACCTTACATGACGTGTCTTCAGATTGGGACGGATATAGTACGGAAGAGTGTGATCTGCTTGCACTCCCGAATTGTTCACAAGAACCAGTTCTACCTTCTGAAAAAGAAGTAATTGAACGGTTATGTGATAGTGGAATTCTAAGTGATGTAAAGGTATTTGAGGCTTTAAAATTGTCAAATAGGGGGTTAGCGATTTGGCCTTTGCCTTCTGGTTTAGCTATCAATAGCTTAGGAGCCTCTGCAATAGCCCTACCTTGGTGGAAGGCAAGTCATGAATCCGGCGCTTTGCTCCCCTCCCATTATGAAACTGCACAAATTATGCAAATTCTGCAAATGGAAGTGGATACTCGTGTCCTTCTGATTGGTCCGCGTGGCAACTGGTGGACGGAAATTCTACTACGATTGGGTGCAAATGAAATTCATGTAGTTGAAGCTAATACAGAACGAAGAAGATTTCTTGAAATGAATTGGAAAGATAGGGGGTTGGATTTGCTTGCAATAAATCATGGATGTCGTGTAACATTCCATGATGCTGATTGGTTAGATATCAATAGAATGAGTGATGATGGTGAAGTTTGGGACCGAATTCTCATTACCGGTGCTTGTGATATGATGCCTACAAAATTGTTCAAAACACTACGCAAAGGGGGTGTTGGGCTTGTTCCAATTAGCCCAGATGGAAGTCCCGCAATTAAGTGCATAACTCCTGAATTAGATGGTGGGCTGTTTGTTCGTACTGTTACAATGTGGATGGTTGATCCATTGAATTCTAGAATTCAAAGACGTATGTTCCCAAATAGAGAACAGCGGGGAGTTTTCGCAGATATACATGGACGTAGTAAAGTCATTGATACTAGTTGGAATATTCCAGAACAGGCCTGTCTACGAGATAGAGCCGGCCCAGTTAGACTTCTTGATGCAATGGATCAAATTTGGAATGAAATGGGGCTTGATGTCAATGAAGATGAAATCGATGTACAGGTGGCAGATCGACTTTTCAGAATGGGTAATGTGATTCATAATATTGGAATGTTTGACTATGCTGCTGAACATTTTGGAGCGTCTTTTCATCTTCATCCATCAGCAGAAGCCGCTACAATGATTGCTTGGACTTACAGCATCATGGGTAACGATTCAGAGGCTATGGCTTGGTGTCGAAGGGCCATTGAAACAGATCCTACCTTAGGTGATCCTTGGAATGATATCGGTGCACTAATGCTTTCACAAGGGACAGTTGAAGGGGCGATGGTTTGGTTTAGAGCTGCGGTTCAAGCCGAACGATCTCTCAATCCAGGACATCCGTGGTCAAATATGGCACGTGCCCATTTGATGCTCAAAAATCATGCAGCTGCATTTTTCGCCGCACAAAGTGCTGTGAATTATCTACCTGAAGATCATGAATTGCAGATGCTTTTGGATGAACTTGGAGCAGAACTCTGTTGAATTCTTATTCTTCCAGGGGTATTGATTCATCCTCACTCTTGCGTAAGAAAGATGGGGCCCACCAGTTCAATGGTCCCATAAGTCGCATCGTGGCAGGGACAACAAGTGCCCGGACGAGGGTTGCATCGATGAATATGGCGAGAGCAAGGCCGAGGCCAAATTGTTTGATAATAGCCACTGAAGCAAAAATCTGTGCTGCAAATACTAGTATCATAATCAACGCAGCAGCAGTAACTAAGCGACCTGTTTTCTGAAGGCCATTTGCGACTGCAATTGTATTGTCACCGGTTCGCTCCCACTCTTCATGGATACGGGAAAGCATGAGGACTTCATAATCCATTGAAAGTCCGAATACTATGCAGAATAGCATCACAGGAGTTGTTGGATCTATTGGTTGAGGAGTGAAATTCATGATTTCATCAAGACCAAGATTTCCTTCTTGGAAAACAAACACAAGCATACCAAATGTTGCTGTAATACTAAGGATATTCATCACAATCGCTTTGAAAGGAATGATCACAGAGCGCACTTGAATGAAAAGAAGAATACATGTGGAAATGAAAATGAATGCCATTGCAATTGGAAGATTATCAACAACAGCATCTAGTACATCTAGGTTGTAGGCGGCAAGACCGCCAATCAGAATAGCTTCTTTTGAAACACCGAGTAGTTCAATTCCATCATTGTCGCGATTTTCGCGTAAATCCTCAACAAAGGTCCTTGCCTCAAGTGTGTTCCATTCTACCCCTAGTGTGATTAGTAGATATGTGTGATTTGTCTTTTGGCTAATAAAACTGGATTGAAGAGACTCTCTAAGACCAATTTGTTGGGGAGTAAGATATTCGTCAGGAGTTGTCCAAAATTGGACTACAGAATTTGCACTCATGGTGGAATTGAAGTATCCTGGTGCAAGTACAGAAATTACAGATTCAGATTCCATTAATGTCGAGGCGTAAGCATGAACACTTCGGAGGTTGTCCTCACTCAATACATCTTGATTTTCTTCAAGTTCAACAACAAAAAGTAGCGAGTTGTCCGAACTCTCCACCCAAATCGCTGACATTTCTTCGAGCCCTTCTCGGGCTAAGTCATCTGGGGGTAACGAACGAATGCTAGATACTCCATATTCTGCTTGCAAAAATGGGGTGCCAACACCAAGCAATAAAATGAGAATAGGTATGAGAATCGCAAGTGGACGATTCATTACTTGATTAGCAATCCATGACCAAAATCCATCATCTGAAACGGTATCTTTCATCCCAAAGGGAATCCGTATCGAATTGATCCGGGGGCCAAGTAACGCAAAAAGTGAGGGTAGCATTACGATAGACGTAAGCATAGCCATACTAACTCCCAATGTTCCACCAATTCCAATTGATGGTGTGCTTGTGTTCTTGAAGAATAAAAGACCAAGGAGCCCCACTGCTACAGTTAACCCAGAAAAAAATACTGCACGTCCTGCTGTAGCTGTTGTGATGGCTATGGCTGTTCTAATTTCGTGACCTGCATTGAGCTCTTCTCGATAACGATAGATCATGAATAATGAATAGTCAATGGAAACACCTAACCCGAGAAGAGTGATAATGTTTGAAGCAAAATTATTCACAGGAATGCCTTCTATCGTAGACAACCATATGGTTATACCAATTGCGCTTATTACCGTAAGAAGGCCTATTCCTAGTGGCAATATTCCTGCAACAAATGAGCCGAATACTACGAATAAAACTAGGAGGACGAGTGGGGCCGCTCCAAGTTCTGAACGAATTAAATCGTCTTTGAGTCGTATATCGAATGTTGAATCGACTGCTAGATTACCAGTGATCCAAATCTCAAAATCACCTTCAGTTGAGGTTATTGTTTCCTCCATCGCCTTCCAATTATCGATCAAGAGGGATTTTGCTTCAGTTCTAGGTAATGTAACCTCGACAAGTGTGCGAGATAGTTTGCCATCTTCACTCACATATTGGCTAAGATTTGCTGAATCTACATTCCATGGATATGTGATAGATACTGCAGGGTCTTGGGCTATCGATTCTAATATTGATTCGATAGTTGCTTGAATTGAAGAATCATCATAAGCAAGTGGGCTATTTACTAAGATGTAAAATCTCTCCGTGTTTTCAGCTTCTACGTCTCCAAATGAATCTCCCATAATTTCGAAGACTGTTGTTGATTCAAGATCACCCTCACCGAAGGATTCCGCCCAATCAGGAGTTAAGAATACACCAAGAGAACCTAGGGATAAACAAACTACTAGTCCCATGACGAATACTGTTTTTGCATGATCATGTGCAATGATTCCTAATCTGTATAGGCGGCGATCTTGAAATATTTCAGGATTAGAGCCGCTTTCCATAGCTTGAGGCGGAGGAGGGGGCTATTTCAAGACGTGCTAATAAGCATGATATGAATTTGAGATGATTGTAGTAGAAATCATTCATTAGCTTGTGGAATTATGAGGACTGGAGCATTTGTGCGATCGATGATCGGGAGTTCTAATGTGGAAGATGAGGGTAATACATGAATTTGACAAGATGGGCCACATGCTGGAGCGAGGTAATCTTCACCTTGTTCAGACATGATGAATCGTAAACCATGGCCCGCTGGAAGGATTGCGTCAATTGCCTGAAATTCCATCATCATGGTTACCGTTTGACCTGGAGTAACAGTCTGTGGTTCGTATCCACCTGCATGGTACCTGATGTCCATTGTAGCATGACCTAATCTTAGACCCGTTTCAGAATCTTGCATTTCTATGAAAACTTGGCCTCCATCGAAGGTTGCAACTGCTAAAAGGTGTAAACTAACTAAGCCGGAAATGTGAATTTCTAAATCACTCAGGGCTGGACATTCGACTGTAACTATTTGGCCGCCTCCTACCACTGGTGCACCTCCACCAAGAAAAACACCATCATAGTTACATTGAGAAAGAGGGATTGTGGTACGTTCAGCATCTGGTGGAGGCCAACTATGTTCAATTCGCCATTGACCATCGTTGCGTTGAATCTGAGCGTTTAATTCGGGTTTTGGTCCGCGTTCCATCAAATAATACTCAAACCACTCAAAGAGGTCTTGGCCCCAATCCCAGCGAGTCATATTATCGAAAGCTTCGCCACCGTATCCTGAGTCAATATCATCGTGTTTTTGCCATTGATCTGGATAGTCGTGACCCCATTGACCAAGCATTCCACGCACCTCAAAACCTGCATCAACATAGGATTGGTACCAATTTGTTCCAGGTGGCCCTCCAAACACTTGGTGGGGATCAACATTCCAATCTTGCATTCCTTGAACCCAATATATGCTGCCGTCCCAATTTAGGAATGCTTTGTCAATATGGCTTCTCTCATTGTAGTAATTCTCCATGTATGGGTCCATTTCTCCACCAATATAGGTGACGGGGCCAGCGAAGAGGCCTTCTACGATATCTGGACAAACATTGTCTAAATCGTCTTCATCATAATCAACGGTGCTTGAGAAATAATTCATGTGCATGACTTGAGAGCGGGCTTCTGCACTTCCATTTTTGTAAAGGAGAGGATGGAGGGCTGTTGTGCCTGAAATTGGGACTATTGTCTTGAGATATGGGCTCCCTATTGCAGCCGCCTCCCATTGAGTTGCGCCTTCGTAAGATTTGCCATAGAGTCCCACATTTCCATTGCTCCAATATTGTGTACCTAACCACTCCACAGCAGCATTAATTCCAAGACCTTCGCCAGCACCACGATAATCGAAGCATCCACTACTCTCTTCCGTGCCAAAAACTGCTACTTGAGCAAAGGCGTAACCATGTGGAACGAAATTTTCGAAAATGAATTCTCCGCGGCCAGCCCCTACTATATTTGTGGGCGTCGATTCTGAGCCTTGGGGACCGTACGAAAAATAAGGGGAAATAATGGCGATGACGGGGACTTGGGCGCCCTGCTCAGTATTGTTAGGCAACCAGTAGGAGAGGTGGACTTCTGCTTCATTCGGTCCGGTTTCCCACACTGATGATGTATCAACTGAAATTAGGGCTTCTTGTACTTCTAGGGAGGAATAGGGCCCTGGTTCAAGAACAAGGCTGTATGATCCTGAAGTATTCCATTCCAATGTATGGCGGTCCCATACTGATGGATAGGGTGTTGTGGGCTCTTCTGGAGGGGGGGGTTCTTGGCCGAGGCATCCAGAAAATGCTGCGAGAATGAAAAGAAGGGACACGCCTGCAGATGGCCACTTCATGTTACTCCCACTAATGTGTTTGCCATAAACGCTGAGATTGAGGGGGTCGAGTATTCATAGGGATTGAATAAACTCGGTCTTCCTGCTCATATTGATGCATGTCCTTCAGTTTGTGTCCTGGTATCCCCAAAATTCTGAAGATATTTCTGGTTCATTCTTCCAAGAATTTGCTAATGACCTTGTTAAAAATGGGTTGAAAATTGGTGTTCTACATGCTAAATTCATTGAAGGGTTATTCAATCGTGAAAATAAGAATTCTAAACCAATAACGTTCACTAAAGAAAATGGTGTAATTGTTGGACGTTCGAAAACTCGAATTCGGATCCCCGGGCCAGCTCGACGAATCCCTGCTTTGGAACGACGGGATGTTCGGATTCGTTTAGAGGCTGGTCGATTATTGTATGATGAATATGTGGCGAACAATGGCACCCCTGATATCATTCATGCCCAAGCATGCTTTTGGGGAGGTGTGATTGCTTCTTGGATCGCTAATGAAGAAGAGATTCCATTCATAGTAAGTGCGCATTCATCTGTCTTTGGTCGGGGACTTGTAGGTAAGAGGGAAAAGGTGTTGGCAACTAAAGTTTGGAGGAATTCAAAACAAAATATTTCAGTTAGTCAAGTAAATGCAGACATTATCTGTAATATGTTCAATTTACCAACGGATTCTTTCGAAATCATCCCAAATGGGATTAATTCCGAGGAATTTGTAGTTAGTCCAGCCCCAAAAAATCCGTTCAAGTGGATTTGTATCGGAAATTTAGTGAAAAATAAGCGGGTTGATCTATTGATAGAGGCGATGATTTCGATGCCTCAAAATCATCGACTAGTTGTGGTAGGAGATGGGCCTATGAAATCGGACTTGATTAGACGTTCAAAGGAGTTGGGTGATCGGGTTGAATTTCTCGGAACTGTAGATCGAGAAAATATCCCTCGTTTACTTTCAGAATGTCATGCACTCGTCCACCCAAGTCAATTCGAAACTTTTGGGGTTGTCTTAGTTGAGGCGATGATGTGTGGGAGGCCTGTTGTGGCTATGCGCTGTGGGGGCCCTGAGGAAATTGTTGTAGATACAACAGGGCAACTAGTTGAGAATGGGAGTCTGGAGGGGTTGATTCAAGCAATGAATGCTGTATCTGTATCTGATTGGGATGCTGAAAAGATTGCTAAATATGCTCGTTCCTCATTTGATAGACAATCTGTAATTCGACAATTTGAAATGATCTGCAATGAAATCGTTAGTCAAAAGATGGAAAGGAACGATTGAATTACAGGACGCTGGTGGAGTTGTATGATGGATTTGTTGAAGCGGCTCGGTTTTGGGCTGATTCCTAGGAGGTTGAAGTTCGATACTTCAGGCCAGTACTGGGAGGATAGATACGCCTTTGGGGGTAATTCTGGAGATGGGTCATATGGCGCCCTTGCTGATTACAAAGCAACTCGAATCAATACCTTTGTACAAGAGTATGGAGTGGATTCTATTGTCGAATTTGGGTGTGGTGACGGCAATCAACTAGCTATGTTCAAGGTTAAGGAATATGTTGGGCTCGATGTATCTCCTACCGCGGTCAAGCACTGTAGGAAAATTTTCGAAAATGATTCTACGAAGCGATTCATCCACCTTACCTCTGATGATGACCTCGTTGAAGGTGACCTCGCATTATCTTTGGATGTTATTTACCATCTTATTGAAGATGAGGTTTTCGAGACGTATATGAGGCGGTTATTTGCTTGCGCGAAGGCTCATGTCATTATTTATTCATCAAATTCTGAGGAACCTTTTGGGGACGGATCTGTTCATTGTAGAAATCGTAAATTCACAGATTGGGTGAAAGAGAATCTTTCAGATTGGGAGTTTGTAAGTGTGGAGTCTAATCCACACAAAGATCAGTCCATTGCTGACTTTCACTTCTTTTCTCGGCGTGGGTGATTTTGTGTCAGTATGTGTCGGAATTATCGGTACAGGATATTGGGGTCGTAACCATGTGCGAACATTTTGTGCATTGCGGGATGAAGGTGTCGTTGATGATGTAATTGTGTGTGATTCAGATGAGGAGCGCGCTGCTGCAATTGGTTCTGAATTTAATTGTCGATATACTACTGACGCTGAATCCCTATCATCTCTAGGCGTCAGTATGGTGACGATTGCTACCCCTACTCCAAGTCATGCAACACTCGCCATTACAATGATGCATTCTGGATTGGATGTACTCATTGAGAAACCATTGGCAATGGGAATCAATGAGGCAGAGACTGTTATTCGTGTATCAGAAGACACAGGACGGCTTCTTCTGGTTGGCCATGTATTTCGCCACCATGCAGGAGTCAGGGTTGCTGCTGAGATGATCCAGGCTGGAAAATTAGGACCGATTCGGCATATAGTGAGTGAGCGTCTTGCTGTCCGTGAACCTCGAGAGGATATCGGTGTCATCGCAGCATTGGGTATTCATGATCTCGATATTTGTGTAGACTTACTAGGTGGCAATGCACCGATTTCAATCTCTGGAATGGCAAGTATGTCCTCAATCAAAGGAATCGAAGATCACGCTGAACTCCAACTAGAATTTCCTCCAATATCAACAAGTGATGAGGCGATAATGGCGTCAATCCATCTTTCGTGGCGAAGTCGGACACGTGGGAAGGTGCGGTCATTGGAAGTAATTGGGCGAGATGGTAGCCTACATGTTGACTACATGGATCATTCAGCAATCTGGTTCCATCCTCATCCAGGAGATGCTCATGGAGAAGTATATGGTGGATTTGGGGCAGCACCACGAAAACGAATAGATATTGAAAATTCAGAGCCCGCTCTAACTGCTGAGCTTCGTGATTTTGTACTTCGATCGTCAGGTCAACGAACGGGGCCTACTCGTAATGGTGGAGATGTAGGCCTCAAAGGAATGCAATTAGTAGAAATGGCTCTTCGCGCAACCGGTCTTCTTTGAATTCAAGTTAATTTGCGGGCAGGGTTGCCTGCATAAGACCCTGGTTCTGTGATGTCTTTAGTAACAACTGATCCAGCGCCAACGACTACATCATCACATATGGAAACGGGCAAAATTGTGGCATTAGTGCCAATACTAACTCGGTTCCCAATATTGGTCTCTTTCCATTGAGTTTGATCCCCCCGTGCAGGACCACCGATGCTGAATGTGTCATTGATGAACATCGCACCATGACTGACAAAACAATCCTCACCGATGGTCACGAGTTCACAAATGAATGCGTGAGATTGGATTCTTGTCCTTGCTCCAATAGATACTTGTCGTTGAATCTCAACAAAGGGTCCGATGAAAACCTCGTCACCTAGTGAACATCCGTAAAGATTCGATGGTTCAAGAATTGTGACGCCTTCACCACATTCCACGTTGACGAGGCCAATCTGAATACGCCGGGGGTCCCCCATAACAACGGCTTTGAGTCGTGAGGAATTAATCTGACCCTAATTATTGATTGAATAATTGAACTGCTGTGATTACTCGTTGTACTTCGTCATCGGTCAATAGAGGGAATACAGGTATTGAGACTATTTCATTACACAACTTTTCTGTAAAAGCAAGAGTCCCTAGTTTTGATTGTGGGTGTTTAGAAAATACTGGTTGTAAATGACAGGGGATTGGATAATGGATTCCTGTACTTATTCCATGATTGGACATATGATCTATGAAGGATTCACGGTTAGATACACGGAGAACAAATTGGTGCCAAGCGTGAATTGCACCGGGTCGAATTTTTGGTAATTCAAATTCAGTGTCTGAAAGGGATTCTAAGTATCTATTCGCGATCAGATTTCTTCTTTCCACCCAGTGATTCAAATGTTTCAATTGTACTCGACCGATTCCACATTGTATCTCAGATAGACGGAAGTTGGTACCAAGAATGTCATTGCGGTATTTATCACTTCGACCATGGTCGATAAATAAACGAATGGAGTCTGCTAAATCTTCTCTTGTAGTGATTATTGCTCCTCCATCTCCACCAACTGCCATATTTTTACTTGGGAAAAAGGAAAATGTTGCAATATCTCCGAATGAGCCAATTCTACGATTGTTCAATGCCCCGCCGTGACCTTGTGCACTATCTTCAATGACTGGGATTTGGTGTTGTTTTGCGATTTCAAAAATTGATTGATCCACTGGTTGACCATAGAGATGAACGGCAATGATAGCTTTGGTTTTCTCAGTAATTGCAGACCTCATTGATTCTGGATCGATTGTGTAGTATTCTTCTTCCACTTCAACAAAAATTGGAGTCGCACGAACAAGTTCAATGCACGTTGCACTTGCAATATATGTGTGGCTGGGAACTATGACTTCATCGCCCGGTCCAACACCTAAAACATGGAGGGCTGCAATTAGTGCCACAGAGCCATTACTACACGGAGTACCAGCATATGCCCCACAATATTCCGCCCATTCTGCGCCGAAGGCTTTGGATTCTGGACCTTTGATCCATGCTCCTGAATCGAGAATATTTTGTGTAACTTCTCGCATTTCATCATCAATGTGCATCCGTCCCATCGGAATCCGATTGGATGTCGTCATAACCATGCGTGATGGAGGCTGTATTTGACCAGTTGCTTCAATTTAGGTGATCAAGTTCTCAAGTAGTGTATGGAAAATTGAAATTGATCTACGATGGTCTGTAATGCTTGCATGTTCAAACGCTAGATGGCCTAAATCGTGTCTGCGAGCCCAGCAATCACGTAATGCGCTTTCAAATTCCTCAAGATTGTGGTGATCTTCAACAACAATTCCACCCGGACCTACTGCTTCTGGTTGAGATCCTATTGAGCAAGTAACCGTCGGCACACCAAATATTCCTGCCTCGTTAATTACTCGCCCCCATGAACCAGTGGTCTCTGTAATGAGAATATGTACATCGGTGTTTGAGAATGCTTCTTCCACTGGCACATGTCCATGTAAAGTCACATTTTCATGATGATGAAGTCGTTCAATATATGCGCCAGACCCGTAAAGATCGAAATGGACTTCAGGCCACACTTTCAGAATATGGGGAAATAAGCGATTATAAGTCTCAAAACCTTTCTCTGGAGTGATGCCCACAATGCTAAATCTTGGACTATCTAACGTATCTTTTCTACTTTCTAAACCATCCAAACGTATTCGCTCAACATTTTCAATATCGATGAATCGAGCTGCATAATCAATGGGCAAAGGGATATTTGAATTCATGTTAATTGAAAAATTGTCCTTGACTTGTTGACCTAAACCTAATCCAGCAGTACATACGCAAATAGCTTCTGAAATCGCTTTTGAAAAAATATTGGGAAAACGAAATGGAATATCATCTCGAATGAAGATGAGATAGGGGATATTTCGTTCTGAAAATGCTTTGGCAGCACCTGCTGACCATTCCAGTTGGGTGATGCCTAGCCTCGGTTTTTCAGGCATTTCATCGAGCCATGTTCCTACTTTTTTTGCAAACCGATTATTGACATTACGAAGATGGTAACTGAATAAACGCGGATGGGATTGTTCTGAACGTTTTGAACGTAAACGCCAAGCAAGTCCAGAAAATATAGATTCTGTAGATGTGTTGATGATATGGGTTTGAATTTCTTTGTTAAGTAAGCCAGTTGGTTCTCCATTCATTGCAAAACAAGTAGATACAATCCAAGGCTCTAGGTATTGGCTTTTATTTTCAATAGAGGGTATAAGTGGTTGAAAATGGTTTGAAGAGTCGTATTTGGAGCTCGGGGTTATCACTCCATTCAACAATGAACAAAGTGACCTTTCGGCACCACCTCCTGTTGGATCAAGAGCTCTTGTTGCCACAGCAATTGTTCTCATAGAGGTCCCTTCAATCACTCTCATCCTTACGCGCAGCAATGCGTTCTCTGGATGACTCGACTACACCATTTGGAAGAAAGGAAAGGGGTGGTACTGGGCCTGAAAAATTCGAATCCCATACCCTTTGACTGCGATCCCATATCTCTTGATTGCAGCACCACTCTAGCCATTCATCTACCCAATTACAACTAGCTTGAACCGCTTCATCATCACTTGCATGACGGCGTAATAGTTCATTCAAATGACCCATCATCATGGCAGTCTGTGGCATAAGTTGGTAAGTAGCAAATGGATTTCTTTCAGTATCCACTGTTCTTTGCTCTTTCCACAAACCAAGAAAACGGTCGTAAACAAAACCAACAAAAAGAACGAATGTAATTACTAAAGCACCAATTGATGCGAGGCCCCAATACGTTGTTGAAACACTAAGTATGGTGTTATCTCCTTCAAATCTCCATGATACATAAGGCCAGATAAGAAGAGTCAGTGTGGTTACCCAAAACGCCATGGAAATCAGAGTTTGGGACTGTTGAAGTCGCCAGTACTGCCGCATGATCGTCTTCTTCATGATTTGAAATGTATGGAATCCCCTTATGGAACCGATGGGTTCACGTCGTTACTACTGTATGATTTCAAACAATTAGCCACATAGCCTCCACAGATTCTCCGATGGCGATATCGACACCTGGTGGAATTAATGTCAATGCATTGTTGAGCACCATCGAGCGAACATTTCCACTTCCTTGATGTGTTAAAGTTCGGCCAATAAGACCATTATCAGTGGGTGTGATTTGGATGCGGCGAAGACATAGGCGATTTGGAGCGCCTCTCAATGGATCCTCCATTTTCACAATCACTTTACGATGGAAAATATCAGGATGAGTAATCCATGGCACGAGGAGAAGATGGAATACTGTTTGACTTGATACTGGATTACCTGGTAAACCGAATATTGGAGTTCCATTCCAATAACCAAAAATTGGTGGACCACCAGGACGCATAAGGACTTTCCAAAAAATTGCATCGCCACGATCTATCAATGACGATCTAATGAAGTCCTTTTCACCCATACTTACTCCACCAGATGTAAGAATCAAATCTACTTCCTTTGCACATCGATCGAGTATATCATGAAGTGATTCTTTGTCATCAAGTGTTGGTTTTATGACAATTGGTTCTGCACCTGCTTTACGAACTAAGGATGCGAGAGCCACACTATTCGATTCGTAGATTTTTCCAGGTTCTAATGGTAAACCTGGTTGAGTGAGTTCATCACCAGTTGGAATTATCGCAATTCGAAGTTTTGAACGAACTGGTAATGTGCTATAGCCTACTGTTGCAGCAAGTGCACAAGATGCAGGTGTAATGATATCTCCTTTGGAAAGAGCGCGTTCTCCGATTGAGATATTTTCACCTTTTTTTCGAATATACTCTTGTCGAGCTAGGCCATGTATTCCATCTTCAATCATTACCAGAGCGTTTGCGCCTGGTGGAATCGGAGCGCCAGTCATTATCCGATAGATTTCATTAGGTTTTATTGGGGCCATTATTGGTTTAGTTCCAGCAAAAATCGTTCCAACTTCTATTCTTGACTTTGCTAAATCAGTGGATTTTACTGCCCAACCATCAATAGATGAATTATCGAATGCCGGATCATCGCATTTAGCAAAGACATCTTCTGCAAGTATTCTACCTTGAGCAAGACTCAATGATACCTCTTCTGTAACCCATTTGAATGGGTGGGTTGCAAGTAACTCCTGTGCCCGTTTAACTGAGACGAGGGTTTCCATCACCCTTCTTAGGGGAGTATTTGGTTTGAGAGCATTGGGAATCTATCTTAAGCGCGAAGAAAAGGAAGGGTTGTGACGCCTGAATTTGTGGTGGTCCTCTTTGGCCTCACAATAGTTGCGTTTCTCTATGCCTCTGTTGGACATGGAGGGGCTTCAGGATATCTCGCTATCCTCTCTCTGACAAGTTATGCTTCAATGTCAAATGAATGGTTAAAACAACATGCATGGTGTCTTAATCTCGTTGTAGCTGCAATCGCTTTTCACCACTATCAGAAAGCAGGACATCATAATTCATCACTTACTATTCCATTCATTGTAACTAGTATCCCAGCAGCATTTCTAGGGGGAATGATGGTTGTGAATGATATTCTCTACGATACGTTGCTTTCTTTTGTTCTTATTTGGGCAGCAATTAGGATTGTACAAGGGGTAGGAGTTGATCTTGAAGATGAGATTAAAACTCCACCAAAACCAATTGCAATGGGAAGTGGTGTTGGAATTGGAGGTATTAGTGGAATTATTGGAGTAGGGGGAGGGATTTTTCTCTCTCCACTTCTGATTCTAAAGGGGTGGGGTACTGCGAAAACAGTTGCTGCAACTTCAGCAGTTTTCATTTGGGCAAATTCATTTGCAGGCTTACTGGGCGTTATAGCTCGAGATGGTCTTGATCTAGATATTTCCACTTTAGGACCGTTTTCTATATGTGTGATTTTGGGGGGTTTTGTAGGGGCAAAATTTGGAGCAGGGGAATTCTCTCAATATACAATAAGGCGGCTGCTTGCAATTGTGTTAATTCTGGCGGCCATGAGACGAGTTATTGAATTGATATTATAGTTACCATACGGATTAAGAATTATATTATTATCCATTTACGCCAGAATGTGGCTACTCTTGCAGAACATTATGTAAGGGCATTTGGCGCTGATCGTTTTTTTGGATTAGATATGGTCATAAATTGGATTGCATTAGTAATTGTTGTATGGATAATTGGTCTTTCCTATTTAGTATTGAAATCTGATACAACAAACCTACAAAATAGATTCATAGGCACCTTGCTACTTTTTGAGGGCTTAAAGGGAGTTTGGCAGGCCTCTAATATCATGCCTTATGGAGTTGAATTCCAAGGAATATGGAATGTATTATGGATTCTAAAGATCGATGGTTTCATGATTGCAAATATTACAGCTGTGATTCTCTATCTTTTGTTCCCTGTATATTTTAAAATTAATTTTTTGAAATTTATGTATAATGAAAGAGTCCAACGATTTGCGTGGTGGATTGCCCCTATCATAGGGATTACAACCTGGGTCTTAATCAAGGATACGTCCCCATTTATCTTAGAAAATGCCTCATGGCTAAGCTGTTCGGCAGTAGGTGCTGAACCTGTTCTAAATGTGTGGTATGGGCAAGTTACTACTGAAGCAGAAAACATACGGAGTTCAATTGGAACGTGTACTGCTGTATTTGATAGTGTAATTAGTGATCAACGTGTGGGATTGTGGTTCCTGACCCTTATGGGGACACCAGTATCTATTGTTGCTCTTATTTTGATTCGAATTACAATTAAACAAAATGAAATGGATGGTAATAACGAACTAATTTCGAGGACGTTTTACACAGGGTTCATGGGCAAGGTAATTGCAAATACAATTTTCTTCTCAACATTGCTCATAATCCTACCATTGCTTCATGGTGGTCCAGCTGGATTCATAGCACAAGCAGAATGGAAATATGTTGATCGTTCTGTCATGGCGAATGTAAAATATTTCATTTGGACCACTAGTTTATCGCTGCCTGTTATTGGTGTTGGTTTCGAAGCTATGATGTTTGTATATGCATCTACGAAAGACACGATTCTCGGCATAGATGAAAAATTAAGAAAGACATTTACAAATACAATTTTTACTGGTGTGGGCGCGATTTCTTTTATCGCTGCTAGCGAAATCATGGAAAATGTGCTTGGATTTGGATTGATTGGTGGGGTATTTTTGGGGGTTGGATTATTTATGGTTAGGAAGCCAGTAATCAGAATTCTCGATGGGTTTTCTAATCATCTAATCCCTTCAGATTATACTTCTGAAGAAAAAGAATATCTTGAGTTGTTTTCAACATCATTAGAGGATGGGGAAATCACAAATAATGAAAGAATATTACTGAAAACACTAGCTACAGCATACAGAATTACTGATGAAAGAGTTGTTGAGATTGAGCGAAATTTTACTGAAAATAAATCAGAGAATTCTATTGAAGAGACCAATATATCTGAAAAGATGTCAGTTGATCTTACCATACAAAAAGGGGATATTTTGGTTGTTCAACAATGGACGGATGAAAGGGGCCACACATGGAGAAATATGAGTGATGGTAGTACTCAATGGTGGAATGGTACTGTTTGGGAAGTATGGAGATAAACTACCAAATGGACATAGATTCTTACTCAGATGATTCGTATAACTTAATCTCAATATGAAAAATTTACGAAAGTAGGGGGAAATCTTGTGGCGGACTTAGGGAGCCGTCATTCAATTGTGTCCACATGCCCACAATCTGGATTTGCACATTCAACCTGGTAACGAGCACGCTTTGGTTTTGGAATTCGATTCATTGCACCACAATATGAGCATTGATGTTGAATAATTTCAGGTTGTTTGGGGCCTTCATCAGCCTGCTTCGGGTCTTGAATTTTTGACCAGCCAGCAGTTTCTCTATGATCCTCGGTTTTTTTTACGGACCTAGAGCGCAATGAGAGTTTCATTTTACGGCGTTTACGACGGCCTTTTCCCTCTCGAGTTTTTGTGGGCTTCTTAGCTGCCATACTACAACCACAGGGGGTTCTGTATTCAATCACTTCGTAGATTTCAGAAGAATGTCGGGCCAACAGTTGACGATGATGATGAACGAATTGAGGTTTCGTGGACCATGAGTGTGTTCAGTGTTCAAGTTACTGAAATATAATGTCAAAATTCAATGTCTAGTGGAATTGAATTTTTAGGAACATGGACTCGTTGTCCGTTTTCTTCAATGGAAGCACGTAGTGGTTCGATTGCTTCATCTGGGAGATGAAATAGCACAACGTGTTTAGCTCCTGTGTTTTTTGCGAATTCAACGAGATGATTATGGCCGCAATGATTTGAAAGATAATAGCGCTCGACTTCACAAGCAATTTTTGTGATCGTTCCATAAATTGGTAGTTTTCCTTCTTCAAGTAGCATTTCACCACCAGTACCTTCTGCTTGATACCCTGTGATTAAAACGGCTGATTCAGGATCCTCTTTTAATCGATTGAGATACCAAAGTACTGGGCCACCTTTCAACATCCCACTTGTTGTAACTATAACATCACCATGGAGGGCCTTTTTCCGATCTGATTTGCTACTAATTCTACGTACCCAACGCCAAATTTTATCCCATTCTTCAGCATTTTTAATGTGATGTGGATGATCCATCCAATGTCTTGTTACACGTTTACCCATGCCATCATAGTGAACTCGAAGATTAGGGTCTGCATGATAGAGAAGACGGAGGATGTCTTGACCCCTTCCTGATGCAAAAGCTGGAACAATCGCCACACCTCCACGAGCAACCACCTCCTGAATTTTCTGAATAAAGCGTGCTTCCTCTTCTTTCCGATCCGGGTGTTCTCGACCACCATAAGTTCCTTCCATTACCAATATATCAGTGGAAATTGGTTTCGCCCCTGAAACATTCGGGCTATCTCGGACATCAATATCACCCGTCCAAAGTATACGACATTCTGGTAATTCAAGTTCAATCATTGCAGCTCCTGGAACATGCCCGGCTGGATGGAGTTTCCAAGACCATTTACCAGTATTACGTATTTCTCCAAATTGTACTGATTCCCAGACATCGGCTGTTTCCTCAATATCTCTTTTATCCCATGGAAGGGGGTGTCCTTCAATTTTCGAAATTTTGTAAGTATCATGCCACATCATTGGAGCTAATGCTTCAGTAAGATCGGTTGAATAAATTGGACAGCCATGATTTGCAGAAATCCATGGAACCATTCCAATATGGTCTAAATGACCATGAGTTATGATTGCAGCATCAATGGATGGACATTCGTCGGGATACGTAGGAGGATCACCAGGTGATAAGCCATAATCAACCAAAAGACGGGTCCCTGTTTTATCCTCAATTACGCAGCCTACGTTACCAACTTCTTGGGCGCCACCAAGAAAATGAAATCGAACACCAGAATCCACTTTGTCTTGAGGATAGCTCGTGGTTCTCCCAGGAGTATAGAATACCATGATCTTCTGTTTTCTTTGTACTCAATCAAATTATTGAGGGGCCCCGTTGATTTCCATTGGAAATTTGAGATCTCATATTTTCCGAACAGATGTATTACTCAACTCCAACTCAATAATGAATAACCTGAATTCTAATAGTTCGATTGTGCATTGATTTTCTTAGTTTATTTTCATTGATTTTCTTTCTTGCAATTCAATAATTTATCCTCGAATAGAAATAAGGGGGGCAGGGAATCGGATGGATTCATTCAGTAAGAGAGTTTCCGCAGACCCATGGCCCGCATCCCTGAACACGAATTCGTCGTTGATGACGATCGTTGTTTTGGATGTGCAGCATGTGTTGCTTTTTGTCCAGTAAATGCTATCCAACTCAAAAAACATCTAGCTATTGCAATTGAACCTCAGTGTACTCATTGTAACCATTGTATTCCATTATGTCCAGTTCATGCACTTTCTATCATTCGTGTGGTGTCTTGATGCATGTTGATGTATTCATTCCTGATGCTAATTTGGAATCTCTCGTAATTGCTCGAATGATTCAATTAAAATTTGACAATGAACTCTTTATTACAACAGAAAAAGCCGAATTTGGATTTCCAAATGAAGCCTGTGGACTAGTAAATTCACCGAATATATTGAATGAATTAGAACTAAACCCCCTCCCAAATTCAATATCTTTGAGTTTAGAGAAACCTTTCGCTTTGAGATCAGAATGGTTGGAAAAACATCTTGCAATTATTCTTGCTAAAAATGGTGCTAAATTACAAACTCGTTGTCGTTTTGAAATTAATTCTGAAAACAGTGGATTACTTCGTGGAGCAACAATCCATCAAGGCCCGATTACCTGGAATAAAATAGTCAATGTTGTTTATGATTCAACATTTATCCAATGGTTTGGTACAATCTCATCTTCAGATGGATTGGATGCTAAACACAAGGGTGTGAGAGCAGATGGTACGATTGAATCATGGAGAAACAAACCAATATCCTCGTCATCTATTCTTGAACGAAGAACTTGTTTCGGCTTAGAAAAAGGCCCATTTTACATCGATGACATAATTCACCATGCTCAAGAAAGAATTGACAGAATCATAAATCCTCCATCATTACCATAGGCTATCCCCAAAATTCCATTCTAATGGCCTACGAAGTTGCACACAGTGTCCTTCACCATCTTCAATCAAAAGGAAACACCGGCCACATTGTTGTCATTGATCCAGATGATCAAACTCCAGAAGTGGCGGCAAAGCGTGCAATTGCAACAATAATTGCAGGCACACGTGCCATTTTGGTTGGGGGATCTACAGCAATTGACGGGAGTCCAGTTCATGATACAGTTGTCGCAATCAAAGAAGCAATCGAACTCTGTCGTTGGAATGCATCTCAAGATTCAGATTCGGATGAAGATATGTGGGATGTTCCAATCATCCTTTTTCCAGCCGGTGCACGGGCTCTCTCTCCAGCTGCCGACGCAATCACATACATGTCTTTGATGAATAGCCGCAATCTACAATTTGTAATGGGGGAACAAGTACTCGGCGCACCCATTGTTGAAAAAATGGGTATAGAAGCCATCCCAATGGGATATGTTGTATTCGCACCTGGGGGAAAAGTTGGGGCAGTAGGAGAGGCCAATCTCATTGAGAGTGATGATATTGAGGGAGCGGTAGCATACGCTCTTGCTGCGAAAATGCTTGGTTTCAAAATGATCTATCTTGAGGCAGGTAGTGGTGTAAATCAGCCAGTAGATTCACAAATTATTCAGGCAGTTCGAGCAGCAGTTCCTGAATTAGTTTTGATTGTGGGTGGGGGTATGAGAACGGGTGAACAAGCTCAAGCGAGTGCACGTTCTGGTGCTGACTGGATAGTTACGGGAAATCTTACCGAGGAATATGATGATGCATCAGAACTCGAGAATGTAATGCGAAAATACATCCAAACGATGCGAGAATAACATCATTTACGCAACGGCGGCTCCCAATCTTTGAATTCAAACAAGAATCTGTAACGCCTCTTTGAACCAACCCTTCGCTACAGCAATAAGAAATGCTACAACCATAAAGAGTCCGCAACGGCTACAGCCATGTCTGCAAGAAACTGCTCCATTTTTTCTCCATTGGATTAACAATTATCGCAATTAGCACAATTGTCACAACAATCACATTCGTTCATGAACAACATACCCCCCATCATTCATCGATATCTCTTAGTGCAGGTGGAGCACTTCCACCGGGAGAGGGAACATCACTATCTTCAGGCTCAATAGGCTCAAGTCCGGTAGGCAAACCTGCATCTTCTCTTCGTTGCTGGATTTGTTCATGAGCACGTACTACATTCAACGAATCTCTGAATGCCTTATTCACAACTTCTCTTGTCGCCTCCGACTTCCTCAGAACGTTAAGCTCTCCAATGATTTGATCATGAGATTCCTCTAGAGATTTCAATTCAGCCGTTCTATCAGATAGACCAGCTTCAATATCTTGCATCGTTAACTGTAATTGAGCAATTCTTTCATCGCGATCGAATACTTCTCTATGGAGTCGGCGCTCACGACGTCGTAACGCCTCATACTCCCGATTCCGATCAACCAATCGTCGTTTTAATTCCTCAATTTGTTCACTGAGATATTCATGTTCAGCAGAAACACTACGTGGTCCAGACATAACTCGTTGAAGTTGTTCTTCCAACTCACCAATTCGATCATCTCGAATCTCAAGATGATTTCTAACTTGTTCAACCAATTCTCGTAAACGGTCTCTCTCATCTTCCAAAGAGGATTTTTCTGAACGCTCATTTTCAAGTTCCCTCTGAGTTCCCTCTAGCTCGTGATTCAAAGTACGAACCTCTTCTGCAGTAACTGAAGTAAGTCCCGCCTCTGCAGCCTTTTCCAAAGCGTCTACAAGAGTCGCAACCTTTGCCTCCATCTCAACAAGCAATCCTGTTTTCTCTTCGACTTCATCTAACAATCGAGTATTATCTCCTTCAAGAGATTCTACTCGTAATGCACCAGTACCAACAGACAATTCTTCGATTTCCTTCTTACTATCTTCAACCATCCGTTCAAGATGAATAATTCGTGCTTCTCGAGCACGAAGATCTTCTTCCATTCGAATTAGCCTAGCTCGATCAGGGGCACCGATATCTTCCCGCTCTTGGAGATCTAATTCAAGCACACGATTTTGTTGTCGGAGGCTTGCTACCTCTTCATTTATTGAAGAGAGGTCTTCCCAAGCAGTCATTACTTCCTTGACTAACTGATCTTGACCGTAAGATTGGAGCATTCCTACCAAACCCTCACGATCAGTTCCACTTGACTGTGGTGAATCTTGAGTAGTCATGACCAATCGGGTGGAATCGTTATTCCACTGCACTTGAACCTTCTCTGACTCAACGGGCCTCACCCGCCGTGTTTGAGGGTTCTATCACGTAGCCGTTACTCGATGGAAGTATACATCTCGTCAGGCATAGCCCCAGCGAGTTTTAGAGCCCCATCAGCAACACGTACTACTGGATCTTCAGCACACCAAACAGTCACATCACCAATGTCGGCGAGGTGTTGAGCAACACGTTCAGCAAGCCCTCCAATCAAAGATCCTCCACCAGCTAGGATGATGTTGTTTCGTAATACACTTTGATACTCTGGGTCAGCACCAGCGACAATATTCTTCACTCCCTCAACAATGTGAGGTACGAGCTCATTACAAGCAAGTCGAACCAAGTCACCAATATCGACATTCTGCTTCTTTCCATCAACAGATAAGTCAACCATAAACTCGTGAGAATCATCACCCACGTAGGATCCTTCTTCCTTCCATCGGCGGACCATTGATTGTGTCAATTGGGCACCAGCATATTTCTTGTTGATTAGATTCATCAAGCGATGGTCGAGCCAATCACCGGCTTCTTCGATAGTAACTTGGTCATCATCGGTTGGAAAAGTCCCGTAAATTCGAGCAATGTCTGTGGTGCCAGCACCAATATCGACAACAATACTTCCAGCAATCTGGTCAAGGCCGAAAGCTACTGCGAATGGCTCTGAGACAACCATGATACCGTTTACGAGGCCACGCAGAATCGAAACAAGATTTGTCTTGTCTGTGAAACTGATATGAGATGGACTGCAGATAACTCCGAGGACTTCATCATACTCTTCAGGGTCACAATTCTCAATCAAATGAGTAACGAATGCCTTTGCAGCACTCAGATTTTCTTCATCATCCTGGGCAACACCATGTTCTAGTGGCCGGAAGAGGTTGCAAGCTAGTCGATGTTTGATAGCATCTTCACCGAAGACAACATCTCTACCAAGAAAATTCCTTGCGACGGGGTCCTTTGGCTTTCCAACTACTGTTTCAATAGTCGTCATGACGCCTTCAGAGGACATGACGGTTGATTGGTAGGTTCCTAAATCGATTCCGATGTACAGTCGTTCGCTCATTGTATTCATCTCATGTCCGGGGGACGAATGACGCACAACACTCGTGGGTATGAATGTTCCATTCACATTAACTCCCTTTTTCCTGTGAATTTTCTTCTTTTTTCCCAACATCTTTTTTCTTGGGTTTGATGAATAGGAATGGCACTAAGGCGATAATTACACTACAACATCCCATGAAACAAATAGTCGCCATTTCTTCTTTCTCAGGTAACTTAGACAACCACGAATCACCTAGTATATTCCCCCCACCTATTGGAGGCAATGTAGAGCCCCCATCATTGTAATTCCCATTAGGGGCACTGTAACCAGGGTATGACTGTGGTGGTGCATAGTAGCAACTACCATCATTACGGGTTGCATTTAGATTGTAATTGATAGCACTGGGGAAAGTACATCCCCATACATCTTCTTCAGTATTGTTGTCATCACTATTCTTTTCCACCCACACCATACCTGCTGCATCACAATCTACTTGATTGTCAATACTAGCAACAATAGCGTGGGAATCAATGTCATAGCATACCATTTCATCATTCGTCAAATTTAGTGTGACATTATCACGATACACTCCAGATGCAGCAAGCGCAAATCCTAGGCGATCACCTGCATTTCCTACAGACCCAGACCAACCAGGAACAGCAGCTCCAACAGCAGATGCCACTACAGAAACATGAATGGATGAAATACCCACCAAATCCTCGGCTGGTATTTTCACCACTTCAGTCGCTTCTAAGGGGTCAGCTGAACTCCTATTTTCTTCCCCATAAGACACAATCAAGTCTAGATTGTCTACCGCGTCACCAAACGGTCGGGGATTGAATGAGAGAGCAATAGACACATCCTCCCCTTCTTTGATTTTCATATCCCAACTAACACTTTCATTCAATGCAAGAAACGGCCCATCCGCCCCCTCTCCTGTCCATGGTTCAAAGAGAACTTGTTCAATGGGTGTGCCATATTCAGCGCCCAACCATTGTTCAGCGAACATTTTCGAATTATCAACTGCAAATGAGTCGTGAATCCATAGATTTGGACTCGGGTCATGTACTGTGTCGTTGGGGAATAGGTCGACAATACGACTGAGATTAGGGCGCCCCCATCCCTGAATAATATCAGGGGCAGGTCCGATGACATCACCAGCACTCAAACCGCCTTCTAAGTCATCACTTGCAATCACCATTAACGAACGAAGCAGGGCCCCAGATGGAACTGAACCATTTGCAAGACTAACATTCAATTCCGTTCCAGAATCATGAGAATGAACCACAACATTTGTTCTATTTACTGCTCCTGATATCCATCCATCTTGCACCATTTGTTGTACAACAGCACTCCAACTTGCAGCCGCGGGGGTAGAAAAGGAGGTTCCCGTCCGAGTCCGTGATGCATTATTGAATGATTCCCGTTCACCATCTGATCGAGCAGACTCGATACTAACACCTGGAGCAACGACTAGTATACCTCTCAAACCATCTTCACTAGGCCCTCGTGCCGATGAGGACATCACATCTAACCCTGCATCTCTAGTAGAGCCTCCAACAGCAACAACATTTCTTGCATTTGCCGGCTCATAGAAAGCAGCCCGATTATTTCCTGGTGCAATGAACGCTAGAGACCATGGAACTTCTACACTCCATCGATCGAATAGAGCGGAACGTGGAGTGTATGATTCATCCACATCACCCCATGAATCTGAGTGAATTACAGCTCCATATTCGAAGGCTTCAGCAAGCAAATAATCCACTTCAGGCTCCTTCCAATCTGAACCATCAACCACATCTTGAATCAAGAGCATTGAGGCATGACTCATTGAAGCCATTCCAGTTGACGGATGCCCCCCAAAATCATCCACTTCACGACAACCCAAAATTCCAGCAACATGCGTTCCATGACCAAAATCAGTAATATCATCATCCCAATCATCGATTGAGGTATTGATATGGATTACTTTTCTATGGTCGGGACCAGGTGTCCCTACAGTTCCTGATGTATTGCGAAAACAAGAATGATCCAAATCCAATCCAGAATCTGCTACGGCGATAATCACCCCACTTCCATTCAAACCTAGATTCCAAGCAGGGTGCTGACTAATCTCTCCATGTTCCATGATTGATGATACTACAGTATCTCTTCCTTCGGTTTCTAATACAGGGTGAATACTACGAATCCCCTGTATACTGGAAAGCTCAACCAAATCAGATCCATATGCAATAATCTCAAACTCTGTACCAATTGGCAGGTCTGGATGAACTACTCTCTCAAAACCAAACATCCCAATCTCACTAATTTCTCTAACAATTCGTTGCACATCATCCGAAAGAAGTCGTGGCTCAAGCACAATCCTATGGACGTAAATATTTTCACGAATATCCAATGATGTTCCATACCATTCTGTCCACACAATTTCACTCAGTGACTGAGGCTGATCAGTCCAAACTAGTAATTCATGAGGTGTTGGTTGGCGCAATGTTCTGATTCCTAACTCTTCCAATTCTACCCGCTCTTCAGACGTCCATACTGATTCAGATTCAATAATCCAAATATGGTGTGATGCAGATTCTTCTTGACCAGTCTCAAGATTTGTCGCAGGTAGTGGCGATGCAACAAGCATCAAAATGAGGAGGATTGGGCGCATGTGTAGCCCAATAGGAACCATATTCTAACGAGACAATACAACCCTCATCATCCCTTTGGACCATCAAGAGTAAGACCGTCGGTGTTTTATTTGGGCCGGGGTTCGCCCACTTTGATGAAGGCATTCCGTGTAGTGGGTCATTACCCAGCGTCCAAGAAGAAGCAGGATTTCACCATCGATGTTGTTGCATCAGACAAAGAGGATGCTAAGCACCGTCTTTATTCTCATATTGGAAGCCGCCATCGTGTTCAACGAAGACACATCACAATTGAGAGTATTGACAAGATAGATCCTAGCACCACCTCCTCTGCTCATGTCATTGATGCATTCCGAGATACAATTGATTCATCCCCTTCTCCAACAACTGATGATAGTGAAGAATAATCACATAGACGAAGTCCATCTTTGGACGAGTTTGGGTAACAAATCTCCTGCTTTCCCTTGATGAAATTCATCAAATAAATCGACGTTCTGTGGTGGTTCTAGATTTATTCCAATACAATGGGCACCACAAGCTTGTGCTATACCCAACAAACCAGCTGCAGGGTAAACATGGCCACTGGTTCCAATGGCGATGAAAACATCACAATCAGCAACAGCAACATCAATTTCCCGCATATGCAACGGCATTTCATGGAACCAGACAATATGGGGACGTAATCTTTCATTGTCACAATTTGTGCATGCTACAAATTTGTCTTCTAAGTGATTTTCCTCCATCGCAATAACTACTTCTCCACATATTTCGCACCGTAACTTGCACAATTCACCATGCATATGAATCAATTTTTCAGAGCCTGCCTTTGTGTGTAAATCATCGACATTTTGCGTAATCAATACGAACTCCTCAAGGTAATTTTCGAGAACTACTAGAGCTTCATGTGCTGGATTTGGCACGACTTCTAACAATTGTCGTCGCCGGCCTTGGTAAAATTCCCAAACCAGCCTGGGATCTCTTTCCCACGCATACGGGGTTGCTACATCTTCGATTCGGTGATTTTCCCACAATCCATCTGACGCCCTGAATGTACGAATCCCAGATTCAGCACTAATTCCTGCTCCAGTTAAGGTAACGATACGACTCTTCTTGTCGAACGTTCAATCATCCCCCGAAATCCAATGCAATTGCCGAATCTCCTGAAAGGGGTAATTGGTATCCTAACATCCCACCAAGTAGATAAATCGCTCCAATTAGTAAGATCAATCGTACCGAATTTGACATTTCTCCATCCTTAGAATTGATCGCCAATCCAACCAATCCTCCAACAATGAATACTGAACCAACATTCATCCAAAAAATCGTTTTACCACTATGATCCCGAACCTTGTCGTTATATTCATCTAAATCATCATCATATTTGTCTAGTGCATTATTGTAATTTTCACTTTCTGAATTACTTAATCCGTCATCGTCAGCATCAAAATCTGAAGATTCGGGCACATCAGGTGGATTGCTCCATAACGCAGAATTAGAATACGCTGCTGAGAGAATCATCATCAAGAAGCCCAATGAAATCAATACAGTAACAATTCCTTTTGATGATGTTATTGGAGTGCATATTTTTTCCAAAATTTCCCTAATTGGAAATGACGGATTCTTCGGTTGGGATTGCACTGGTTGTGGCGTAGAAATTGCCATTGGTGCCACCGATTCTTCCAATGGTGCTGGAGGTGAATTAGGAATTATGTTAGCAGCTGCTTGTGGAGGTGGTGGGGCGGTAGATTTTGGTCGGCTAACCGGTGGAGGAGGCAACTCATTTGGTGGCGGTGGTATTGCCTGTGCCGTATTTGCCATACCACTTGGATCGTAATTCATATCAGCAGAAGACTCTGCATCTGCCCATGGATCATCAGTTCCCATACCCCCAATTTTGTGCATAGATAGTTATTCTTTGGCCTGATATCGATGCATTTCAACCTAATATCTCTCGAATTTTTCTTAAGGTATCTGGGGTTTTTATCCCCATCATTTCAATTTCATGCGCAATCGTGACTCCATCAACCTCTAATCCATCTGCAAGACAACCACGAACCATTTCATTTGGATAACCCAATTCACCAGAAGTTGTATTGTATCTTTTTTCATTATCTACATACAATGACTTATGCAGCCCACATAATACGTCATCCAACGCTCTTTTGGTGGCCCAATAGGCTCCAATATTTGTTTCACCACGATCAGGCATTGTAACTTTTTCGAGATGGGTTTCCAAAGACCCAGTAACTCTTCCATCTGAATCACGAATTAAGGGCGCATATGGGCTATCCATGATTACAGTGGCAAGTGAGAAACTCAATTTCTTTTGTAGATGAATTTCCAACACACCTTCTACTGTTTCATTTCGAACTAATGGTTGAGTCCCAAATGAAACGTACACATGTTCCACCTTTTCAGACAAATAATCGAGTGAATTGTAAACTGCATTTCCAGTACCTAAAGCATGATTTTGAGTGATTATATGACAATTCACACCTTCTAATGCATTTTCATATTCTTCTTCCCGTCCAGGAGGGACAACAATTAGAATTTGAGAAAATTTCAGATTACTATTGAGTAAGCGTTCAACAACAAATCGAGTTGCTGGCATACCTCCAACTTCTAGAAGTGGTTTGTGTGTAGTAATTCCACCATCCAACATTCTACTACCTTTGCCACCACATAACAACACGGCAGCTAAGACCATACATCGCGCAGAACCAAACACTCCTTTTCTTTACCGATTAAATTACAACCCACCTCCCATCTTGAAGAGGTTGCAATGATTGCGACCAGATATGTTGCTAATTGAGGCCGCTTGGGCGACGGGTATGGCCATTTGGGTTTTGATGGTGATTTATGGAACTCGTTGGACATATGATCGTTGGATTGCAAACGGAATGGAACCAATGGTAGCGGTCTATTATAATCGTAAAATCGTTCACATGTTAGCGGCAGGAGTTGTACTTCTGGTAATGCCGCTTGTTTTCACTCAACCTTGGTTACCTCTTCTTGGAGGATTTGCTCTAGGTAGTTTCACTGCATATATGCACAAATTTGGCGGAAGAATGCATTGGATGCAGAGTCCAGAAAACATGAATGATTCTTCATTTGCCTTCATGCTTGGAATTTCTGTATTCGTTCTTTGGATTTTATTCGACGACCCATGGCTGGCAGTTCTACCCTCCTTGTTCATGGCCTTTGGTGATGGAGTCACGGGCGTTGTTAGGAACAAATTATTCTCTCGTCGAACAAAGAGTGCATGGGGAAATGTTGCAATGGCAATCGTCAGCCTTCCAATGGGTTGGTTCATTGGTGCAGCATCAATTACAGGAATCCCCCTGTGGGGTTTAATCGCGGGCGCAGCCTCTTCCTTTGTTGAGAGATATGAGTTTGGACCAATTGATGATAATGTGCTTATTGTAGTTACATCTACATTGATATTGATCATAGGCGCTAATATCGGTGCGTTAGTTACAATGATGTAGATGTCATTGAGTGCAAGGATCTGAATTATCAGGAAAAAACGACTTTTCATAAGCGAACGAATTTTAATTCCAAAAACTCGTGGAGTGTGATTTGTGTGGAAACAGTGGTGATGGGTGTTCAATTAATTATTGCAGCAGTAATTTTCTTCGTTTGGACAATTCGATTTAATCTTGATACTAATTACCGGGGAGGTAATGCGAAAAACCTCCGTGAAGAATTCCAGGTTTATGGTTTGCCAAATTGGTCAGTACCAGTTGTTGGTCTAGCAAAGGTTAGCCTTGCAATTACACTCGTGGCCGGTATTTGGCTCCCACTTCCAGTGAAATCTGCAGCAATTTTGATGGCTGCCCTAATGGCAGGAGCAGTTTTGATGCATTTACGAATTCGGACAGATAACATCAGTAAAGCAGCGCCGGCAATTACTATGTTAGCAATGTCACTATTTGTTGCAGTAGCCTGAAATTACAATCGACGGCTTGATGCGGGACGAGCATCTCGCCAACTCCATGACGGGCCGTGATGAGCTGCAACGCATTGCTCGGATGGTAGACATTCACCGCCAAAAAATGGAACGGATTGAGGAGCAATTAACACGATTAGAATCCATTCACCTCGAGCAAGGTCAGGTAGTTAGGGCCATGCGTGAAATTCCAGAAGAGGGTATGATTGGTGCAATGATTCCCCTTGGTAGTGGAGTCCAACTTATGGTAGATATCCCAAAGGATTCCGGAGCGGTTGTTGATATTGGAACTGCAGTTCAAGCAGAGATGACAAGAGGGCAGGCAGCGGATCTTATTGAAGAACGACAAACTGAGATTAACACCCTAATTGAGTCATTAAAGAAAGAATTCGACTCAGCCGAATTAACCGTTAGAGAGCTTGCTGAAACATTCAATCAAGGCGTAGCCGCTATGGAGGAAACAACACCCCCTGAACAAGAGGCTCCTACTACCCTCTCTTCTCAGGAGAAAGTATCGACTGAAGTCGATGAGGAAACGACGGAACGCCCACGCCGCCGCCGCCGTGGAATCGGAAGTGAACTTACTTTGGATGATTGAGGGATTCCAATGGGATTGTTCGATATCTTTCGATCTCGCATCAAAGATTTGGGTGATTCACTTGATGAAGATGCATTAACTGCTGATGAGGATACGACAGAAGCCAAGAACGCCCTCTCAAAAAAAGAGGACATAATCGAACAGAATTTAGAAGAAACACCCCCAATTCAAAATCCAGAACTTATCGAAACAACAGAAGATGATGAATGGGAGGATTGGGATGATGAAATATCTAATTCTCCTACAACAGAAAAATCACTTCCAGAACGGCGAATTGCTCGAGACACATCTGAAACTGTTAGACCAAAAGGAAGCCGAGTAGATCTTCATGTTCTTCGTTCAACGACTGGGCGCAATCTAGTCTCTGTAGCGGACGCTCCACGAGCATCCATTGGATCTAGTAAGGTAGACTTAGACTCTGGTGCTAGTCTTGAGATCGATTTAGGAGGAGGAATAGTCGAGACTGGTGGACGGGTGATCAAAGATTCCTCAGCCTTGGAATCATTACTTGAAGAAATGGAAATGATTCTTCTTGAAGCAGATATGGGGATTGAAGCAATCGATACAGTCCTAAATTTACTCAGAAACGAACTCATTGGGAGCCGCCTCCGCAAAGGTGCAAACCTTGCAAAAGTACTCGAAGCAAGCCTCAAAAGAGCACTAAGGTCACTTTTACGAGCAGGATATTGGGATCTCGATGAGACAGTAAATCGTCTTTCAAAAACCGAGGAGGGTCCTGTTGTTCTCATGGTTGTTGGTGTAAATGGTGTTGGGAAGACAACTAGTGTAGCTAAAATGGCTCATCGATTTACACAACAAGGCCACGATGTAGTTCTTGCCGCTGCTGATACATTCCGGGCGGGAGCGATTGATCAATTACAGATGCATGCTGACAGACTAAATGTTCGATGTGTTAGCAGTCAGCGAGGCGGCGATCCAGCTGCAATTGCTCGTGACGCAATCGATTCAGCGAAGGCACGAGGAGCAGATGTCGTAATTGTTGATACCGCAGGTCGAATGCAAAATAAGACGAATCTAATGGAGGAACTTCGCAAAGTCCACCGTGTCTCTAACCCACATCTTGTGTTGTTTGTTGCTGACGCATTAGCTGGTAATGATGCAATTGAACAAGCAGTAGTTTTTCAGAAAATGCTTGATTTTGATGGATTCTTTTTGTGTAAATTAGATACTGCAAAAGGGGGAGCAGCCCTCTCAATTGCTCATATCACCGGCCGGCCGATTGTAATGGTTGGAGTAGGCCAAGGCTACGAAGATTTACATCCCTTTGATCCAGACTGGCTGTTGGAGGAGATGTTTAGATGAATTCACCATTTGAAGACGAAAAATCAGAGCGGCTTTTTGGCTTGATTCAGATGCTTCAGAGAACTGCACTTGTGAATATGGGGGGCATCCCTGATCACGAGGGTCAAATCCATTTCAATCTCGGTGAGGCAAAGGCTGCAATTGATGCGATTGATGCCATCTATGAGAAAACTACAGGCAATCTATCTGAATTGGAAATGAATTTGTTGCGTGGAACATTATCTGAACTTCGAATGATATTTGTTAAAGCACCTGAACAACAGGCTGCGATTGAAACGGAAATGAAACGCCAAGAGGAACTACACAAGACTTTCACTGATCCTGCAGCTGCCCCGAGCGAAATCGTTCACACAGACAGCCATTCTGAAGAGGAATGACCGCGTCATTCATGTGTGCCCCCTTACCCTTCAGAGTCATGACGACAGAACTGCCCAGCGCACTCGTCGTTGTGAATGAACGGAATGCACACCGCCGCATCACCGATTTACTTCGTCGCCGTGGTCACACGATTGAGGACCAACCCAACGGGGATAGAGCTGTAGACACATATGTCAAAATGCGGCGTGAATCTCCAACCGTTGTCTTTCTTTCATTGGATGTTGCCGGACCTTTGAATGGACATCTTGTAGGTCTTGAAATTAGAGAATCTGATCCCAATGCACGTCTAGTGTACATTTGTTCTAGAATTCGCCGTTCGATGGCTGAAGATGTTGCTTACAGTGCGGGAGCAGTCGCCATCCTACAAGTTCCGTTTACAATGTCGGATATCGAAGGCGCATGGGAACAAATAATGGGGCCCGTACCAGAAGCACCTGGTCTCGCAGATCTTGACGAACTCTATCCAGATTTACGCACTATCGATGGCGATGAGGTAGTATCAGTCGAAGAGATCGCACCTCTACCTATTCCAGAAAATCTACCTCCACCTCCTGAACCACTAATGCCGATTAATCCAGTTCAAACAAAAAAGAAGAAACGACGCTGGCCAAAATTTCTTTTGTTAATTACACTGGTAGGTGGAATTGGAGTAGTTGCTTATTTTCAACAAGATTTCATAATGCAATTACTGCCTTGATTCGTTGATTGTTGGGTTAGCTTCTTCAGGTTCTGCAATGTATGGGGTGTAAGGAATAATTCGACTTCCTTCAGGGAAGTGATTCAAAACTTCAGATTGAATATTCCCTTCGTTAAGTATCTCGACATTACCATCATTCAACATTTTTTCCAACCTTAACGAACGCCCTCTCATCCAAAGTAACCCCATACTCAACACAACAAAGAGGATCAGGACCAACCCCCAACCGATTAGACTAGTGACATCCATCTACTCACCTGTCGAGTAGTGCCTGCCAAGATATTCGTGCATATTCAGCAGCAGCAGTTACCCTATCCTGACTTTGATGAATTCCTGAACCAATAATCAGACAATCTGAACCAGCAAGCACAGCTTCACGAGGGTGACCATATCGTTGCCCTGCCACTCCATCGCCAACGGCGAGATTAATTCCAGGCGTCCAAATCATTCTGTTTGAACCAACAATTTGCTTTAATGCTCTAATCGCATCAGGCTTACTTCCATTTCCAATGTATCCAAGGACTCCATTTTCTTCATTCCCAAGCTCGACTACAGCCTTCGTATATTTTTCATCAAGGAGGTTGCCACGACTCGACATTTGGGCTAGAAGTAAAACCCCCCCTTCTCGATCTACATCTTTCCACCCATCTTGTAGACCTTGCACAATATCTGGTCCAGATATCAAGTGGGCTGTGACAATATCTGCCCAAGAACGAATATCGAAGGCACCAGCCATTTGTTGTCGACTTACTCTACCAATATCTGCAAATTTTCTATCTTCCCAAATTGCTACACCTTGAGTTCTTGCCTCATCGCATATTTCCATCCACCCTTCGATGTTCCAATCATCTACTATGTCAACGTGTAATTTCAGACATGCAATGTAGGGCCCTACTTCAGTGATCAATGCACTGATTTCATCCATTGTACGTAAATCGGCGGCTAGACAGACCAACGTTTCTTTTTCGATAGCCGCAGTCATGTATCGGCGAGCAAATGCACTATGATTTGAGGACCACAAACTTCCCCAGATATCCGCCGACATACTCCCCGCCTGTTTCGTTCCTCTGAACGAGGGACTATATCGGATTCCATAAAATTCTCACATTATGTCTAATGTTGGTCGACTAGATCGAATTATCCGGGGTTCGGCAGGAATTTCCATTGCGTTTGCTGAATTAACAGGATTTTTAGGCATCCTTGAGGTGATTTTCGAAGTATTTGCTCTTGGATTGGCAGTATTCTTGACATTCACATCTCTAATGGGTTATTGTCCATTCTACCCAATTCTTGGAATTACTACTTGTCCTGTAGAGATCAATGAGGGACAAATCAGTCCTGAATTATCTTGACACAGTTCAAGAACAACCATTGGAGGATGTAGAGTATGGGCGATGATTTTCCGCCTGAAACATCTGGGTCATCCTGGATTCGAGTTCGAGGAGCCCGAACTCATAACTTGAAGAATATTGATGTTGATATTCCTCGTGATAAATTTGTAGTTATTTCAGGAGTTTCAGGGTCTGGAAAATCTAGCCTTGCTTTCGATACACTATACGCTGAAGGTCAACGAAGATATGTGGAAAGTCTTAGCTCTTATGCACGACAATTCCTCGGCCAGATGAAAAAACCCGATTGCGATACAATTGATGGCCTATCACCATCGATTAGTATTGACCAAAAACAAGGCTCACATAATCCGCGTTCAACAGTTGCTACAGTAACCGAAATCATGGATTATCTTCGACTTCTTTGGGCACGAATTGGCCGACCACATTGTCCTGAATGTGGTATTGAAGTTGCGAGGAGAACAGTTCAAGAAATCGTGGATGACGTAATGTGGCGGTTTGAAGGCCACGCGATTGCCATCTGGTCACCTGTAATTCGAGAACGAAAAGGTACACATGTTGATCTTCTACGAACCTTAATCGAACAAGGATATACCACTGGTCGAATCAATGGTCGAGAAACTGAATTTGAAAATGCCCCCGAACTCGAGAAGAATTTACGCCACACTATCGATGTACGACTAGATCGGTTACGCCTTTTGAAAACAAACCGCCAACGTCTCACAGAAGCAGTTGATGCTGGATTGCGGCTCGGAGGGGGAGCAGTGGCAATTGAATCATTAAGTGGAATACAAGATTCAACAAAAGTAGAGAGCCCCAAATCTAGTGAGACAGAACCAGGAACGGTCATCCCATATTCTGAGGAGTTTGCGTGCCCAACCCATGGAGCATTTCTTCCGGAGATGAGTCCACGAATATTTTCCTTCAACAATCCCTTGGGGGCATGCCCAGGGTGCCAAGGCTTAGGAGTTCAGCGAAGCTTCAGTGAGGAACTAATCATTGATTCTCAATTATCAGTTGAGGATGGATGTGTCACACCATTTCGTCTTTCAATGCATTCCAATTGGTACCGTTCGCAAATGGTTCAGGTTTGTGAGCACTATGGAATTAATCCCAGAATACCATTTGGTGAATTAGATGATGACGCTCAGGATATTCTTGTTCACGGTAGTGGGTCAACAATAATCCATTTTCACTATGAGTCAGAACGCGGCTCATCGTTTTCTTCCTCTAAACCATGGGAGGGAATAATTCCCCGCCTCAAAAGACAACTGACTGATACTTCATCAGAAAAAACCCGATCTCGCTTAGCCACTTACATGAATGACGAACCATGTCGTCAATGCGAAGGGCGGAAATTGAATCGCGCGACCTCAATGGTGACTGTAGGTGAGGTGACCCTACCGCAACTTTCCTCTTGTTCTGTTCTTGAGGCCCTTGCAGTCGTTCAAAGATGGCGAAGTGAGACAATAGACCCAATATGGCTTGAATTGGAAAGAGATGCACCTGATGGAGAAGTGTTAGAAATCACAAAATTGCTCACCGAACGCGACCTACATATCGGTCGGGAAGTAATCAAAGAGATTGAAAATCGACTACAATTTCTGGCGTTAGTCGGTCTTGATTACCTCACAATGGATCGTCGAGCAAGTACGCTAAGTGGTGGAGAAAGTCAGAGAATTCGTCTTGCTAGTCAGATTGGGACGCGGTTAACTGGTGTGATGTATGTATTGGACGAACCCAGCATAGGATTGCATGCAAGGGATAACGCCCGCCTACTCTCAACATTACGTGAACTCACAAACATTGGGAACACGCTACTTGTAGTCGAACACGATGAAGAAACCCTCCGACAGGCAGATTGGATTGTAGATTTAGGTCCGGGAGCCGGCCGAGAGGGTGGAGAAGTTGTGGCAAATGGCACCCTCAAAGAAGTCCTTGGTAGTGAAACGAGCCTAACTGGAGCATATCTCAGTGGCCGTAGTAAAATTCCTGTACCCGAATCACGCATTAGTCCAGGTGAAAAATGGATAACAATCCATGGTGCTGCTCAGAACAATCTAGCTGAAATTGATATTCGTTTACCGTTGGGTTGTTTCATATCTATCACAGGAGTATCTGGCTCAGGAAAGTCTTCTTTGGTTACAGGTATACTTGCTCCCGCTTTATTGCGTTCTTTACATCGTTCTGATGTAACACCCGGCCGACATCGAATCATCGATGGAATTGAAAATGTGGATAAAGCGATTGTAATTGATCAGACACCTATTGGACGCACACCTCGTTCTAATGCTGCAACTTACACCGGAGCCTTCGATTTGATTCGAGCCTTGTTCTCCGAAGTATCCCTATCAAAGGAAAGAGGATACACTCCTGGTACTTTTTCATTCAACGTACGTGGCGGTCGCTGCGAATCTTGTAAGGGCGGGGGCTCAATAAAACTCGAAATGAACTTCCTTCCAGATGTTTGGATTGAATGCGAGGTCTGCAAAGGTACTAGATACAATCGTGAAACTCAAGAAGTACTTTGGAAGGGACACTCAATCCACGATGTTCTTCAGATGACAATTGAAGACGCTGCAAACTTTTTTTCAAATCAGAAAAAGATCCACCGTATTCTCAAGACTCTTGTCGATGTCGGGTTAGGATACATCCGTTTAGGCCAACCAGCCACTACATTATCTGGCGGAGAAGCGCAACGGGTCAAATTAGCTACAGAACTTCACCGTCCACCGAAGAAGCACACATTCTACATTCTTGATGAACCAACGACTGGACTATCGATGGCAGACGTCCATCAATTAATTGGCGTTCTTCTCCGACTCCGTGACAATGGTCACACTGTCCTTGTGATTGAACATAATATGGATGTGATCAAATCTTCTGATTGGATAATCGATCTTGGTCCTGATGGGGGGGATGGAGGAGGCGAAATTGTTGCAGAAGGCGCCCCCGAACTGGTTGCTAAATCCACGAATTCTTACACAGGTCAACATCTTGTTTCGATGCTGTAAATCGCTAGGATGAGGTTTAAGAAAGACCCCCAATAGAGCCGGGTGATTGTTATGGGAATCGGAATCGAGCCAATGGGAGAGATGGTGCTTCTTCAGATGGAAGCCGCACCTGAGAAAACACATTCAGGACTACTCTTACCCGAGGAAGCACGCGAGAAGATGACAGTCGGTCTTGTGGTTGCAGTGGGCTCCGATGCTGAGAATGTAAAAGCAGGAGATCGCGTAATATATCGGCAATATAGTGGCACCAAAATTGAATGGCTCGGTGTTGAATACCTTCTAATCAAATCTGAAGATCTTCAAGCGAAGGTCAACGAATGAAACAAATGTGGAGATGACAAATATGGCAAAACAAATGTTGTATGGAGAAGAAGCACGACGTAAATTACTCGATGGAATTGATGCAGTAGCGAATGCAGTCAAGGTTACACTTGGCCCTGCAGCCAGAACTGTTGTTCTAGAAAAATCGTGGGGTAGTCCTACGATTATCAATGACGGAGTAACCATTGCAAAAGACATCGAATTATCAGATCCCTTCGCAAATATGGGTGCTAAATTAGTCCAAGAGGTTGCTAGTAAGACCCAAGATAATGCAGGAGATGGCACATCCACAGCATCCATTCTTGCCCAAGCATTGTGTCACACAGGACTTCGAAACGTTACTGCAGGGGGCAGCCCAGTTGAACTCAAGGCTGGCTTCGATGAGGCCATTGAAGCTGTAGTTGAGCGTTTGAAGGGGATGGCAGAACCTGTTGAGGATTCAGGTACTATTCGTCAAGTTGCTACAATTGCTGCAAACAATGACTCATCGATTGGCGAACTCATTGCAGAAGCAGTCGAGGCTGTAGGCCAAGAAGGTGTCATCACAGTCGAGGAAGCAAAATCCGCTGAAACCGATCTCAAGGTAGTCGAAGGCATGGAAGTCGACAAGGGATACATTTCTCCATACTTCATTACAGATCGTGAGCGCAAAGAAGCAGTTCTTGAGAATCCAATGATTCTCATTACTGATCAAACAATCAATAGTGCACAAGATTTGCTACCAAGCCTCGAAGCGAGTATGCAACAAAAGCGACCCCTGCTAATTATTGCAAAAGATATCGAAGGTGAAGCACTTGCTACTTTAGTTCTGAATGTTGCAAGTAAAATTGTCAAAGCAGCAGCAATCAAGGCCCCTGGTTTTGGAGACGAACAGGGTGAATTGTTGGAGGATATTGCAATCCTTACAGGGGCTTCTGTCCTTGCAAAAGATCGCAGTGCCGATATCAAAACACAGGGCCCAATGTCACTTGGAGGCGCTGAGAAAGTCATTCTCGCCAAGAATAAGACAACTTTCGTTGGTGGAGAAGGCGACAAAGATCAGATTAGCGAGCGCGTTGAACTACTCCGCAGTCAAGAGAAAGTTGCCACATCAAAGTGGGACACAGAAAAGATGCAGAAGCGTATCGGGAAGATGACAGGTGGTGTCGCCGTTCTTCGTATCGGTGCAGCAACTGAGACTGAGATGAAAGAGAAGAAAGCACGCGTGGATGATGCATTGAATGCAACACGGGCTGCAATGGCTGAAGGCGTTGTAGTCGGTGGCGGAGTCGCTCTTCTCCGTGCTCGTAGTGTTCTCGATGACCTAAAGGCTAACAATTCAGGGGACCGAGCAATTGGAATCTCTGCAGTATACGACGCACTTTCTGCTCCTGTTCGCCAGATTAGTGACAATGCAGGTCAGGAAGCTAGCGTAGTTGTTAACACGATTATTTCCAATGATTCAGCATCCTTCGGATACAATGCTCGAACAAATGAATACGTCGACATGCTAGAAGCGGGTGTAATTGATCCAGTAAAGGTCACAAGAAACGCTCTTCAGTCTGCAGGATCAATCGCAGGACTAGTGCTCACAACAGAGACATTGGTAGCCGATGAACCTCAACCAGATTCTGGCCCAGATATGCCAGATATGGGCGGCATGGGTGGAATGGGTGGAATGGGCGGCATGGGTTTCTGAAATCCAATTCCAATCCAATAAACCCACAATAATGATAATTCTCTATCCATGTTTCATGGATATGTTTCGTAAGACTGCACTCGCTGTCATTTTGGTAATGATGTTTAGTTTCGGATCTTTTAGCTCAATGCAATCAGTAGGTATAGAGGATACATTCGAAACTCAAGGAAGACAGACACAACTAACAGATTTTTCACATTTAGATGAAAATCTTACAGCATTATCCAACCGTTGGAATCTAGAGGGAGGCCTACAGGCTGCAATTTACTATAATGGTAGTTTAGTATATGCAAAGTCATTCGGTTTTGCTCATCCAGATAATGAGAGTGGAAGCAACTACTTCCTTCAAAATAGTCATACATTCAGACTTGCCAGCCTATCCAAAGCGATTACAGCATCAGCAATTCAAACTTTAGTTGCAAGCGGTGAATTATCACTGGATGATAAAATGGTGGATCTAATTCCTGACCTCGTCCCAGATCCAATTAGGGGCTGTGCATACCCTCAACATCCGAATCAATTTTTGAATTCAGGTTTAGATGGCCGAACAGGAAATGCTGATGATGTATATTGGGGCATTCATGACATTAATGTCTCACATTTGTTGAATATGCAAAATGGTCTAGCAAATTCCCTCCCTACAGCCACAACATCCTGGCATTATCAAGAGCACTGGAATGTGACTGATGGAAGTGATACTTGGAAAGGTGGCAATAATCCATGTATAGATTTAGAATCTGTTGTAGATGAATATCAAAATGGAGCACTAGCCCCAATAAGGATTGAAACGACAATCCGTGAGACCTTACGCCTTCCTATGGATTCACAACCTGGAACCGGGCCGAACGAAGTATATTCCAATATTGGGTACAGAATTATGGGTGAAATTATCGAGAGAAAATCAGGAATGGAGTACGAAGATTACGTGAACGAGCATGTGCTTAATCCAATGGGTATCAATAACATGGAAATCGGACAAACATTATTTCAGAATCAAACTCCAAATCAAGTAACATATTTCGATAGGACAAATAGTACTTGGTTCAGTTATTTTCCCCAACCTTGTTTCGGACCATGTGTGTCTTTTGGTGATACAAATACAGCACCACGGGCATATGGCGGATCTGGTCCAATCGAACAAATGGCAGCCAGTGGTGGATGGGTTGGAAATGCTGCAAGTTATGCTAGATTTATTTCTCACTTAGATGAGACCATACATCATGAAGGATTCGAGAATCCATTCGATTTTACAACAATTAGCCCATATCCAGATAATTCTGGGTCTGAATATGGAGCAGGAGTACGATTTAATATTGTAAACAATGAAACTTGGTGGCACACAGGTTCTCTACACGGCACCGCAACACGATTTGAAAGAAATTTAGTGGATAACGAACCAGTCGTCATGGTTCTATTGACTAATACTCGACCATGGAGTTGGGAAAATAGAACCTCCACGACTCCCGCAGCCAATAACATCAGTTATTGGACAGATATGGGGGAGATGATGGATATTGCATTTACAACAATTGATTACAGGAATGCGACACCCCACCCCTTCATATTCACGCCACTTACGTATGACCCCTCATCCCCTTGCCCA